>DATDYN010000019.1:0-18817 GCA_035289005.1 Candidatus Nanoarchaeia archaeon
ATTCCCCAATTGCTCACAGTTATCCCGTCAGGCTTTATCAGCGAGATTATGCGCTCACCTTCTTCGACATCTTTATCAGTCATTATGACTGGAGTGTCTAAAAAGAATCTTGTCTTAGTGCAGGCCTCTTTAGCAGCCAAGGCATCAGGGCTGAACAAATCATAATAGATAGCATAAACTCCTGACTCGTTCGCCTCTTTCAATTGCTCTAAAGAATGGACTTTAACCAACAATCTTGGCTCGCAATCGGAAGTCTGCTCTTTAATGCTGGGCAATTCACTAAGGCAAGATTTACGTTCAGGAGTCATTGCGCTAAAGACTGAATTCTCTAACTCTTTCCTCAGCACAGAAAGCATGCTTGAGGGAAGGAATAATCCTTCAGGGACATTGAATTCTGAGATATTCCACTTTATTCCACGATGGGAGATTGATTTCTCTAACTCTTTGCTTAAAAGTTCCTTGGTCAATGTGTAAGTCTTTGCCTCTTGCAAGGCTATTAAAGACTCTGCCTGGAATGAGTAACTACTTCCTGAACAGGACAGTCTAAGTTTCTTCTCCTCTTTACCGCTCACTGCAATATCAAAAGTGACGAGTTTAGGCAGACCTGACGGCTCAAGCCCTTTGTTCTGAGATGTCAAAAAGACCTGTGCCCCATTCATGAAATGCCTTGAATTAATAACAACTGCCTGCCCTTTCCTTGCGTGATCAACATTTCTTCCCATCACAGAGAGTGCTTTGAGAATCAGCCCTTCCATCCTTCCCCTGCTGCCCTGCCTCCAGAAGCCTACCCCGTCAAGCACATTAAGATCGTGCTCAAGCAAGAGAGAGCCATCCCTTACAGTGCCTAAAGATATCCCCCTGTTTGTCGGCATTGAAGGATCTATGATATTCTCTTCAGAAAAGAATCCGTGAGTAAAATCCCTGTTGAATCCCATCCTAAGATTGTTAATGTCTTCTTTAGTGATTAAGACATGCTTTCCGGCAAGAGATGCATCAATCATCTTCCGATATATCCTAGTGGTTATCCCGACGTATTCAGGGCTCTTCATCCTTCCCTCTATCTTGACAGTGTCAATTCCTGCAGCGAGTATGGCGTCCATCCTGTCAGCGAGCATAAGATCTTTAGGGCTTAGGAGGAATCCCCGCCTTCCTTTATCGTCCTGGTAGAGCTTCCTGCAGCTGCTTGCGCATGTCCCTCTATTGCCGCTGCGCTTGCCTATGAATGAGGAGATCAGGCACTGCCCTGAACAAGAGACACAGAGATGGCCGTGAACGAATATCTCAAGAGAAGCCTTTACTCTGCTTCGGATGATCTTTATCTCTTTCTCTGAAAGCTCGCGCGCAAGAACTACAGTATCAATCTCTTTGAACGCGTTAATCCCTTGAGAGTTCATCAATGACGCCTGAGTGGAAGCATGCACCGCAAGGACTGGAAAATATTCTTTGATCAATGGCGCAAGGAAAAGTTCCTGGATTATCACGCCATCAATGCCCACGACAAACGCTTTCTCAAGAGTCAAGAACCAATTGTTGAGCTCATCATTCCTCACAAGAGTGTTAAGCGCGAGCAATACCTTGACATTGTGCAGATGGCAGTATCCGACGATATCTTTGAGATCCTCTTCAGAGAAATTATCCGCGAGCCGCCTGGCATTGAAAAGCTTAAGCCCGAAGTATACAGCATCAGCTCCATTGTTCACTGCTGCCTTTAGGGAAGCCCAATCTCCTGCTGGGGCGTTGAGCTGTAATTTCCTTGAAGCCATATTGATATAAACCTTAAGAGGTTATATAAATATGTTTAGGGAGAAAGAGATAGGATAATATCAGATAGAAAAAACATCATCCAACAACTTTCTTTATCACGAACTCTTTCTTTTGGTTGTTATTCGCGACCATCTCCCCTAGCAGGCCTAGAGAGACGAACTGGACTCCCACAACTATCAGCAATACAGAGAGGAACAGCAAAGGCCTATTGCCTATGCCCTGACCAGTGATCCAGAGCCAGAATAGGTAAGCTCCAAAAACCAATCCCAGAAGGCTTGTCAATGCTCCGATAGGGCCGAAGAAATGCAGCGGCCTGCGGGTATATGTCGATAAGAACTTCACAGTCAATAAGTCGAAGAACCCTTTAGAGAGCCTGCTTATCCCGTACTTGCTCTTGCCATGCAGCCTTGGATGGTGGAGAACGACTAATTCATCAACAGAAAATCCTTTCCAGTGCGCTAATGCCGGGATGTACCTGTGCAGCTCTCCATAGATGCTTATGTTCTCTACAACCTGTCTCCTATACGCTTTGAAACCGCAGTTCGAATCATGCACTCTCACTCCGGTCAATACCCTTGTCAGCGCATTGAAGAATTTAGAAGGCAAGGTTTTCGTGACAGGGTCTTTGCGATCCCGCTTCCATCCGACTATCAGATCAGCGTTCTTGAGCGCAGCGATGAATTTAGGGATCTCCGCGGGATCGTCCTGCAGGTCAGCGTCCATAGTGATTATCTGCTCGCCTGTGCTGTGCTCGAAACCTGCTGAGAGCGCCGCTGCCTTGCCGAAATTCCTCTGGAACTGGATGAGCTTGACATTCTTATCGCTTACCCTAAGTTTCAGTATCTCTGAAGATGTGCCATCAGTAGAGCCGTCATCAACAAATACGATCTCTGCTGAGAGGTCTGTCTTCGCAAGGCTTTTCTTCAGCGCTGCATAGAAAGGAGAGATGTTATCCTGCTCATTATACGCTGGAATGATTATTGAGAGCTGCATTCTGCACCGAACAACAGGTAGCTAGAGTCATTTAAAAATATATCGGGAACGAAGCCTATTGAGAATAGTCTGCTGCGTTAGATTTCCGACACAGATTTTCCTCACCCCGTTCCCCTGACTCTGTCGAGGGGGAGGAAAATCTGGATGCAAATGATATAACTGCGACGACCTTACTGTAGAGCATTCTTATAAAATTTTAGCAGAAAAAGTTTTATTTTATGTCAAAAACTCGCACCCACCATCGGTCTGCGACCGATGGTATGATATTTTGAGAAACACTATCAATATATAGATATTCTCAAAATATTCCGGAAAACGAAGTTTTCCGATATCGCCCCTTCGGGGCTCGTGGTGCTCGTTTTCGAGCATCTCTTTATACCACTAGACCACCAATGAATCCATTGGTGGTATAAAGAGATATAAAACCAAGAATAATGCTCACTCGGAGCCTTCCCAATCGATCTTCCATGTGATGATCCTCAATCCAGTCACATCTCTCTGGTAATCGAACTGCTTGAAATGCTTAAGCCCGATCCCACCATAATAAAATGTTCGAGTGAACATGCTCCCCACTAATTGCGGGCTCATTAGCAATGCTGAAGCGCCATCAGAGGAAGGAATCAATGAAAGCCCGTAGTCTATGGTGCTGTTCGTGTATCTCCTTATCACAAAAGTATCATTGCCTTTGATGTAGCTTAAAGCTTTAGGATGCATCCTGCCCTGAGAGGTCTCTACGAACGCGTCCATTGTCGAGAGATTGATATTGAAAGGCACTTGCGGCTGATTAGCTCCTAGGTTGAATGCGCAGACGAGCAGATCTTTAGCTGCCTGAGAGCATCCTGTTGCGCTGCCATAGCTTGGCCAGGGAGCGATCCAATTATTGCCTTCCTTCTCTGAGAGTATCCCTTGCGCTTCATAATAGACATTCTCTGCCTTGCTCTGCGAATAATTGAATTTCTGCTGCATGATTGAGACTGCTGTGCTCACATCTTTCTTGCGCAGCTCGCTCCATATCTCAGCTCTCTCGAAATCCCAGCTTCCGAAATGCGCCCATACCCCGCTCTTACCCACCATGTCTTCGCTTGTTATGAAATAGTCCTCTGGAGGATTGCAGTGAGTGAGACGTAACACTTTTTCAGTCGTCTCGGGATCGATTTTCTTCTCAAGCTCTTTACGGGACGCTTCTTTGTCAAGGACAATTACCTTATAGATCATATCCACAGAGCCATGTACATCATCAGTGGCATTCTCAAGGACTTCAAACGCGTCATTAGCTCCGCAATCCAGCATGCGAAGTATCCCTACAGCTTCTTTCTCGTTCTCAGTCAGGAGCGCTCTTCCGATCCAGTGCGCCTGAGCTCGGTTCTGGACTGCTCCGTCGAAAGTCACTCTGCGATCGATGAAGTACTTGAAATGATGGCCGAAATCCCACCAGGAGTTTATGATCGCGTCACTAGAGGAATTCAGTCTTATCTTGTCATAAGTTGCCACCCAAGCGTCATTGACTATAGGAATGTCAGACTTGCCTACTAACAGAGCTGACTTGTATGTCGGGATCAGCACGAGAGCGAGCAGGACAGCGACAATTATCGCCGTGGTTGAAGAACGTGAGAACCAGGAAGATAACGCATTAGTAAGCTTTTCATGCGCTACGCCCATTGTCGCTCCGAACATTAGGCTGAAAGGAGGCACCATCAATAATGTGAACCTTACCCCTTTAGTGCTTGCGAAAGTCATAGCCGCGATCCATATGAAGAGTATGACGGCGTAATTCAGGCTGCTGAATCTCTCTTCATCCTCGCTTCCACTATCATTTTCCACCCCTGACCTTAGCGATAATGCTATCCCTATCAGAACTGGGATTGAGATGAATACTGAATAAGTTACAGGCCCTACGGCAAGCATCTTGTCAGACAACAGTACAAAATACCAGAGCGCTGATCCTGTTATGAACATCCAATCTTTAGATGAGGATTTCCTGCCGCGGACTATTAGCAGTATCAAACCTAACATCCCTATGAAGAAGATGAATTTGTCAAGCCTGACAGGCTTTCCACCAGCGCTTATCGCTCCCCCTCCGAGAGTGTCCACTATCGAGGATAACGATGCCTCATTGAGCTCTGCGACAGTAGTATAGACATTCGGCCATAATGAAGAGGTGGTTGTCGCGCTCTTCAATGAAAGGCTGTTTATCGGCTCAGTGATCACTCCTGAGAAGCTTTTCGGACTCGTCAATAGAGAGACGAAGATGAATGAGGAGACGACAAATATCACCAGTATGATGAGTATGCTCCTCACATTCTTGTCGATGACTCCGACCAAGGAGCTCAGAGATATGCTTTTCTTCATCGCGATGTACACGAGGAAGAAACAGATCATTATCAGGATGAAATCGAAGATGTACCACCAGCCATACCACATGTAAGAGAATATCCCGATGATCAACCCGGATATCCCTGCGAGAGAGTACTGCAGCCATTCCTTGCGCGCATAGAAAGCCTCTACGACCAGCCATAAGATCAGCAATGGGAGAAGGACATTGAAAGCGTCAGTATCCGGATGCCCCCAACTTGTTCTTGTCAATAATCCAAGATTCAGGGCGATCATCACTGCCGCGAAGAATCCTGAGACATTGCCCGCTATGCGTTTTCCTAAGAAGAACGCTGGAATGACACACAATGCGGCGACTATCGCTGAGAGATATCCTGCGGCCTGCATGAGGGTTATGCTGCCGCTGAAGAACTGCATGAACCAGTAAAGATAGACCATCATGTAAGGGAGTAGCCAGCTTCGGATATAATCCCCTTTAGGGGCGAGGATGTGATTATCGAATTCCTTGCCCTCCCTGACTTCGTCGCCTATATGGCCAGTCTTGACAATGTTCCTCGCGAATCGAAGATAATAATAAGGATCGATATCAGGCATATAGGTGAAGGATTTCCCATTCTCTTCGTATTTGTAAGAGCTCTTGAACTGCTGAGAGACCTGCTCCACAGTCTGCTCATACTCATCCTCATGCTCTGAGATGTATTTAGCGATCTGCTCATTCAGGATCTTCTCTTTCTCTACAGCTGGAAGATTGGGATATAACTGATTGACCTGCTGCACCATCTGGTTCCTGAAATAGGTATTGACTGAATTTCGCGCCCAGTCGTCAGTCTGCGGGAGATCTATTGAATGCACGCGCACAAAGAACGCGAGGATGAGAGGGAAAAGCACAAGGAATAAGACGCTGTACTTCTGCATCATCTTCCAGACATTTGAGATGTCAAATGCGAGCTCAAAGCCTCCCTCTGATTCTTTTTTGTGAGAATGATGCGCCGGTTCAGTGGAATGTTCAGCGTGATGATGCTCTTCTTGCGTCTGCCCTTCAGGATCATCCTGTACTTCATGCTTAGCCTGAGAATGCGCTTTCTTCTCTTTATGCGCGCCCTTGCTGGAGAAAAAATTAGCTATGCGAGAGAAGTCTATTGCGAACTCGTCGTCTTTTTTAGCCATTCCAAACCCTTATCCGCAGAGAAACTGCGTCGGTTTATAAAGGTTTATATTGGGGTGGCGATGACCAGACTCAGATTCTAGCTCCCAAAACCCAAACAATGCCCTTGACCTAACAATCAAGCTGACAGAGCATTAAAACCATTCTCTAAAGATATATAGACTAAGTTACTATTATACAATAACAAAGATACCACAACATTTATATATGAGTTGTTACTTGAGGATGATTACATATCCGGATTACACTTACGGCTCAGGAAAGCATATTCCTGAGACAAGAGGCATTATGAGAATGACAATCAGATTCCTTACAGGACTTGCGCTCATAGCACAGCTTGCAGCAGGACAAGACGCAGCTTACGCTGGAGAGAATTCTAAAACGAAAAAGAGCGAGACGCATGGACAGACTAATCCTGATATAAAAGACTCTGATTTTGTTGTTGATAGATTCAAAGATCAATCTGGAGATGAATACTGCGCCGTTAGGATGGTAAACGCAAAAGAGATGATCGGCAAGAAGAAACTTGGCCCTGCAACTGTCAACTCGATAATTAATCGCCATCTCTCAACTCAACTTTGCGATGCGGCGAATCAAGCCGAACTGACTCCTGAACAGTTCAAACGCGGAGCTCAGGAGATGATCAAAAAGAATTACGGATGGGAGCTGGATATTGAAGGATTTGAACCCTCAATCGATCCCACTGGGAAGTTCTTTAACTTAAAATTCAACCCTGGATATTTCACGCCTGAACAGAATACAGAATTCGAGAGACGATATCAAAGATGGGTAAAGAATGACAAGCCGAAGAAGAGAGAAGGAATTCTCGCAGCGTTTGGAGAAGGGGATCTCAGAACGAAGAGCGGATCACTTCATTTTAATATTCATCCAGACCAATGGTTTGAAATCCCTTGCGCTGCTGCGGAGTCATTCCCTCAGAATTATGCCGCTGAAAAGCGGGCAGAAGCATCAAAAGGAAGGTCAGAGAAGAAGCAGGAAGAGAGTAATAAATATTCCTGCACAGGAAAGATCCCTAAGAATTCAGTTGCCTGCGCAGGAGAGCTTGAGAAGCTTGTCAATAACGCAAAGATCGAGCTTGTCGAGAAATGCTCTGAAGCTAAGAAATGCGAATATTCTTGCGATAAAGATTCAACATACATCGAAGGAGCCTGCTTGGATGCTGCAACGCTGAAAGAGAAAGATCAAAAAAGACTGCAGGATGAAGCTCAGAAAAATAAAGAACTCGAGAAAGAAGATAAGAACATTCAGCCCCCAGTCAAAGATGAAGATAAAGCGACTAGCAGATTTTATGTTTCTGCCTCTTTTGTCGGAAACGAGAATGCTTACGATAAGACAAAAAAGGAAGGCACAGCAGCAAAAGGATTTCTTGCAAGGCTAGGCTACCGAATAAATGACTGGTTTGGCGCGGGAGTTGTAGGTGGAAATATCTCAGTGAAAAGCAATGAGACTTATGATGTCACTGAAGCCACAAATCTTGCAGGGGATCATACTATAGACAGCATGATAAGCAAGGAAAAGTCAGATATCCGGTTCATCGGCATTGAATTAGATGTATATCCTGTAAGATATCTCTTAATCGCTCCGAATGCGTTTATCGCTAAAGGAAATAAGAAAGCAGAAACTAGCGAACACTTAGAAGTCAATGGGCAAGCTATAGGGACATTGCCTCTTGAGATTTCTGATATCGCATTGAAAGGATACGGCGCTGGAATGACTTTTGGTGCAATCATTGGGGATTTCGAGCTCATTGGCAATGTAAAGTATATTGAGACTCATCCTTCAGAAATAAACAATAGAAATTTCAATCATGAGATAATCTTCGGAGGAGGGCTTGGATACGAATTCTAAGCATGACACTATCATGAACACCTCAACTATGGTTAAAATAATGTTTGCGATAATGCTTGTGATACTTGTAGTTCCAACAGCTCTTGCTGACACTTCAACATTCATAGGATTAGACTGGCAAGGAACACATTCAGGAAACAGTAAGACAATCTCTCAAGGACAGAACGCGGATTTATACGCGCGAATCTCGAAAATGAAAGCTGTCTCACTCACAATAACTTATGACATCTTCAATGCGGCAGGAACCCGAGTCCATCACCAGATCCTATCCACTGATCATTCCGCGATAGATGTCTCAAGAATGATCACAATCCTCCCTTCACACTACGCCAACAAGACAGGCGCATACAGTATAAGGATAAAGACTGCGGACTCAGCAACTCCTTCCCACATTGAAGAAAGAAACCTCTCACTCCTTGTCGTAGTCCCCGACGTCTCAACAATCCCTTGCATCAATCCAGGCACAATCACTTGCGATGGTCAGGACTGGACTATCTGCTATGACTGGAACACTGACGGGCAGTCAGTGCTTGCAAACGGCACATGCAATATGGGATTCTCTTGCAATGACCTTTCAGAATACGATCCTTTAGTCTTCCCAACATTGATAATCAAGTTCGCAGTGATAACTGCGCGCAATCCTTGCTTTATTGACGCAATAGAAGAACCTGTATGCGGCAATTCGATAGTCGAGACCGGAGAGATCTGCGACAATGATGATCTTGCCTGCACAACTTCAGCCCATGGCTATTCCGGCTCCAGAGAATGCGCTTCAGACTGCAGCACTTGGGGCGCCTGCATCGCTTCAGAAAGATGCGGCGATGGGATAGAGAACGGCGATGAAGAATGCGACGACGGCAATACACAGAACAATGACGGATGCTCAGCAATATGCGAATCAGAAACCTCACAGCCAATATGCGGCAACAATATTGTCGAGAGCCCTGAAGTCTGTGACGGAAACAGCCAATCATGCGTTACTGCGCAGAATTACGCGGGGACAAGAACTTGCAATCCGCAATGCGCAGGATGGAATTCGTGCGTCTCAACACAGTATTGCGGAGATGGAACAAAGAACGGCAATGAGCAGTGCGATGACGGCAACACTGACAATAATGACGCGTGCACAAACTCCTGCGCAAGCAACACCCAATTCTGCCCAGGCAACAAGCCTGCGGACACCACATGCATAAACTGGTACTGTGATAATGGAACTTGGAACTGGGATATCAATACCTCGTATAACCAGCCTCCTATATGCGCTCCTGATTACTGCATCGGTACTTCAAGATACACTTTCACCCCTCAGAGCGACAGCTATTGCGACGCCAATGGAGGATTAGTCACTGGAACCTGCCTTCCTGCGACGATCACACCGAATTCCCCTCTTTGCGGCGCGGCACAGTGCTCTGATAATGATGATGATGACTACAGCCCTGAAGGAGGCGACTGCGGACCTGTCGACTGCCATGATTTCAATCCCTGGATGAATCCCGGAGAGACAGAGCTCTGCGATGGCATTGACAATGACTGCAACGGACAGACTGATGAAGGCAATGTCTGCGGAGATTCCTGCACTGATGACGACGACGACCTTTACAGCCCTGACGGCGGCGTCTGCGGACCGATAGACTGCGATGACAATAATCTTTTCATAAATCCCGGAGCTTATGAGTTCTGCGATAATATAGACAATGACTGCGATGGCAATATCGACGAGACTTTCCCATTGAAAGGACAGATATGCGGAGCTGGTGTAGGAGCATGCGCGAGAGCGGGCAACTATGTCTGCGATTCTAACAGCTTAGGATTAGTATGCAACGCAGTCCTAGGACTGCCGACTCCTGAGATCTGCGGGGACAATATAGACCAGGATTGCGATGGAGCTGATCTCCTGTGCGGCATATGCCAGGACAATGATAGCGATGGTTATAATTCAACAGGCGGAAGCTGCGGGATTATGGACTGCGATGATGCTCTGAATACAACCTACCCTGGAGCTATTGAACTCTGCGATGGGATTGACAATGACTGCGATACAATCATTGATAATGACTGCCAAAACAACAATGGCTCCCTTAATGTTTCATTGAACGCGATTCCTGAGAATGGCACAGCTCCTTTGATGACTGAGCTCAACTGCGGAGTCAGCAACGGCACAGCCCCTTACAACTATGAGATCACTGTCAAAGACAGCGATGGTAATGATGTGTTCTGGAACAGCGAGCTCTCAAACTCAGGACTCGACATCGAGTACGCTTTACTGACAACTAATGGGGCATACACAGCTTCCTGCAATGTCACTGATAATTCGGGACTTTTGGGAATCGCTTATGATACCATAACAGTCTCAAATGCGGACAATGATGATTCGACCGCTCCTGAAGTCGTTCTGCTCAGCCCGCCTAACGGAACTGTGCTGCGCCAGAATAATATAACCCTGATTTACATTGCGACAGATGATATCTCTTCAACGCTTCTCGGATGCAATCTGCTGCTCGAACATGAAGAAGGCAATGGAAGCACGATCTCTTATCTTGATTACGCGGTGAATATTCCTTCGGGAATACCTCAGGCGGTCTCATTCACGAATGTCTTGGAAAGCAATTATTCCTGGAATGTCGTATGCACTGATCAGGCAGGCAATCAGGGAACTGCCCCTCAGCCTTACTATCTCACGATCAATAAGAGCGCAGAGCGGACTTACACCACGCCTTTAGTGGTCATAACCTCTCCAGCAGACAACAGCCTTGTCCTGCGCGGAAATGTTGTGCAGTTCAGAGGGATTGTCAGCGATGTTGAGGATCCAGAACAATCCTTGATCATGCAATGGACGAGCAGCATTGACGGCACTCTTGATAATGCTCCTGCAGATATCGCAGGAATGGCGGGATTTGACATCAGCACTCTCTCATTAGGCATGCACACAATAACACTGACTGCGATCGACAGCGACGGGATGATGGGTCAGGACTCAATCTCTTTGATAGTGGATGATGTCCCTTCAGGACAGGAACCAAATATTATCATACTAAGCCCGAACAATGGGACGTACATGATCAGGAATATACTTGTCAATATGACAAGCGATGATCCTAACGCGGCGATCAGCTATTTCCTTGACGGAATGACTGAGACAGCTTTCACCGGAGCGTTCTTCAATATCTTCAGTGACGGATGGCATACGCTTATCGCTGTCGCGAGAAACGCTTATGGCACTGCGATGGATAGCGTTAGATTCTTTGTCGACACTAGCGGCAATGATGACACTCTCGCTCCAGTGATAACCCTGATCTCTCCGGCTGACGGAAGCACTGTCTATCATTCATTGATCACATTCACATTCGACGTCCAGGATGACAGCGGCATAGCCGGCTGCAGCCTTTTCATCGATAATATCCCTGCGCAAATGATTGACGCTTCGATAGGCGCTGGCTCTTTTGTGCAGGAACTCAATAATGGCCAGCATGCATGGAGAGTGGCATGCCAGGATGATTACGGCAATGAAGCTTCAAGTCAGTCCTGGAATATCAATATCAATGCTGTGCTCCCTTACATCCCTCAGGATTCTGATGAGGAGGATAATGAAGTGCTTGATCCTGAACAGATACTCTACTTAGGGCATATAGAAGTCGGCAGCCAAGAGAAAGGCTTCCGCAGTGAGGAAGTTATCGCAGGTGGAGAGGCGCGCATCAGCGTCAATATCCAGAATCTGGCCCCTTACAAGATTGAAAGTCTCAAAGCGTCATTCTTCATCCCTGATCTGGGAGTATGGAGAAGCAGCGATAGGTTCTCTCTGGCAGCAGGAAAATCAAGGACTGTTGAAGTCCGGCTTCCTATTGACGCTTCTGCAGCTGCAGGAGTCTATGACGTTCATTTATCTGTAAGCAATGATGATCTTACACGGGCAAAGAACCGCCAGATCAGTGTTGTAGATAAGTGATCCAAAAAAAGGTGAGAGGATAGGCTGGAAACCCCAAGCCACATAGAGTAAATAACGCTAAAAAACACTTTGCCGCTGCCTTTAGGATGATACCATTCAGAAAGGCAATGCTCTCTGTGAAAGTAGCTATTATCCAATAATGAGACATAGTAACTACTTTTAAATGGGTAATAAAACGAAACATTTAAATATAAGTGGGTGTTACCACGGCAAAGAGCACACATCCAATGGGGGTATGCCGCTCGAAAAAACGGTTTTGACAGGAAGTCCAGACCAGGCATTATAGGAGGAACAACATGATTGGAAACCAAAAGAACAAAATCGGAGCCTTGATCGTGATGATCATTGCAGTCATCGCATTCTCCGGCCTGGCTCTCGCAGACGACTTTGTGCCGGACCAGCAGAATCCAGGACCCCAATTGGCCCTTGACGTTCTCTGGGTAAAGATTGACGGAAACACCGTCCAGGACAACGCTGTCATCAGTGAAGATGTCAAGCGCGGCGAGACTCTTGATATCTCGGTCAAGACTCAAGCTAACGCAGATGTAGAAGACATCACTGTCTCAGCGCAGATCTTTGGCGATGAACATAATGCTCTGGATGACAAATCCGAGACATTCGATGTAGTCAATCAGACCAGATACACCACAGAGCTCAGCTTGAGACTGCCAGACAATATGCAGCAGGATTATTACGATCTTCGCGTCATTGTCGCGGACAGGAACAGCGCTCTCAAAGTCTACAATTACAATCTAAAGATTGATACTAAAAGACACGCGATAGTCATCAAAGACTTGACCCTTAACCCAGCGAATGAAGTTGTCGCAGGAAGAGCGTTGCTCGCGACTGTGCGCGTCAGGAACATGGGAGAGAAAGATGAGGATTCAGTCAAGGTCTCAGTAGAGATCCCGGGACTGAACCAGTATGTCTCTGATTATGTCGACGATCTCGAAAGCGAAGACTCAGCGTCTTCTGAAGAGATGTACCTTAGAGTCCCTCAGAACGCCAAGAACGGCGAATACGAGGGCAAGGTTGTTGTCACTTACGATGATGAGACAAAGGATGTCATAAAGACATTCACAGTCAAAGTAGTCGGCGGTGAGGAGACACAGGCTGGAACCTCAACAGACAGCACAACCGTGCCTGTCACAACCCCTAAGACCACTATCGTGATCGGCCCTGAAACACAGGACACACCTAGAGGGCAGGGAGGAGCTATCTACCCAGTCACAATCACCAACAATGGCAAGGAATCAAAATCCTACACCATCGAGGTCAGCGGAGTAGACTCATTCGGAACAGTCAAAGTCTCACCAAGCACACTAACAGTCGTTAACAGCGGCGCTACAGAAAGCGTCTATATTTACGTCGCTGCTTCGGAAGAGGCGACTGCCGGACAGCACACCTTCACAGTCAAAGTGAAGAGTGGCAGCGATACACTGCTCACGCAGCCAATGACAGCGAATGTTGTCGAAGCTGAAGGAGCAGGTTCATGGGAGAGCGTCAAGACAGCCCTCATTGTCGCGTTGATCGTGCTGGTAGTTGTGCTTATCGTGCTCGCAGTCCTTGTCGCTTTCAAGGCGATGAAGAAAGGCGGCGATGACGAGCTCAGCGAAGAGCAGACAACCGCTCAGACCTACTACTGATTGAGTTCATTTTTTGTTTTTTTATTTTTATTTTAGGGAGTTTAATTCTTCGATTGGTCATTCAGAATGCATAAGATTTATTCTTGAAAAGATCCGATAGTAGTTCAATTCTATAAAGGATAATCCGCTGCTGTCGATTGCCACGTCTAGGCTAATGCTGATACGTCGGAAATCTTTGATTTCCGTGATTGAATTTCCTCCCCCCTGACTCTGTCGGGGGGGAGGAAATTCAGGATCATGCGCAGCACGACCATGGCGACCAGCAATGATAGATTACTCTTCCTACGCTGGACACTGTCGCAAACCTTAAAAACCCTTATTCTTAACTGCAGTTGCATGGTCACAATACTCACTGCTTCCTCTCTTCTGATAAGTTTCTTAGTCACATTACTGATAACCCCTTACTGGATCAGGCGCGCGACATTCCACGGCCTCACGGCGAGAGATATGCATAAGAAGGAAGGCAGCGCTGCAGAGCTTGGAGGGCTGACGGTCGTATGCGGGATGCTGGCAGGAGTCTTATTCTACATAGCTATCGACGTATTCATTTATGGCAATGGGAAGATAGCCCAATACCTGCTTGCGGCAATAACCTCTATCCTTATAGCCACGATAATAGGCTTCACTGATGACATCCTTGGTTGGAAGATAGGCCTCAGACAGTACCAGAAAGTAATACTGACTATAGCTATAGCCCTCCCTATGATGGTCATAAATGCGGGTCATTCAAAAATGGCTCTCCCATTCCTTGGCAACGTCGAATTCGGCCTTTTTTACCCATTATTCCTTGTTCCCGTAGGAATCATAGGGGCATCCAATGCATTCAATATGATTGCGGGCTATAATGGGCTGGAAACGGGCTTAGCGACGATTATACTCTCGACTTTAGGCTATCTTGCCTTTTCCATAGGGGCTGGCTGGGTCGCTGTCCTAGCCTTCTGCCTGGTCGCTGCCTGCATAGCGTTCCTAGTATTCAACCTCTACCCCGCAAAGGTCTTCCCTGGAGACACATTCACCTACACTATAGGAACGGTCATAGGGATTGTTGCGATCCTTGGGAACATAGAGGCTTATGCGTTGATACTCCTCATCCCTTATATGGCTGAGTTTGCGCTGAAAGCGAGAGGACGTATGCAGAAAGAAAGCTTCGCGAGAGTTCTGCCTAACGGAAGCTTAACCCTGCCTTATCGGAAATACTACGGCCTTGAGCACATAGCTGTTGGTATTCTCAGAAAGATCAAGGGCAGAGCTTTAGAGGCTGAAGTGGTATATCTGCTGTGGGGATTCCAGATGATATTTGCGCTTATCGCGCTCGCTTATAGATTCATAATACTTTCAATAGCTTAATCTTTTGTTCTCAACCAAAATCTTGTAATTTTCTCGGACAAAACCCTCTTGAGACTCACAGCAATATTTATAAACTCTTTAACAAGCACTGTTCAGGGGGTAGATTGAGATTTCATGAAAGTCGCATTAGTGACCGGCATAACAGGACAAGATGGTTCTTATCTCGCAGAACTCCTTCTTGAGAAAGGTTACAAAGTCCATGGTTTTGTCAGGAGATCCTCAAGCATGAACAGGGAGAGGATAGACCATCTAAAGAGCAATCCCGATTTCAGCATGATATATGGGGATCTTTGCGATTCTAGCTCTATAAACAGCGTTCTTAGGAATGTAATGCCTGACGAAGTCTACAATCTTGCAGCGCAAAGCCATGTTCAAGTGAGCTTTGAGATGCCTGACTATACCGCTGACGCGAATGGCGTAGGAGTTGTGAGGCTGCTTGAGGCTATACGCAGGATGCAGGAAGAGACTGGAAAGAGCATACGTTTCTATCAGGCCTCAACTTCAGAGATGTTCGGCAAGGTTGTCGAGACCCCTCAGAAAGAGACAACTCCGTTCTACCCTCGCAGCCCTTACGGCTGCGCGAAACTGTACGCTTACTGGATCACTAAGAATTACAGAGAAAGCTATGGATTATACGCCTGCAATGGGATACTGTTCAACCATGAAAGCCCCAGGAGAGGGGAGAACTTTGTCACAAGAAAGATCACTATGGAGATCGCGAAGATAAAAGAAGGAGTGAGCAAATGCTTCTATCTGGGCAATCTTGACGCGAAGAGAGACTGGGGGCATGCGAAGGATTTCGTGAACGCTATGTGGCTCATGCTCCAGCAGGAGAAGCCTGATGATTATGTCATAGCTACAGGAGAGAATCATTCTGTAAGGGAATTCATCGAAGAGGCTTTCAAGATAGCTGGAATCGCTGTCAAAAGCAATGGCAAGAAAGGACTGGAAGAAGAGTATGTCCGTCAGGATACAGGCGAGACCGTAGTGAAGATTGACAAAAGGCACTTCAGGCCTGCAGAGGTAGACGTGCTTCTTGGGGACGCCTCAAAAGCGGAGAGAATTCTTAATTGGAAACCTTCAATCGGCTTCAGAGCGCTCATAAAGGATATGATCGAGTCAGACATCACCTCTTTGAGAAAGACGCTTTACGGGCAGAAGGAAAGATGATGAAAGTGCTGATCACTGGGATTGAAGGGTTTGTAGGGCCTTACATTGCTGACTCATTGCTGCAGGATGGCGCTGAAGTAATAGGAACATACCTTATCACCCAAAGGCAGGAAACCCACCCATTGAATCCGAAAATCACATCAGAACAGCTGGATGTCACTGACACTAAAGCTGTTGACGCTCTGATAAAGAAAATCAGGCCTGACGCTATAGTCCATCTCGCAGGATTCAGCAGCGTAAGCCAGAGCTGGAAACATCCAGAGCTTTGCTGGAAGATAAATGTTGAAGGGACAAGAAACCTGCTTGAAGCAGTAGTCAGAGCGAACATCAATCCCACAATCCTGATCATCTCTTCAGCGGAAGTCTATGGCAAGCCGTTGAGACTGCCGATAACAGAAGAGCACTTGCTCAATCCTGACAGTCCTTACGGGAAATCCCGTAAAGAGATGGAACGTCTTGCGTTAGAGTACCATTCTTCAAAAAAGCTCAAGACGATAATTCTTCGCAGCTTCAATCACACCGGTCCTGGACAGATGCCGACTTTTGTCTGCAGTGAATTTGCGCAGCAGGTGGCGAGGATAAAATCAGGCCTTGCAGAACCAGTAATGACCGTCGGAGACTTTAACGTGCAGAGAGATTTCAGTGATGTGAGAGATATAGCGAAAGCTTATGTCCTTGCCCTTACAGAATGCATTCCTGGAGAAATATACAATGTATGCTCCGGAAAGGCTTATTCGATAAAGGAGATACTTGAGAAGATAATAAGATTTTCAGGAATAAAGATAACCGTCACCCAGGATGAGGCTAAAACAAGGCCTGTAAACATCCAAGTGCTTCAGGGATCCCATGAGAAATTCTCAACCGAAACAGGATGGAGACCTGAGATCGATCTCTCTCAGACTTTGAAGGATCTGCTGGAGTATCATCTAGGATTATTGAAGTGATGATTGAAAAAGTATATTTTTTATATATGCTCTTCTATCAGATTTAGATATAAAAGATACTCTTATCGAGTTTTCTTTCCGACAGCAAAAAGAGAGACTCCGAGAGGGAAAGGCAACCGGATAGCGAAAAACAATTCAAAAAGATAATATTTTGTCAGTAAATGATTTATTATTCTCGGTAGAGGGCGAACGTCTGATTTTGGAGAACTTGATAAGAGAGTGCCTATCTTCCTAAATAAGTATAAAGGCAGGAAAATCCCTGTATTAAAATAAGATATTCTCATGACTGTGAATCCTGCTGCTTCAAGTTTATTTCTAAGTTGATTCTTTGAATATCTTTCACGTATATGGAACGCTGCGTCGTGCCTGCTCCGAAGACATTTCATCGCTGAATCAGTTATCACTACCACCCCATCTGGTTTCAGCACTCTTTTGACCTCTTTTAAGCCCTGAATATCGTTTGAAACGTGTTTTGAAGAGAGCACATCCAAGACGGTGACTACATCAAAAGTGCAATCCTGGAAAGGAATATGCTGGATAGTTCCTTCTCGCACATTATTGAGATTCCTTTTTTTGCAAAAATCTAATGCTTTTTTAGAAGGATCAATTCCATATATTGTGCCGAACTTTGAGAGTTTTTTAAGCATTATCCCTGTGCCACAGCCCACATCAAGGATATTTAGTCTTTCTGAAATGTCTGAGAAATTAGATAATACAGATGATACAAGATACTGTTTTCCTCGAAACCACCACCAGTCCTGCTCTAGCCGGAACATCTTGCCGTATTCAGAATTATCCATCAGCCCTCAAGTATCTTCTGCGGATGTATATCAGGATTGCCCATATCAAAATCATGAGACAACAGAGTTATAAAAGTTGTATCTTCAAGGAATTTCATCGCATGAACCTCTCCGGGGGTTATAATGAAAGCATCACCGGATTTGACGGTAAATTCTTCAGTCTTAGAAGTATCACGAATGAGTATCTTAACCATTGCGGAACCTTTAATGATAAAGAAGAATTCCTCAAAACTTTTATGGTAATGATTGCCGACAATGCTTCCTTTCTTGCGTTCATACTGATTAAGCTGTCTCCAGTTCTGGCTGCGAGCTACCTCTCGCAATAATCCTCGTTCATCCTTATGCTCAAAATTAGGCTTTAACAGTCTGCTCATGATCTACCCACCTTTATCTTTATCACTTCTATCCCGTAATTCCAGCCGTGCTTGAGCAATGGCCAGATACTGCTGCCAGTCTTTGACACGCCTTTGCTGCGTTCAGTGAAGCTATACCCTATCTCCCTGATTTTGTATCCTTTCTTCAGACAGTCGTATAAAAATCTTATGCAGTACTGGCCGTAACCTTTTTCCATGATATGCACATCATCAAAGACCTTCTTTTTTGCGAACACAAACCCGGAATTGAAGTCTTTTATGGAAAATCCGAGCAACATATTTGTGAATAGGTTTATCATCCTGCTTGTGAGCCTTCTCTTGAAATCCCTGATATCCCTTCCCCCTTCAGCATACCTGCTGCCTATAGCGACATCATATTCAGGTATGTTCCTGATAAGGGAAGGTATATCCTCAGGGGGCATTCCCAGGTCAGCATCCATCCAACCGATTACATTCCCTGTGCTCTCTCTG
>DATDYN010000020.1:0-28608 GCA_035289005.1 Candidatus Nanoarchaeia archaeon
ATCATATTCTTCAAACAATGATTTAGCTAGCCTGTTTCGCAGCACAACCACAAGACCATCGGCTGCGATCTTATGCGCGCCCCTATCCCCTATCTTATACCCTCGCTTGTAGAGCGCTGCGCTCGCGATGTAAAACATGGAATAATAGCTGATGACGATCGTCCAGAGAGTGGATCTGCGTTCCGAGAAGAGCTCGTCTGCCAACTGCAGTGATTCTTTATGGTTTCTCATCAATGTGTCATAAACAATCTGCTTGAATGGCTCTTTCTTGACGAGTCCATCTGACAGATAGCTTCTCATATTTGATTCTGACTTCGTTACATCAAGCATAGTTCACCAGCCGATAGAATGATTCTCCACCTATCAAGATGACATTGTTCTGCACTATCTCCTTGCCGACATTCGGATCAGTCGTCTTGAGCATGCTGGTAAATTCTGAGACAGAGAAAGATATCAGGTTTATAGGGAGCGCCAACATCTTGATGGTCCTCGCAGCTTTTTCAATCAGTCTTACATCATCTGAGATGACGCAGAGATCGATATCTGACCCTCTCTTCTGCTCTCTGCGCGCATAGGAGCCAAATAGAAGGCAGATAAAGAAAGGATCTTTAAGCTCATTGATGTTATTGTAGATTATCTTGATGTCCTTGTCCTTCAAGAGCTGTTCTTTTCGTGCTGCTTCTGCCTCAAGTGCTGTTTCTGTGTATAAATAGGCAAGGGCGCATTGGCTGGTATTGCCTATCTTATGTATCTTCACTGTATTCTGGCTCTCAAGCGTCTTGACCGCATCAAATGCGATGCGATAGTTCATCTTGAGCGCTTTGGCGACAGCCCTGATGCTGCAAGGAGCCCTCCTGTGCTCCAGGAGATACATATACACCCGTATCCTGTTATTCATAGATATTACCTTTATGTAATAATACTATTACTTATTAGTAATAGTATATAAATGTTGCGATGAGCAGTAATGATTTCAATGCCTCATGATTGAATAATTCTACTATTTTTGTAGTATTTTTCACTGTTTTTATTATAAGGATTACTACTTTTGTAGCCTGAATGATGCAAACAGGATACGTTCCCGCCAATCTCATTAGCTCCTCCAAAAAACGTCAAAGTCGTCATTTTAGGCGTCCACAATCCGTAATATCAGTCATTTTTTGGTCACCCAAGCTTTCCTTCGCCTTTCACGTTCAATGACCGCGTCTTCTAGAGGCTTGTCAAATTCAAGAAGATAGTCAACATTATTATATCCTTTGTTGATATCATTGATATTGAACTGCTTCGGAGAGTATTTATCCTTGACTATCTTGAATCTTCTTCCTGGATTGTCATTATGAGCTTGACCTTTCTTTCCGGGAGTCTTAAGCCAGAGCTTATGAGTACCGATAGCTTGCTCTGCCACAATCCTGCTTGGAATGATCCAGTATTCAGGGGTTTCCTTCATCTCATTTAGGCGAACAAATGCGTAAAAGAATTTCTCATGACATATATGCGCACTCTTTTCCTGAAGCCTCCAGTGAGTATTATTCTTATACCAGGCAGTCTTTACTTGGATTAACACGGTCTTTCCTTCATAGCTTATAGCAATCAGATCGTACATCTCAGCCCTGCCAAGAGTGACAGTAGTTACGAAACCATTAGCTGATAGCACTGAAGCAATGAAATACTCTCCTGCATTGCAGATATTCTGCAGACTTGGTTTGTTCTTAGCCATTAAATAACCCCCAACACATCCTCAAACTTCTCAATAACATAATCCGCCTTCACCTTCTTCGTCTTGAAATAGCATCCGTACCTCGCCCAGCAGCTCTTCATACCTGCGCGTTTCGCTCCGAGAACATCCCGTTCAGGCCAGTCTCCTACATGCATCGCTTCTGCAGGCTTGACTCCTAAAGCTTTCAAGGCGCGTTTGAACGGCAATAGCGATGGCTTCTGCCTTCCTGTGTCTTCCTTGCCGACAACGACATCGAAAAGATCAGCGATGCCCATCTCATCAAGGCGCATATATGCTTTCAATCGTGGAGCATCAGTCACTATGGCTAATTTATACCCTTTCCGTTTAAGCTTTGAAAGTGTCTGCTTCACTTTAGGATAAGGTTTGATCAATGAATACTTAGTCCTGATATAGGCATTCATCCCTGCGGCAAGAATCCTTTCAGAATAATGGTTGTGCTTCTTCAGGAACTTAGTGAAAGCGTCATCGCTCTCTATCCCGTAAGAAAGATAGAACTCGAACAGCTCTTTCCGCAGTTTCCTACGATTGCCCTTGAACCCTGCCTTGATCATCGCGTCCATCGCCGCAGCCGCAGCTTTCCGTTTATAGCTGATGAAGTCAATCAATGTCATGTCCAGGTCGAAGGTTATTGCACAAATCATTATTTATCCCCCACTCTCAAAGCTTGACGAATATGCCATTTCAATCTCTCAAACGATCGATTATCTAATGCTCTCCGTCCAGTCAACATTGATGAGAAGAAGATGATGGTGTCTTTCCCATTAATCGTTATTATATGATACCCTGTATCTTCATTGAATTGAGAATCGGAGATATTTAGTTTTTTGCTTAACATATCAGACGCAAAACTATTAGCAACAACAATTAATTTAGGAGATATATAGTTGATTAAATCAACAGCGATAGAAAGTTGTTTCTCACCAAACTCATTTAAAATACCTTTTTTACTATCCCCCATAATAAATTTCTTAAAGTGATCTTGTGAAGTATCCCTATAAAAAAATAGATCGATATGCCCCCAGCTGATTTCTCTGAGCCCCAAAAGACTAAATTCCTCCTTTATTTTAATGAATTTCTTAAAGAATTTGCTTATTGTTCTGCTCTTTTGTTCAATTGCCACTAATCTATCTCTGCAGTCTTTCTTGCTTTTTGCATATTTCCAACTTCTTAATAGTTTATGTTCTTCATGATCAAAATAAGTTTTCTCCCCAGTAGAAGGGTTACAGCCTATAAAAAGGATATCACGTCCTCGATCATCAGGAAATAACACAGGTGATTTTTCTTCCTGTTCATTAAATTGTTCTTCCCATAAGTTTATGATTTTATCGTTAATTTCATTGATACCCATAGATGAATACCTCGCTACACGTTATCTTACAGATAATCCAATAACATTCACAACCTCGCAATCCTTCCAGCATCTGTCAGTTTATTCGCGTCATCGATGAACCCGCATTCTTTCAGCTCTTTCACGCTCTTGAATATCGTCGCTCTGGATATCTTCGTCGCTGAAGTCATCACTTTGACATCGAAATCCTTATTCGCAAGGTATTCCAATACTTTCCGCTGCGTGTTTGAAAGGCTGAATGACAGCTTCGGCAGAATGATCGCTTTCTTCTCTTCTTTAGTGAGATACATTATCTTGTCGATCCTGTCGCTGCGCGCGTAGCCCGCGAACATCAACCCCAGAGATTTGGTCTTCCTCGCCGCGGAGATGTTCAGATGTATCGTCTCTTCCTTGTCGATCTTGTCTATCAGCCTGACAACCTCTTTAGCGACTTCAACGATATCATAGACTTCAGTATTGACCACATCTATCTTGACATACAGCCCAAGAGCGTCTTTCACTTTCTTCACAGCCTCTAACTGCTCTTTCGCCGGCTCTTTGTCGATGAGGAGCATCAGTCTGTCCGCCCCGAACTTCGTCACGCTGGCTATAACTGGCTCGTAAGAATACAATGTGGCTATGATTGTTACTCCCATAATAGATAGAGTAAATACCCCGCCTATAAAAAGCTATCCCTAATAAAGACTCATCTTATAATCATAAGACTAATCTCACTAGGGCTAACAGTATATTAACCACCCAAGGATATGGCTTCCCAGAGAGAAAGACCAAAGGTGAAACAATGAAAAGACAATCATTCGCAGAATTCCTGAAGACTACCTGCATGACTGAGAACGACAGGAAAGTATTCTCACACCTGCTGGACTATGTGAAAGGGAAACACCCCTTAAAGCTTTCCAGCAGGTCCTGCATCCTCTGCGGAGATCCCGGATTGGGGAAGACTTTCTTAGCGGAAAGATTCCTTGAAGAGATAGGCCTGCCAATCCACTACTTAGGATTCTCAGAACTAAAACTGAAGAATGTTTCACGCCATAAAGACATCCACGAGCTCGATAAAGCGGTCAATGACGACAACTGTGTCATATTCATCGACGACCTGAACACTGTGCTCGACCTCAATGATTTTGAACGTGGCATGACTCAGGAATGCAAGCGTTCTTTCATGTCGATACTGGATAAGATAAAGAAGAGCAGGAAGAATATGCTGTTCCTGTCCACAGTCAACAACTATGCGATGATAGATGATCCTATACTTGACAGAATCGAATGCAAGATACATTTCTCTGATCCTTCCCTTGAGAACAAGAAAGAATTCCTTAGACAGAATTATGGAGACGTGCTCTCAAAAACAGATATGTCCCTGATATCCCGGCTTTCTATAGGATACAATTTCCGAGATCTTCCTGAAGTCGTCAAGCTCTCTTTCAGGCTCGGGAACGGAAGGATTACGAAGAAAAGCATTGAGGAAAGTCTCGCGGAATATAACCCTAACAATATGATGAACAACGTGCAAAGGATTGTGAAATCAGATTTCAAGAAAGTCTTCGGTAAAGAGGGCATCAAAAAAGAGCTTTCAAGAGTGATGCATCTTAGCAAAGCTCCCATTCAGAGGTCAAGGCTTTTCCACACCTCAAAATGCATTATATTCTCAGGCCCTCCAGGCACTGGCAAGACCTTAATGGCCAGATCTTTCGCTGGAGAGAACACTCTTCCATTGATAACGATGCGGCCTGAGATGTTCTGTGAGATGGGGCCTGCAAGCACTCTGAAACACGCTTTCCGGATGGCGAAAGAGAATGATAACTGCGTGATATTCGTTGATGAGGCGGACAAGCTGTTCGGCATGCACAATGAGATGGACAGCGAGAACGCTCTGCACGCGATAATCAACAGCAATGTGGAAGGCACCAGCGACAAGCCGCTCAAATCCATAATAATATTCGCCGTGAACAGGCTCGGAAGGCTTGGAGATTCTCTCAAGGACAGGTTCAAAGTTATAGAATTCGATCTTCCTGATGATGGCGAGCGAGGACAGTACATCAATAACATGATCGGCACTGACATCAGTGCTGAAGCAATAGAAACACTCACAAAAACAACTGCAGGGATGAACTTCAGAGAGATGCGGCAGGTCTGCGAGAGGATAATCATGGACAAGGCACAGGGAATGTCAATCACTCCTGAATACATCCAGCGCAACGCTGCGAAAATGATGAAAGAGACCGAACACGTCAGCAGGAGCATTTACGGATGAGGCGATATGAAATCTCAACAGAAAGATGATAAGAAATCAAGACTGCAATCGGGCCTAGATACCTTGGCGTTCTGCACAGGATTGACCGTGATGATACTCTCTTCATTCGGGCAAGTCAAGATATTGAGTCCAGAAGCGGTCTTTATACTGAACCTGACAGCTGTCACGATCGTCCTTGTAATCGCGCGCTTCTTCGAATTCACCACAAAGAAAGCGTTCAAAGCATTGTATATTGGGATCATCGGACTGAACAGCATCATGATAATCATAACAGCGGCATTGACTGGTTGAGGTGATGAATGAAACCCTTACCGAACTTCATTAAAAGCAGGATAGAAGGAAAGAGCTGGAGAGATAAGAGCTATGTCGAATATATCGAAGATCTATTGCGTATGAAGAACTGGATAGAAAGTCCTCCGAAAGGATTGTGCGCTAACATGCAATTCAACACGATGAAATTAACCTATGAGAAAGATTATCTCTCGCTGCTTAAAGAGCTGAATCTTGAGGAATATGAGCGGCAGAAAGAAAGAGTCTTTCAAGAGAAGAAAGCGAAACTCGCAGCAACAGAGAGATCCAAGAGAGAAGAAGCGCAAGAGCAGAAAGAGAAGAAACGCCAGTGGCTCGAAGCGGGAGGGACAGAATGATTCAGTTAAGAAAACAACTGCTGTATGACCGCATCAAGAGCAAAAGCCTTGCTGATAAGGTCTGGAAAATACTCCATTATGAACACATGAGTATCCAATTCGACAGGTACGATGCCAAAAAAGTAATAGAGTCAGGAAATAGGTTCATATTTCTTGAAGGCCCTGCGAGATTCTTCAAAGCGGTCAAGGATCAGAATTTCAAGATGCTCAAGGATATTGGCACACCTACAGGCGCGATAATCCTTGTTGACGGAGATATCCCTATTGATAGTGTCAGCCTTCTCGATGCGGAGTTCACTTCACTTTTCGGAGAGAGATACAGCGCAATAACCTTTGGCATGAGAGACAAAGGCTCAGAGAAAACCCCTAAGATACGGCTTCTCCTAGCTTTTGATCCGCGAAAAGACAGTAACACAGGACGGATCATTGAGAAGACAGCAGTTATGGATTAAACCTTTCCACAGGAATATATTGAAACATTCAACCAACAGTATTTATACAAAAAAATGAAAAACACTTTCAATATGAAACCGGCGCAGCACAAATTCACAAAGAATGAGAAAGCTGTGCTGCTGACGCTGATCGATGACTGCAAGACTCCGGACACAAAGATAGCTGAGAGACTGCGCATAACAACCCAGGCTGTCGGAAAGATAAGGAAGAAGCTCGAGGAAGAAGGGATAATAACAAGATATGTCGCGAGGATAGATTTTGAGAAAGTGGGATTCAACGCGTTCTGCCTTGTTCTGGCGCGCGCAAAGCCAGAATCCTGGAAGAACTCTCAGGATAAGCTGATAGAGAGCATCCGAAAGACTCCCTGCGTGATTGACGCCTATCACATAATGGGCAATGAGGTCTGCATCGCGGCGCTCTTAGGATTCACAGACATGGAAGAGATGGAGAAATTCTTCCATAATCTGTGCACTGAATTCGACCACATCGAGATCGTTGAGATGTTCCCGTTCTCGATGAGCAGCGTGATCAAGCGCGATCCCACAGACATGATCAGAGATCACCTGCAGAATCCTGAGAGCCATGCGCGGCTTCCGACGATATGCAAGTAGGGATAAACGCGCAGCAGGATTAAGATTTCACAGTTAAACGATCGGCAAGAAAGATGCGTAATCTTTCAACGGAAGGGATTAATACCTGCAGCCAGATAATGTCACTACTTAGGTATTAATCCTGGATTTGGGGAATTCAGACGCACAGAACTAAAGCATCGTTCCAGAAAGATACTCCGATCACGATCATAGTCTCAACTAGGAATCAAGGAGAATGTCATGAAAGCACGCAAGAACAGGACACGCGCAGCAACACTGATCATATCGATGATACTCCTAGCGACAATCGTCTCAGCGACAATAATCACTTACACGAACAACAGGATGACCGCGAGCGTTGAAGTGAAGACGACATGCAATGACGGGATTGACAATGACGCTGACGGATCCATAGATTCAGCGAACCCCGCGGCATGCGCTTCAATCTGCGACTCAGAGAACCTCTCGACAGACATCAAATGCATCTGACAGTCATAACAAGACACGGATTAGGATTTTGGAGGTATATAAAATGAGAAAGAAATCAATAACGACAAGAACAGCGATGCTTGCAGTATTAGTCATTCTTTTGGCCGGCACGGCAAGCGCAGCGCTAGTGAGATACGCCCAGAACAATATGACGGCAACAGTTGATGTCGCTGCCGCATCAGGGCTGACTGTGGGAGTAGTCCAAGGCCTTGAAGCTGATCCTACCTTAACGGCAGGATGGCAGACCAGCGGAACTTTAGGCCTGACAGGGCTGACAGCCGGCGGAACTAGCATCATCACCATGATGATCAACAATCCGACAGGAGCCGCGCTCTCGACAAACCTGAACATGAACCTGACATACCTTGCTGCGGCAGGACTTGCAGACCCGAACAATTGCGATGCTTCAGGGGGATATGATCCTTCCGGAACCAGCGCTTGCGCAATCTGCGGATCAGCAGGCAACGAACTCTGCATCGACGCTCAGGAATTCGAAGTCATCGGATTCAAAGAGTGGAATAACGCAGTAGGGAAATGGGATCCTGAACTGGACACTCCTTTCTCTTCACAGGACTGTGCTGACAGAGGAATAACGGTTAATGGAACTTACAATAACGGAGCTTACTACGCCCCTGACGGAACTGATTGCTGGTGGAACATCCAGGACGAGATCGCGGCCGGAACAACCCCTGCGAATCCGCTCGTAATGGCATCAACTTCAGTAAACGTGCCAGCAGGAGTCGTGTACTACGCTGTAGCGCTCAGAACCAAGGCAGATCCTGCAAATAACCTGCAGATCGCTCCGGGAACATACAGCCTGACTGTAAGCACAGATTGAATCATTTATTTTTTTATTATTTTTTTAGATTTTCAACAACGAGGAAATAATGAAAAAGTTCGTAATCATCCCATTCATGCTCATACTGCTCTCTTTGACCGTCTACGCGGCAGACTGCAATGGAGACTTCCAGGCATTATCAGGAGGCAGCACTTATTCCTGCGCAATCCCTTCATGCGCGGATGACGGCAGCCATCCGATCCTTGTGAATGTGACTATAAACCCTTATCAGAATTGGACTGAATATGACGTATTCGCGAATTCAGTCCCTTGCGCTTCAATAACAACTCCTGCATCATTTGACATGACAGGCCCTAGAGAGTTCAACTGCGGGATATGCGTCAATGACACTGATATAAGCATAAACCCCGCTTTAAACAGCAATGGAACATATAAGATAAACATTCTTTACGGTGAAGAATACACTGAGCCGCCAACACCACCAAGCACTGGCGGAGGAGGCGGTAGTGGAGGAGGGGGAAGCAATAATGGGGGCGGAGGAGGCGGAGCATCTGCGCCTTTCTACGGCAAGGATTTCGGAGCCACAGGAGCGCCAGAGATCCCCAGGACTGAAGAAGGCTTCCTGCACGGCCCAGAAGAGATACTAGAACCTGCTACTGAAGAGACTTCAGAAGATGACAGCGGCGAGCTTGAGCCTGTAGTGAACGGCATCACAGGCGCAGTCATAGGAAACATTCAGGCGCACCCTGCGATCTACTCATTGCTGCTGCTCATACTCATCATCGCAGCACTGCTCACAGCATATTTCTACTACAAGAGAAAAAGAGACAGGAGCGAGATAAAGATTTAGGAGCGGAATGTTTCAGATACCCTTATAACCCCGCAGCGCTTCTACCATCATAATGACCGACAAAACCACAGATCAAAAGCTTGCAGATTTGCTAATACGCCATATTGATAATCCTTACGTAGAGCCGCTGACAGGCTTGAACATCAGAGGTTTCTATCTCAAAGAAGCTGTAAGAGCTGTTGAATCATTCACTGACGCTATTGCTGAAAGAATGCTCAGAGATGTTATTGATAGGTATTCTATGGATTGATCAATCTCTCTTCTTTGGCAAATCTTTCAAGAAATAATTGATACTATCCTTATTGAAACAAACTAATCCCTTCCCAGCTTCAGGATCAAGAGCGTCAATCGCTTCCTTCCAGGAAGTCAATACCTTTGCCGCTTCAGGGCAATTGACTCCGCAAGGGGTGAAGCTCGGAGGCCTGTAATCAAGGAATTCAGGATACTTCCCTCCATCTTGTAGCAAGTCAGATATCTCCTTGCCGAATTTGTAAGTCAGAATATGCTGCCCATTCTTCCTATCGAGTTTCTGCTTAGGAGTCCTCTCTCGGATATACTCTTCAGTGCAGCATTCAGGATAGCCTAACATCCAACCATTGATTTTATGATATTCCCCCTTTCTAGGCCGTTCAGGAACAGTCAGCTCTCTGCGAGCGACTTCTGTCAGGACTTCAGGCTTCGCTACAACCATCGCAGGATACAGCCGATATTTTGGAGTGTTCAGAGTGTATTCCAGACCAGTCTTTCCTAGGATATCAATGAAAGAAGTCCAGTTTCCGCTTATGATTGTCCCCCGTTTCAGCCCTTCAATGACAAGTAGAAGCTGCGCTCTATCGATAGACCCTAATGATTTCCACTCTTTGCTCTGATAAAGACCATTCATAAGGCAAAGAACGCATCATCAATATTTAAATCTTTCGATTTGTCACCACTATAGAATAATAAGCAGAATCTCCAGACAGAACAATCTACAGCCCAACAGCCTTCTCCTTCCCGCTCTTCATATCTTTAGCCTTAGCAGCCCCTTTTTTGATCTCGTCCGACCCAACAACTATCACGTTCTTCGCCCCCCTCTTGTTCGCGTAATCAAGCTGCTTCCCTACCTGCCTGGCCATGAGGTCTATTTCGACACTGCTCCCTTTCTTCCGCAGTCTGTCAGCCAATGCGAGACAGGCAGTAAGCTCTTTGCCAGATAAAGGGGCGATGTAGTAGTCAGGAGCGAGATCTGCTTTAGGCAATAGCTTTTTCTCTTCAAGAAGCAGTGAGAGTGTCGCGAATCCTATCCCGAAACCGCAGGCAGAGCATTGCTCTCCGCCGAGCAGAGCTACAAGATTGTCATACCTTCCCCCTCCTGCGATGCTCCTGAACTTCCCGCTCTTATCGAACACTTCAAAGACGGTGCCAGTGTAATATGCCAGTCCGCGCGCTGTCGAAAGGTCAAGCCTTACGAACTCTTTGCGGCTCTCAAGAAGTTTCATCAACTGCGCAAGCTCTTCTTTTCCATTGATTCCGTCAGGGATATCCTTCACATCATCAAAAGACAAGAATTTGTCTAGCGCTGCCTGCTTCTTGCCATCAAGCTCTGCCTTCTTCAGCTCTTCAGCAAAGACTTCAGACGGAATTTTCTCTCTCTTATCGATAGCGCGTATCACATCATTGATCTTAGCGGAAGGAACCCCTAGCTTCTCGACAAGCGCCTGCAATACATTACGATTATTCAGCCGCACTTCAATGTCTTTAGATGACAATCCTAAAGCCCGCAGTGAATCAATGACCAGCATGATTATCTCTGCGTCCGCTTCAGGCCGTTGAGAGCCGTAAAGCTCTACACCGTACTGGTAGAACTCGCGCATCCTTCCTGCCTGAGGGCGCTCATACCTCCAGACTTTAGTGATATAGAACCATTTTATCGGCTTAGGAAGCTCTTTCTGCTTCTGGATAAGCATTCTTGTCACAGGGACTGTGACGTCCGGACGAAGGCCTAGATCTTCCCCCCCTTTCTTCTCTATCACAAATATCTGCTCTTTGATCTCCTCTCCCTGCTTCGCGCTCAATAAAGGGATGGTCTCGACACAGGGAGCTTCGACTTCTGAGAATCCGTACCTTCTGGCCTGCTCGCGAAATACAGCGGCTAGAGACTGCATAGTGCTCCAGTCTTCAGGATAATAATCCTTAGTGCCTTTAGGTTTCTGGAACTGCGCCATAATTCTTATCTAGGTTGCAGGATTTATATACTTTTGCCAAAAATAGGACATTAACGCCTCAATCTCTAGCTAGGATAACGCTCAGGCCTTCATAAGGAATGATAACGCTCCAGCGCCTGTCATGACAACAGCAGTAACAATCGCTCCGGAAATGATCACTCCTAACGCCGCGGCAATCATGCTCTTCTTGAAATCCAGACCCATCACATACGCAGCGAGCATCCCTGAATACACTCCTGTCGCAGGAAGAGGGATTCCGATGAACAGCGCCAGAGCCCATTCTCCATATTTCTCAACAGAGCGGTGAATCTTCTTCTGAGTGCGCTCGACATAGTACTTGTACAGCTTATCTATCCATTTCACTCTTCGAAAGATATGCATGACTTTATCCAGGAAGAAATACACTATCGGCCCTACAAGAAAGTTAGCCAGGACACAGATGACAAAAGCCAGAGGCCAGGACATCTTGTACCTCAGTATCGCAAGAGGGATTCCGCCACGCAATTCCGAAATAGGAAGCACGCTCAATATTATGACTTCCAATAATCCATCCATACTGCCCCTCTCTTAAAGAATATTATTCATCATATTTCTCACGAACTAGCGCGAGCTGCTCGTGCGAGCCTATGTCGCACCAGAATCCTTCAGGGACAAAGCCATAGACCGCTTTCTTGACAGAAAGCCATTTTATGAAGTCTCCGAGATTGTCAGGATGTATCTCCTGCACGCAGCGCGAGAGCTCTTTGACATCCTTACGCGTCAAAAGATAGCACGCTGTCGCTGTCAGGCTTGTCTTTGGATGCGCAGGCTTCTCCTCGAAGCCGATCACTTTATGGTTCTTGTCAAGCTCTACAACTCCGAACTTCTTTGCGAGAAGGCTTTTGTCTTTAAGGTCATAGACAGCGAGAAGGCTCGCTTTCTTCTCATTGAAGAAGCCATCCATCTTCGCGAGGCTGAAATCGAAAAGATTATCTCCAGCTATCACAAGAAAATCATCATCGATATCCTCTGCCTTGATCACGAACTCTATGTCTCCCACAGCGCCTAAACGGTTATCATTAGTCGTAGTTCCGTCATTCAGCACTTTGACAGGAAGCCTTTTCGCGAATCCATTGCTCCATTCCACGAATGTAGTGAAGAATTTATCATTTGTGACGATGAATATCTCATCGACTGAAGGGATCTCCATTACCCTATCGATGATGTGCTCCATCATAGGCTTAGGTCCCACCATAAGCAATGGCTTCGGAATGTTGATAGTCAGTGGATAAAGCCTTGTCGCGTATCCTGCGGCCAATATCAGCGCTTTCATTAAAGCATCACCTTATCAGTCAAGCCTTCAAGGCTATCCCTTTCACTCTTTCAGTTATGTATTGATCCTTGATCATCTTATCGGCAAGCTCTTGCGGTTTTGTGAACTCGCGTTCGACTAACGCGACAAGCCTCTCGCCAACAACACTGACTTTGTTGTGCAGCCTTGTGAAATTCTCCGCGTGCTTCTGCATCGCCGCTGGAGGGCCATTGACAGTCTTGGTCTTTGCCAAAGGCATCTCATCAAGGACATACCAGAACAGCGCGTTCTTCTTCTGAGGCCACTGCCAGCCGTGCTTTATCAGGATGAAATCTTTATCCTCGAACGAACGCGCCAGGAATTCTTCGGCTTTCAGGAGTTTCGCGCCTATAACGTCCTCTTTCCCTTCTTCAGGCACGACATCGAACGCGAGCACAAGATGCCTTCCTGCCTCGAGCCTGACTTCTTCAAGAGAGAATTCCGGAGCCCTGAAATATCCAAGCGAGGGTGAAGCGAGGAATTCTTTCGCTTTCTTGATGAAATTCTCAAAAGGTTGGCTGCCCAAAGCTGCTGAAGCGTTCCTCTCAGAAGCTATAGGGTCTATCACTATGAGCGCTGATTGCGTCTTTGACTTGTTCAGGTTGAACAATGCCTTGCCCTTGTGCGCGTTATTATAATCTATCACTTGACCGCACTTCCATTTCGCGCTGGCTTTCAGCAAAGGAATGAAACCTCTGTAATAGATCGTGATTATGTCGATGACATGGCCTGAGAACCCTTTCTTGTAAGACTCCGCGCCATAGACTCCTGCAGATTTCGCGAAAGCTTTCGCGAGCATTATCTCAGGCTTCAGATCCTTGAACTTGTTGGCCCATTTGACATGCAGCGGAGAGCAGTCTGTTATGTTCTTCGCCTGCGAAGGCTTTGAGATGTCAAGCACTGGAACTATCTCGAATTTCAGGTTTGATGAAGTATTCCTTGCCTGGAAATAATCCCTGCTCCCATGCAATCGGTCAACCTTCCCGAAAACTTTCCTAAGCGCTGGCTCAAGAATGTCTGAAAGCCCTGTGCTGCGGTCAGAGTACTTGTAAGAGAATTTGGCAAAGACATCGCAATCGTAATCGTCCTTCAGGAAAGTGTCCTTGGCGATAGAGCCTCCTGCTGACGCGACTGCCGCGATCCTGCGTCTCTTGAGCTCAGAATTTATTGAGAGGATAGTGCGATTGACCTCTTCAAAAGCGGCATTCCTGTCAGGCATGACCTGAGACAATGCCTCATTGAGGACTTTATTCATCTTTGGATTTGCGTTCTTGAACGCTAAAGGTTTGGATGAAGAGAAGATTTTTGCGGATTTCTGCGAAGAAGAGCTTGCTGCAGGACTGCGCTTTGCCTTAGAATGCTTTCTGGCTGCAGCTTTCCTGACAGTCTTCCTGACAGATTTCCTGACAGCCTTCTTACCTACTCTTCGAATAGCCCTCTTTGCCCGTGCCATTGCCGGAAAGAACAAGTGAGAGTATAAAAGATTTGCTCTTTTTAGAGGGTTTAAGAGCTAAAAGAACAAGACTAAAGGTAACTTTATAAATTATTGATACACGCTTATTTTATGGACAAATATGCTTTTTCGTTTGTTATTGATATTTCTGGAACCCCATATAGTAATATCACTCTTGGTCTCTGTACTTTTGAGATGAAAAGATATAGTGATATCATCAAGGAATTTGGGCAACAATTTCCTGAATTTAGAAGATCAAGAAATAAGGGATGTACTTTAAAACACAACAGATTGCAGGATATTCTGACCTTCTTGAATTCTAGAGGAGTTCATATGTCCGTTCTTCATTTCTCAGGCATGGATTGGCATTATTATAAACAAAAGTACTCGAATAAAGCATTCTTTAAAGAAAAGATCATGGCATGTTTATATTTTATGTTAATCTCAAAGAATACTCGTATTGATCATAAAACATTGATTACTGTAGATAATGATAGTTGGATGGACATCCATAAAGCGTTTTCAGAGTGTAAATCATTAGCCCTAGCTAATCATTATGATTTTGATATTTCTATAGGTTATTCAACGCAAGATGACCGCATTCGTCTTGCTGACTTTATTGCTTCTTCTTATACCAAAATCCCACGCAAGTGGCTTGATCAGATTGAAAATTATAAAGTTATTCCTTCAGAGATTCCAGGTATGTTATTATCCAAAGTATTTAGATAGAATAAAAAGAAAGAATGGGCAATGCCCCTCATCCCCTATAAACGACCTGGACGACCAGATAGGCATTTTATAGAGTCCGTTTAGCAGTTATTTGTTTAATATCCTGCATTTAGGAGTATAACCTCACAAGTATATAAATCTTGTTATTTTACTCCCCACAAGTGATTATGTCAGACAAAGTGTTTATCTTATTCTTAAGAATTCTTCATAACTTATTTAAATTGAATAATATTCTAAGATTATCTATGAACCTTCTCTTCGGCCCTGGAGGAACTGGCAGTCCTGCAGCTGAAGGCCTGAAAATAATCGCTGATAAAGGCCTCAAAGTTGCCGAGCTGGAATTCACTCACGGAGTGAACATGAGCAATGAGACTGCCAAGAAAGTCGGTGAAGTCGCTAAAAGACTGGGAATGTCTCTCTCAATACATGCCCCTTACTATATCAATCTAGCTTCTGAAGAGCCTGAAAAGATCACGGCGAGCAAGAAACGCATACTTGACTGCTGCGAGCGCGGTCATCACCTTACAGCGAAATATATCGTCTTCCACGCGGCGTATTACGGCAAGCTCGGCAAGGAAGAATGCTTCAGGATCGTCAAGAAAGAAATGCTCGAGATGCAGAAAGTTATCGCGAAGAACAAGTGGAACGCTGTGCTCTGCCCTGAGACGACAGGCAAAGGCTCACAGTTCGGGACTGAGGATGAGCTTGTACGGCTTTCTCTAGAGACTGGATGTGGAGTGTGCGTAGATTTTGCTCACATCTACGCGCGCAATAACGGCAAGATCAATTACGATGAAGTGATGCCTAAGATCAAGAAGGTCAAAGAGCTCACCTGTCATTTCTCAGGCATTGAATACACAGAGAAAGGGGAGCGCAGGCACATACTCACGCCAACAGACAAGATCAAAGAGCTCTTAGCTGCGGCGAAGAAGCACAATATCAGTCTAAGGATCATCAATGAGAGCCCTGAACCTCTCGCTGACGCTGAAAAGATGCAGGGGATATGGGAGAACTTCAAGTGATAATATAGAAAAATACAGAATTTCTGAGACGAAGTAAAAATATTCAGGACGTCGCCCTAGAAAATCGCAATCTTTATAAACCAATCCTGCCATTTATAAACCATGGTGGGGAGCAAGAAAATCGTCCTTGACACCAACTTCCTGCTGATCCCAGGCCAATTTGGCGTCGATATCTTCACAGAGCTGAAAAGAATCCTCAATTTCAACTACGGCCTGTTCATCATCGAGAAGAGCATAGCCGAGCTCGAGAACATCATCCAGAAGCAGAAGAGCGGCGATAAGAAAGCGGCCAGACTGGCCTTATCATTCATAAAACCGCAAAGTATTAAAACACTCCCCTTAAACCCTAACGAAAACGACTCTGTTGATGACCTTATCGTGGAGAACTCCGACGAGGACACGATTGTGGCGACACAGGACGCCGGACTGAAGCGCAGGCTCAGGGAGAAAGGGATACCGATCATAACATTGAGGCAGAAGAGATATCTGATAATCGAGAGATGACGAGGACAAAATGTTTTACAAAGTAGAGCTTAAAGACCACATAAGAGTGCCGCCGAAATTATTCCACCTCACGACTGAAGACTCAGTGGTGCAGCGCATCAGGAAGAACTATGAAGGATTCATCTCCAAAGAATTAGGGATAGTCATAGATGTAGCGGGCATAAAGACTATCGGCGAAGGGGTCATAATCCACGGCGATGGCGCCGCGTATTACGATGTCACTTTCGAACTTTACACTTTCAAGCCTGAAGTCCAGGAAGCTGTCGCGGGAATAATACGTGACATAGCGGATTTCGGAGCTTTCATGAATCTCGGCCCTATCGAAGGGATGATCCACGTCTCGCAGACGATGGATGACTTCGTCACATTCAGTAAGGACAAGACTCTCTCAGGAAGAGACAGCAAGCGCATCCTCAAAGTCAATGACAGGTGCAAAGCGCGCATAATCGCTGTCAGCTACAAAGACATGAACAATCCCAAGATTGGGCTCACTATGCGCCAACCTTTCCTAGGAAGAGCTGACTGGTTCAGCACTGACGCGCGCGTCAAGAAAGAGGAAGGGAAAGAGAGCGTGAAAGAAGCCAAAGAGAAGCCTGCGAAAGGCAAGAAGAAATAAGGTGGAATCATGAAACGCAAAGCATGCAAAAGCTGCAAACTGCTCTACACAGGCGATGAATGCCCTCAGTGCCACAGCGGACTGTCAACCCTCACATGGAAAGGAAGACTCACTATCCTCGATGCCGAGACTTCAAGCATCGCTAAGAAGATCGGCGTCAAGAAAGCAGGAGAATACGCGATCAAAGTGAAGTAAGGAGGATTCATGGAATTAGAACTTGTCAAACAGGAAGAGATGCCTTTGCTGTCAAGGCAAAGATACACATTCACGCTAGCGTTCGAGGGCGCAACACCTTCAAGGAAGGATCTGCGCAAAGAAGTGTCTAAGAAGATAGGCGCTGAAGAGGACAAAGTCCTCATCAAGCATGTCTACACGCGCTTCGGAAACCCGAAAGCGAAGATCATAGCGCACGTCTACCCTGACAGGAAGACCATGGAGAAGATAGAAGAGAAATACATTCTCAAGAAGCACGGCATCGGTGTAGTTGAAGCTACGCCTGCAGCCGCATAAAAGGTGAAGGATCATGGCTGAGAAACCTAAAGCGAAGAAAGCATCTAAAGGACGCAAAGTCTTCAAGGCGTACGCAGTAGAGGCTGACAGGCCTAAAAGGCTCCGTAGGAGCTGCCCTAAGTGCGGTCAGGGGACTTTCTTGGCGAAGCACAAGGACCGCGAGAGCTGCGGCAGGTGCGGTTATACAGAATTCCAGAGGAAGTGAGCTTCTTTAGAATCTTTATTTGATTGTTCTTTTCTTTCTCATGAAGATATATCCCTCACTTCTTATTCTTCTCAATCAGGTTCTTCAGCGCCTCAAACGCGCGCATAGTGTCTTTCTCTTTGATGACAAAAGTTGATTCTGTCAATGTTGAGACGAATTCCACTATAGGGACATTCTCCCAGGCAAGCGCTCTGCACATCACATAGAACAGGCCGACATGCTCTGTTGATTTCAGAGGGATAGAGACAGTTATGCTATTGAGTCCTGCAATCACTGCCTTGCGCTCCACTTGAGGTATAAGCGCGAGAATCTCTTTTTGATTATGTACGCTAGCGATCAGTGTGATCTCGCTCATGCCATGAGTGATAGTGAAGAAACTATTGTCTGCCATGTCAATGAAGGCATACACTCTCTTGATGATCTCTCTTGATTTCTGTGTCTTGATGAATGTCACTTCAAACAGGTTGGTCTTAACAGAAAGGTCAGAGCGATTGTCGAATCGCCCTAATTCCATGTGCGCAGACTGAGAAAGCTGTTCTCCAAGTCTTCTGATCGCCATATTGACTGCTGAGAATTTCACTTTCTTCCCCAATTCTTTTTCTAAAGCGGGCATCAGCTCCTCCGCTAAGGCAGCGTTATTGAGTATTCCTTTGCTCAGCGCTTCCTGGAAGAAAGGGCGATCCATAATATATCTATGGACTAGGTTGGAGATAGTGACCATATGGAGAAGGAATATTAACATCTATATAAATATTTGTGAGATAATTCACATTAAGTTAATATGAAAGGACAGTATAAGCATTCTAAGGAACAAAAAGAGTGAGAAAAACAAGGATCAGTGATGCGCAAGCTCACTGAGTTCAGCATGAAGATGATATTATGACACGAAGAAATGAACCATTGACTCAAGAACAGCTGCGAGGAGTTTTCACAGCGATCATCACACCTATGCACGCCAATGACGACATCGACTATGAGCGATTTGACCGGCTGATCGAGGATCAGATAGCTGCAGGAATTCACGGCTTAGTGATTGCAGGAACCACAGGACAGAGCGCCACTCTTGAGCATGAAGAACAGATCGGATTGATACGACATGCTCATGAACGCATCAATGGTAGGATATATACTATTGCGGCAGCTGGCTCCAACAACACGCGCGAAGCGGTGCATATGAGCCAGCGCATCCAAGAGGAGATTGGTCCCACGACCATGCTGCATGTGACCGGTTATTACAATCAGCCTCCGCAAGAGGGATTGATTGCTCATTTCAGCGCTGTCGCTGATTCGCTCCGGGTTGGAGGAAGCAACATCATCCTCTACAATGTGCCGGGAAGAACACGCTCTAATATTGAAGGAGATACATATGTGACACTCTCCCAGCACCCGAATATTATCGGAATCAAGGAAGCCTCAGGAGAAGATACGACAGAGCAAGGACGGTTCAATATGACCAGACGAGACAGCATGAGACTCGCAATCCTTTCAGGAGATGATGGTCACTTCGTCAGATTGATGATGTCAACAATGGGTAACGGAATCATCTCAGCGACCTCAAATGTCGCTCCGAGATATTTCCTGGATATGTTCGAAGCGGTGAAGAGAAAGGATTATAATGCTGCACAAGCCCATCAGAAAGCGGCACAAGAGCTCGTCGACCTGACCTTTGCGGCGACAAACCCAATACCTTTAGCGCATATGTTCAATACGCATGTGCGATTGCCCCTGGTAAGACTGCCACGACTTGAAAGACGGATACAAGAGACCTTGAGCAGATATACTCCACAACAGCTCGGCATTGACATGAGCAGGTATCGTTAAGAGGAACTATGGCAATCGTGATTATGATGGATGGACTGCTGGAAAGGATGACGAAATTGATCGCAAAGAAAGCAATCTCTGGAGAGATACTCTACACGCTCACTGCGCCAGAACTATCCTCAATCCTTTCTCTTCCATCTTAAGAGTAACCTCTTCCCCTTTCTTGAGCGAAAGAGCGTGCTCTACGCTCGTAGGCAGCCTGAGAATAAGATTGCTCCTTATCTTCCCTAATCTCACTTTTATAGATTTCTTCATCAGCTGGTTCTTGAGCAATGCCTTCTGCGCCTGCTCAGGATTGAAATATATCTCTCCACAGCTGCAATGCCAGCCATCAAGCAAGAAGTCATTGAAACGCAGCCCTGCCGCGATCTTCATCTTTTTACCGCATTTTAGGCATTTCATAGTCGTTTGCTGAATATTCCGTAGTGTGTCAGCACCCACACTTGTTCTTTCGCTATATCATCATAATTCTTCACGACTACAGCATTGGCAGTCTTTTTTCCTTCATCAAGCCAGCGTTCTATTGTGCCCTTCTTCCGTCTTCTTGGAGCGTCATATCCTTTTTCAAGCGTATCTGCGACATCAGCAAGAGTCCTTCCATATTCTGACAATTCTCTTGACGCAGACATCGAAGGCACTATCCTCATGCCTCTGAATCTTATATTTAACGTATTCAGATTACATATGTTAAGTACATATGTATAAAAATCTTTTGTTTTCTGCATCTAATAAATCAGATTCAACGCCTTAATATGCCTTGCCTAAAATTTTCCGCAATATCTCCGAAGATGCCGGAAAGATGGTCAAACATATATAATACTCTCAGAAAATGATATTATGAAGAACAATCTGCCAAAAGATTAAGATAATCACTCCCTTCCGCCCTGCATGACCAGCAGGTCTTCAGTAGTGAGCTTCTGCCCTTTCCTGATCTTCTCCTCGACCTCTCTGGTCTTCTGGCGCAGTATCTGCTCAGAACTCTGCTTGCGCTCTTTCACTTCGCCCTCGAACACTTTGCCTTCTTCAGCGCGCAGAGAGTCAAGCTCCTGCTGCTTCTGCTTGAACCTTGAATAAGCTTCAGAGAATTTCGCTTTCGCAGCCAAGAACAGGTCAAGCGCCTCTTTCTCTTTCCTGTGCAGCTCGCGGATCTCTTTCGAGGAATGGATCATCTCCTCGTGCTTCTCCTGGCTGGTCTTGGCAGAAGTCTGTATCTTCTTGTGCACTTCATCAGCGCCTTTCCTCAGCTCATCGATCTCTTTGGAGAGCGCGTGCGCTTTCTCAAATATTCCGCTCACAGCTTTGGCCTGCTCGTACTGCACGCGCAAAATCTTGATCATCTTCATCAGGCGCTGCTCTTCCTTGAAAGCAGGCGCTTCAGTCTCGATCTTGAGCTCCAGAGAATCGATCTGCTTCTTGATCATTGAGGGATCTGTCGTTATCTTGTGCTTGCGCATCAGTGCTTTCTTCTCAGAATCAAGCTTTTTTATCTCGGAGATCTTCGCCCTGAGATTGTCATTGAGCTCTCTGCGCTTCTCTTTGGAGCCTTTCACTCCTGTAGTGAATTCATCGCGCTTGATGCGGGAGTCTTTCACATCCCCTATAAGTGCGCGTATCTGCTGAGAAACAACATTCTTCGCCTTGAACAGCTTCTCTTTCTCTTCATTCAGTGCGGTGAGCTCTTTACGCAGCTCTATCAGCTCCTGTTTGCATTTGCCGAGCTTGCTCGATAGCTCTTTACGGTTCTCCTGCTCCATCACTTTCACAAGTTGCTGTCGCTAGCGTAGGGGTTTTACCCCCCAGCTGCGTTTACAGGCTTATCCGAACAAAGCACCTAATCCTGCCGCTGCCTGTTCGTCGTTCTTCTTGGTATCGACTGCCTCTTCTTTCTTCTCTTCTTTCTTGTCGCCAGCTGCGGAAGCCGCTGCTGGAGCTGCCTGTACAACAGCTGCCTTCTTGATCGCCTCGTCTATATTGACGCCCTGGAGAGCCGCAACTAACGCCTTGACTCGCGCGTCATCGACTTTCGCTCCAGCTGCTTCAAGAACTTTCTTGACTTTGTCCTCTGTGACCTGTCCACCTGCCTTGTGGATCAACATTGCTGTGTAGATGTATTCCATGGTACTTCCTCCGATAATGTGTTTTTATATGGTGAGCGTCATCCTTTGCAGGCGCCTCTCCGTTGTTCTCCAGCTCCAGGTTTACGCGCCGGAAGCGCTTTTGATACTTGACGCTTCAGCTTCTGCCTTCGCCAGCAATTCGCCGACAACAGCGTCAGCGAGTATGTTGCCCTCAAGCGCTACCGCTTTTGATTCCCTGAAAGCTTTTTGGAGCATGACTTCTGTCGTCACAGTGTTGAAAATCCCTGCCTCGACTCCGAGGTTGAGCGCCCATGAATGGGCCTGCAACACATTCGCGATGTACTGGCTCTCATCGACATCGAGCACTGAGCGGGTGTAGATCATTCCATCTTCATATATAGCGGTTATGTCAAGACCGATCTCCATCGGCTGGATCCCTAGACGGGTAAGAACGCTAGCTAGAGCCGCGTTTATCTTATCGCCAGCTTTCGCGACAACGCAATCCTGCTTGATGACAACTTTGCCGTTCTCGACTCCTGTCTTGATCTTGAAAGCGCCAAGCTCTCCAATGATCGGTCCAGGAGCGAAAGGGGTAGGTCCTGCAGGGACTATTATGTCTTTAGGAGCCTCCTGTCCTGCCTTCGCAGGAGCCGGAGACTTGTTCTTGCCGATGAATTTATAGATAGCGAAAGGGTTGTCTTTAGTGAATAGAAGAGCTGGCATGCCTTTGAGATGGGGGATTATCGCTTCTATGTTCTTCTTCTTGTCCTTGACCTTATCGATGGCGATCTTCATCAATCTGCGCTTAGTCATGAGGATATCTGCTTTGCCGCGCATCTGAGATCTTATCTTCTGCATCTGCGGAGCGGGCATGCTCTCCATGTTCAGGATAGCGACTATAGGATAATCCTGCATCAGCTTCTGCATCTGCGCGACTACGTCCTTCTTCTCCTGTGCGACGTGAGCTGTTTTTGCCATGATAGTCCTCATTCAAGCCGCGCTGGCTTGCTCATAGTGAGTTTCAAGTAGACGCTCCTGACATTGTTCTTCTCTCCCGGAAGATGGTGTATCAGGCCGTCGTATATCGCGTTGATGTTCTCTTTGAGGGTCTTGTCATCCATGCTTTCTTCTCCTACAGGAATCTGGATGATCATTATCTCTTTAGCGTAAACTCTTATCGTGTTCTGCAGGCGGTCATAGAGCGGCTTGAGATTTGACTTTGGAGGCACTACGCATCCTGCTTTAGGATTAGGCATCTTCTTCCTTGTTCCTAGCACTTTACCGAAAGCTTTAGCAACTGCCGGCATGATGTTCGCCTGAGCTATGAAGAAATCGAACTCTTTCGCGAGCTTCTTGGCTTTCGCGGGCTCCTTGAAGAAAGCGTCAAATTCATCCTGATGGATCGCCTTGTCGCATACCTCTTTGGCGTTGTCGATGAGCTCTGTAGCGACTAGCGCGCAGACTTTGGATTTCTTTGCGCGCGGATGAGTTAGAGAAGTGTAATAGTCTACCTGCTGTTCTACTTTCTTCAGATCAAGGTTCTTGAGATTGACTATGAGGTCCACAGTCTGCGAGAACTTGCGCTTATTGGCTGGATCTCTCAATGCAGCGATAGCTTGTGAAAGTTTCTGTTCATCGAACGGCATACGTCACCCTTCTATTGGCTGAGCCAATAGTCTGCGGGAGCCACTCTCTGTGCCGGAACTGCCGTGTTCCGGGCTGGAGGTTGTCTCTTGATTATCAAGAAGAGAAAAGAGGGGGTTTATAAATGTTACGGGTTGGCTTGCGAGAAAGATGGAGCAGGACATTATTGCTGCGCAGTCTTCCACATGAGTTCAAAAGCTATCGCCTCTCCTTTAGCAATCTCTTTATCTTCGGTTATGACTCCAAATACATTCTTACCCAGAGAGATCATAGCGACTTTATTGCCATAGATATACTTCAGTATAGGGAAAGTGAATCCTTTAGGGAAGAATCTTGTTGTTCTCAACTCTTCTTTTTCTGTGAGTTTTATCTTCTCTTTAGTCAATCCTGTCCTTTCAGTGATTACTCTCGCTCTGATCCTGTTCTTCACCCGCCGGACTCTAAAGCGCACCAAGCAACCTTGAGAACTCAGTAGTTCGTTGAAATCATCCCAGATGACCGGGCTGATCGAGGTCTTGTCGTATGGAGCGCCGTTGGATTTGCGGATCTTATCGTAGAATTCCTTTAGAAGAGGGAACTCGCCACTCTCGCTCGCTTTCTGGAAGAGAAACAAAGCTCTTGAATGTTTCGAAACGTTCCTGTCGTCTTTGGGCTCGTGCCCGAAGCGACGCAGGATGCTCAAGACTTCCTTTTTAAGGATTTCGGACGGACTCATTCGTGTTCACTACATTGTGGATTCTTAAGAACATATAAAGTTATAAGCCCCGGGGGGTTTCGATGACGGGATGAGTTCCTACGCAAGCACGCCTCAGGGAATGCCGGGTTACGCCCACGCCGCGCAGGCGATGAGCGCCGTCGAGCAATGGGCGAAGAACCGGATGGCATTTGTAGATTATCTTCAAAACGGCGAGATGAAAGACGGCTTTGTGGGTCCGTTCCATGATTGGTTCGAGCCTCCATTTTCTTACCTGTCGTTCTGGGTTCCTAATGGTGGTCCGATCGTGCAAATGTTTTCCGGCATCCTCCGAACATCACCGATCGCGGAAGAATCTTCCGTGCAGAACGAGCCTAAACGCCCTCTCGTCCTGATGGCGTCGGAAGCTTACGGCCTTCTTCGCCTACACGGCAAGAACCGATGCGCACGCTACTTCCACCCCTTGAACCCTCCCGATCCCTTGCCTTCCTTGCACGAGGGATTTCCCGCATTGGGAGAACCCATCGTGATCTTTCCCCGCTTCTACAACCCGTCGCCGCAAACCGATGTTCCGGACGAGGAGCTTCGACGACGCCAACCGAAAGAACCATTCCTGTTCCACCTGACCGGCGCACTGTCGTTGGACCAGTTGCTGGCGGAGACAAAAGGCTTCTTTTGCGCGGTCGATTCAAGCCTGCGAGCCTTCGAAGAACAGTACCGGTTCGTGACCGTTCAGGAACGTCTTCGAAATCATCAGGCCCGGACGAATAAGACGTCTTCATCCTAACACTCGCGTAGACCCCTGCAAAATAAGGAAATGAGTCCCAGCGCTGGGGGGGCGGTTTCAACCGTCGTAAGGATCGTGGGAGATCTCTTGCCGTATCGGCGGCGCTCATATCTCGTTAGGAAGGCCACGTCGCTCGGAAAAGAATTCCTCCCTAAAGATTACTTTTTAACCGATAAACCGACCTAATGGAACCACTGTTGCGCCGTGGAGGGCTCGCTGAGTTTCCGCTGACCCTTCAGGTGGAACCATTCTTGCTTACTCCCTGAAGTGGTTGGCGAGAAAGTTCCGCAATGGATCACCGGATCGAGAGATTGGCCTTGCGTAATAAACATTCTCGACGCCCATTACGGGTCTCAGGCTTGGACGATGGAACTCGCCTTAACATTCGCATCGGCCAACGACGTTTGCCAAAACAGTCAGCAAGACGATTACGCGCTCAGACAGTTCTGCCAGTTGGAAAGGAGCAAAGGATATGGGGAGCAACCAGCAGATACTCAATTGCTTGACAGAGATTATTATTTATTAAGCATTTAAACGAGTTCTCTGTTTGTCATTTTTAGTGTTATTATTAGAGAACTAAGCCTGCAGGCGCGCGTTCTTCTCTCCCAACACCTCAAGAATAAGGTAATTGTTGAATAGGAAAGGAAGATAATCTTTAGCGTCATCAGAATGCTCTGTCCTAAGTCTTGAAATGTTCTCTTTCATCATCCTTTTCGCCTTTTCAACAGCTTCTACGGCAGAATTTCCTTTCAATAAGGATTTTACCAATAGATTAGACGGTTCTAAGAAAAGTCTTGCCCTTTTATCGCGATGTATTGATGCTTGACAGTCCACATCCATCCCAAGAGCGAATTCATCGGTGTATCCTATGAATGCGGTATTCTTATCAGCGACTGCTTTCCCGATCCCTGCTGCTGAACTGCAAGACAAAGAATATACAATCTTATTCTTCAGCAATCCATGATTATTGCCCTTGATTATTATGAACCCATCATTATGCCCGCAGATAATGTTTGGACTGCCATGGCCATTGAACATGATGAACGCGGGTTCATTCTTTAGAATGATATCACTTATTATCTTCTGAGTGGCATCTTTCTTTTCTTTATTCAAAGTCTCAAAGTTTCTCTTACGGGATTCTTCAACCAGTTCTTTACTATAGAAATACAGATAAGAGACTACATCGTCATGGGAAGGCCTGACGAATAAGGTCTTCATACTATGCCCTCTTTAAGTGCGCGAAGATATCTCATCTGAATCTCCACAATCTTCTTTCCCACTTGAGTGCTGTTCTGCACTTCTTTCATGAGTGCATCTCTATCAAGAAATTCCCCTTTAGAACCAAGAGCGATCTTCACATTTGGAGCCATAGCCTTGAGGCGTTCTAAGATTATCTTCCTTACCATTTCTTCTTGGGTCATACAATCTCCAGATCAATGAGATTCTTAAGTATTTCTTCTCCGTTCTTGGTCTCATTGTTTATCTCTTCATACGCTAGATTCCAGCTTATAGGATCATCATCAATGACCATGATCGGGTTTTTTCTCTCTTCTAGAGGAAGATTTGAGTACGCCTTGAAGAAGCGATACGCGTTTTTAAGCATAAAAGGACATAGCTATCGTAGATTTATAAATGTTTTGACGGCTCAGGCGGAGGATTTACGGCGATACTACACTAACGAAATCAGAGGGGATCATTCTCGTTTCTTCCGCATGTATCCGATTCCCGCGCTCACTTCGGCAATATCCCTAGCTTCTTCTCGGTCTCTGCTATCTTCGGCAGGGTCCTGACAATGCTGTCAGGATTGAGAGAGATGCTGTGGATGCCTGCTTCGACAACGAACTGCGCGAATTCCGGATAGTCGCTCGGAGCCTGGCCGCATATCCCTATGTACTTGCCGCGCTCATTGCAGGATTTTATCGCGATTGCGACAAGGCGCTTGACTGCGTCATTGCGCTCATCATAGATGTCCGCTACAAGCTCTGAATCACGGTCGCAGGCCAGCGTGAACTGCGTCAGGTCATTGCTCCCTATAGAGAATCCGTCGAATATCTCAAGGAATTGCTCCGCGAGTATCACATTGGCGGGAACTTCGCACATGACATTGACCTTAAGGCCGTTCTTGCCGCGCTTCAATCCGTTCTTTTCCATCTCGGCAAGCACTTTATTCCCTTCAGTCACTGTGCGGCACATAGGGATCATCACCTCAAGATTCGTCAGCCCCATCTCGTCTCTCACTCGCTTTATCGCTTTGCATTCGAGCGCGAAGCCTTTGCGGTAGCCCTCTTTATAGTATCTTGAAGCCCCCCTCCATCCCATCATGGGATTGCCCTCGACAGGCTCGTAAGGTTTTCCCCCAAGCAGGTTCGCGTATTCATTCGTCTTGAAATCGCTGAATCTCAGGATGACTTTCTTAGGATAGAAAGCCGCGCTTATAGTGCCTACCCCTTCGGCAAGCTTATCTACGAAGAACTCTGTCTTGTCTTTGTAGCCTGGGCTTAATGCGTCAATCTGCTTCTTGACTTCAGCATCATTCAATGTCGCATAATTTATCAGTGCGTAAGGATGCACCTTGATGTAAGAATTGATGATGAATTCCTCGCGCGCGAGACCTACTCCATCATTCGGAATGAAGCTCAACTCGAAAGCCTCTTCCGGATTTCCTAGATTCATCATTATCTTTGTCTTCAGTCTCGGCAGTCTTTTGAGATCAGTGTTTATTATATCGAAAGGAAGCAATCCTTCATATACAAAGCCCGTGTCTCCTTCTGCGCAGTTTACAGTGACTTTCTGACCTTGAGAGATCTTGTCTGTGCCGTCGTTAGTTCCGACAACGCAAGGGATCCCTAATTCACGCGAGATTATTGCCGCATGACAAGTTCTTCCGCCCCTGTTGGTTACTATCGCTGCAGCGATCTTCATGATAGGCTCCCAGTCAGGATCTGTCATCTCTGTGATGAGCACATCTCCTTTGCGGAATTTGCCGATATCTTTAGCGTCACGGATCACATTCGCCTGGCCCTGCCCTATCTTCTGTCCGACAGAACGCCCTGTGGCAAGCACTTTCCCTCGTTTTTTCAGAGTGAATGCCTGCATTTTGCTGAAATCTTTCCTGCTCATGACAGTCTCTGGGCGTGCTTGCACTATGAACAACTGCCCTGTCTTGCCGTCTTTCGCCCATTCCATATCCATAGGCTTGAAATGACCTGCCTTCTTAGTGTAATGATCCTCGATTATGCATGCCCATTGAGAGAGCTTTAGTATCTCATTGTCGGTAAGGACGAACTTCCTTCTCTCTTCTTCAGGTACAGAGATATTTTTTGTAGTGCTCTTTGATCCTTGAGAGTCATAGATCATCCTTATCTTCTTCTCGCCGACCTTCTTAGAGACTATCGGCTTGAATCCCTGCTTGAGTGTCGGCTTAAAGACGTAGTACTCATCAGGATTCACAGCTCCCAATACTATATTCTCTCCGAGACCGTAAGAGCCGTTTATCAGCACTACATCTTTGAATCCTGATTCAGTATCGATAGAGAACATGACTCCAGAGCAGGCCATGTCTGAACGGACCATCTTCTGCACGCCGATAGACAAAGCCACCTTGAAATGATCAAACTTCTTGTCAGTCCTGTAAGAGATCGCCCTGTTTGTGAATAATGACGCGAAGCATTTCTTGCACGCCTCGATAAGCTCATGCTCGCCACGGATATTGAGATATGTTTCCTGCTGTCCTGCAAAGCTAGCATCTGGCAAGTCTTCCGCTGTTGCGGAACTCCTTACAGCGACATCAGTGCGCGAACCATATATCTTGCACATCTGCTGGTATGATTCTATTATCGCGCG
>DATDYN010000021.1:0-5607 GCA_035289005.1 Candidatus Nanoarchaeia archaeon
AGCGAAAGCCGCAGCAGGAAGGAACGGCAGGCTTGTCGTGATAATCGCGCGCGACAGCACTGTCAAAATGATCAAAGGAAGGGCTCCGCTCAATGATGAGGGGAAGAGAGCTGCAGCTGTGCGCAAGAGCGGCATTCCTGACATTGTTGTTCTTGGTTCAAAGACTGACTTTCTGGAACCTGTCCGCAGGATAAAGCCGAACATCATCTGCCTTGGCTATGATCAGCGCGAGCCTGAAGGGTTGAGAAGAATGCTGTCTGAAGAGCTGCCCTTCTGCAAAGTGATCAGGATCAGCGCGTACAGGCCTGAGAAGTTCAAGAGCTCGAGGATACGGGGATGGAATTGTGATAAGTAATGGCTGATTCTTGTCATCTTTTTAGATGACACTGGAATAATTGTGATAAAGTTATTACTTATTGATAGTTATAGAACGAAACATTTATATACTGTTTCTTCTCTTTTACCTCTATGGAAGAAATGCTCTGGCAGGAATTTGTACTCTATGCTCAGCTCCCTGATATCCATTCTGATGGTGATAGGGATCGTCTTCTTCAGCGGATTGAAAGATTAGGGCATCTAGCCGAAACTGAAGAAAATAGGTTGGCTGCATTCTCTTTTCAACAAATGAAGCAATGCGTGGTCAAGCAAGAAAATATCCATGTCCCAACCTTGAACGCGCATCTTGACAATATGCAATTATCTTTAGGGATCGCTGATCCTTGCCATATCACTCTTTTTGAGGTATTGCGAGATGAGATGGTTGATCATGGGTATGGCATGCTGCACCCCCGGTCTTTTTCAGGACGTCTTCCGGGCTCATTCCTTCTTGGGGGGACGCTTGGCCAGAACATCAAAGGGGATTTCTATGACTTTGCGCAGTTGATAAGACTCCCTTACCGTTCAGGGGACTTGTTTTTAGGATCAGTTTCAGATCATCCAAAAGTCGCAGAGCAGTTTGTCTGCTTTGGGCTCGATGGATCACGATTGTTGAAAGCCGATGATGCACCGCAGCCTGCTTCTCCTATCGCGTCTCTACATTCATATTTGAGAGATCAGGGATATCTAGTGCTGGATTCAGGAGCATGGAGTTTTGGGGCGCCTGAGACAGTCATCATCGGTGGTCCCCAAGACGAGAATCTGCGATCGTGTTTTGGACAGGTATCCGCAAATGTCGGCCTTCCTTATTCCTTCAAGGACAATCTTGTTGGACGTATCCCTCTCGCGGCATAAGAATTGTTTCTCATTCTGAGATTATAAACTTTTCTGGGATTTTGCTCCGGCAGGAGATTCATTCCAGGCCTGAAAACATATGCTCTCTTAAATGGTGAAGCGACTATTTATATGGTCTTAACACAAACAACGGAAAAGCAACGGAAACGAGAAGATTTATTGATTTCCAAGCATATAAACACAGTAACACCACTTTTGGCACCATATCTTTGATAAGAAATGGTACCATGAACGGTCGGCGCAAATACTCACAAAATAAGGCAATATTTTAAATATCAGCGATGACTACAAGTCTTCATTGCCCAAAGAGTTTGGCGCAATCAATTGAAGCTCTTCCCGACTGACGTCGGGAGATTCTTTTGTTGTTAGAAAAAACACTGCGTTGTTCTCGTTCATTATGATTTTGGTCACTGTTGTGACCCGCTTACGCTTAAAATCATATGACTCGAACAACGGCAGTTCGTGTTTTTTCTTCGCGGCGGCGACCGATAGGGAGCCGCTAGATGGAGGGAATACGATGCCGACAAACACGAATTGGAAGATTGTGAATATGCTCAGCAAGAATGCTGAGCACATAAATTGCAGAGAACATTTCGAGCTTGCGAAGGAAGCGATGATCGAGGTTGCACGAGTCAGGAAGACAAGGCACAATAAGTACAACATAAATTATCATATGGTGTGGCTGCCCAAGACAAGGATGAAAGTCTTGACTTCGCCATTCAAAGAAGTTGTCGAGCAAACGATAAAAAGAGTTTGCGCGTGGAAAGGATGGAAGCCTTTAGCTTTGCAAGTCATGCCTGATCATGTGCATTTCTTCATCAGTGCCGAGCCAAAATGGGCTCCTTCAGAAATCGTGCAAACACTAAAAGCATGGACATCCAGAGAACTGAGAGAAAAATTTTCTGCGATAAGGCAGACAAGAAGCACAGAAGATTTCTGGGCAAGAGGATTCTACTGCGGCACAGCAGGACACGTCAGCGCAGAACAAGTAGCCAGATACATACTCGACAACAGATGACGCGCACAGCGCGTCATCAGGGGCATACATCCACCAGACTCACGTCTGGAGACTTAGCCCCCTTAGCTAGTAAGGATCTCAGTTTGAGCCAGGACACAAGAAAATGAGTTCGCAAAAGAGAACCACAATGAAAAGCGAAGAGAAGCCTATACGGCAAGAATTCTGCGGATTAGGAGCAGTTATTACTGTGAAGTAATAGCTATTCCGAAACATTTATAAACCACGAAGCCTATAAGATAAATATGGCTCAATCATCTCTAGCAGATAAGGTAGTGCTTGTCACTTCTACTATGTATGATCTGAACAAGGCTTCTGACAGAACGCGAAGCGTGATCGCGCTGGAGTCTATCGCTGAAGCATACCGAAGAGGATATGAGATGATCATATATGACAGCGATTCTCCACGACACTTGCTGCAGATGTTCTCAGAAGCTGGAGCGAGGGTGACATCCTCTACAAGCAAAACAATGGGCGGAAAACGGAGAGAAGCCATTGCGGACGCTTTGAAGACAGAAAAACCAGTCATTGCTTATTTTGAGCCTGAAAAGACGTCTTATGTTCCAGAGATTGAGAAGACGGCCATCCCGATCCTTGCTGGAGAGGCAGATGCAACAATCGCAAGAAGGCGCAGTCTAAAGTCTTATCCATTGTTTCAACAGCAAGCTGAGCTCTTAGGCAATATGTTCTGGGAAAATGTCACTGGCCTTGAACTTGACATGTGGTTTGGTCCGCGCACATTCTCAAGAGAGGCAGCGCATTATTTTCTGGATTATCCAGGCACTTATAGTGACCGTTGGGAAGCTCTTGTGATTCCGATATTGGATATGATCGCGGATGGAAAAAGGATTCAGAGCGTACTTGTTGAATATACCAATCCATCACAACAGACACAAATAGAGGAACATGATACTTCATTCGATAGGAAACGCATTGAGCAGTTGCAATCAATAACCAAAGCAATAGGAGAACATTGGGACAAAATCAGGAAAGATAGATGATCATCATTCTTTTTACCGAATAAATCATTCTTGATAATTGCGAATAGTTGGTTCTAATTACCTGAAGAACAGGCTGAACAGCCAGAACACGCTTGTGACTATAAGGAATATCCCGATAGCGAACAGTCCGTTTGTCGTGCTCGTGAGAGGCATTATATATTGAGTGAAATAAGGTATCATCAGCTTGAATCCTGTCGCTTTGAGCAGCATCGCGAAGAAGATGATGATCTCTATTATGTTGTTGATGAAAAGACCGACAAGCATCATCGGATGGAAGCTCATGTCATGCACTGTGTGGATGATGTCAAGGAATGCCAGGATTATCGCAAGAGCGAAAGCGGGTATCGCTATGTATTTCGCGTAAGGTATGGAGAAATATCTGCCTGTCATGCCTATGACAAAGAATCCGAGAAGGATATTGTATATAGAATCTTCCTCTTCAAAGACGAATTTCATTGACTGACCTCTTTTTTGCTTATTGACTGTTATCTACTCTTATAATCTGAGGGGCTATTTAAATGTTTTTGTGTTCACTAACTCTGATAGATATTGTCATGATGATCATAATCTTCAAACAAGACCGTTTTATTCTTTGTATCAATCTTGAATATCAATACGAAATGCCCCAGATGCACTCTGTTCAGTCCTTTCATATCCTGAGTGAGAAATTTATAGCCATGCTCTGGGTCTGCCAATATCGAATCCATCTTCTTCCTGACTTGAGAATATCCTGATGGGTCTTTCTTCCTGAGCTTAGCGAGCTTCTTTGTAATCTCCTCGCTATAGAGATCACAATACATCAAGCTAACTCTTTCTCAAACTCCGCTCGGGAAAGATGCTTTCCTTTCACTATCTTCGCCAGCTTTACTTCATATTCAGGCCTTAATTCAGGTTCCAGAGCGGTATGTTCATATTTATTAACGACCAAGTTTATCGCTTCAGACTTGTCTTTAAGACCGAATTTAGCCTTCACAATATTCAGAACTCTGTTTGCGTGCTCGTCTATGTTTATCACAGCCTGTACCATGTTACCTCACATATATAGATATATATACTAAGTATATAAATGTTATTATTGGGGTGGCGATGTCCTGAGAATATTGAGAGAATTCCCTTTTGTTGTAGCGCTTCAGAACGCTACTTGGACTGAAATTCAGTCATGAGAAAGCAACGGCAATAAGTCTGAAAGCATAAAATGTTAACGCTAAATCTTGCTGCGATAGTACGCTGCCGCCTCTTCAGGAGGGACTGAATTGATGATCGTGTCAGTGCAGTACTCGAAGCCAGCCCAAGTGGCTATCCTTGGGGTTATCTCGATATGGAAATGGTATTCATAATCCGGATGGTAATGAAGGTAATAATTATAGGAAGCGTTCATCTTCTGCAGGTGCTGCAGCACATTCTTCAATGCAGCGGCAGTGTCTTTGAGCTCTGCGTCAGTGAACATGCTTAGCGCGTTAGTATGCCTTTTAGGGAATATCCACGCTTCGTAATTGAATCTTGAGGCGTAAGGGCAGAATGCCGCGATATTCTCAGTCTCTGAGATCCTGCGCTCTGATTTCGCTTCTGCTGCTATGATGTCGCAGTAAGGGCATTTGCAATGCTCAAGAGTCGCGGCAAGCTCTTGCTGGATTAGTGACGGCACTATATTGTAAGCGATGATCTGGCTGTGGCTGTGGATGAGCGAGGTCCCTCCCTTGCTGCCATGGTTCTTGAACACAGCGACGTACTGCACTCCATCCTGTCCTGAAAGGATCCTGATGCGTTCGATATATTCTCTAAGCACTAGCACTATCTCCTCTACCGAGAGGTCTGCCAGCTGCTTGCTGTGGTCTGAAGTCTCGACAATGACTTCATGGTAGCCGTAATTCGCAGAACTCTGGAAGAATTTCTGACCTCGCACTGCTGAATTGCCTATCGGCTCTACAGCCGCGAATTTGTTCGGAAAAGTCCTTATCTTCCACTTGCCGTCGCTTCCTGAGACACGGTTTATCTCCGGAGGAGTCTGCTCTTCGCTTCCAGGGCAGAACAGGCATGCCTGAGGCTGCACTATCTCTTCAGCCTGCCTGAACTCATGAGGCCTTTGGCCGCGTTTAAGCACTATCTCTACCCATCTTTCAAGGATGTAGTCTTTGCGCAATTCTCCCATAGACGATAGTAAATCAGGGCGCTTTAAATAGTTTTAACGTCATTCCTGAATGGTCACTGGGGATATTGTGGGCGCAGAAGATCGGCAGTTTGAAGGCGTTTCTCACATTCTTTCAGCAAAAAGTTTATAAACTCTTATCATTTTTTTTGCGTTATGAAAAAGGTGATGTTAGGAGTAATCATTCTATCAGTGTTAGCTTTATTCTTTGATGT
>DATDYN010000022.1:0-11233 GCA_035289005.1 Candidatus Nanoarchaeia archaeon
AGCCCGAGATTTTACGCTCCTCGCCAAAAGGCTGATTTTCGGAATTAAAAATCGCGAAAATCAAAAGATTTTCGGGATGCTCGGAAATGCAAGACATTTCCGACATTGCGCCATAAATGGCGAGGTATTACACCCAACGCAATTTTTAATAAAACATAGGTTATAGAAGCGACGGCAAAAAAAAGGTGATTCCGGATAGAGCCATAAAAAAGCTCTCTAAGACCATTAGAGGAAAGTTTATGGATAATAAAACTGCTCAACACTCAAATAAGAAGATTGCAAGCAGAGCCAAGAATAAAGATAAAGCTGACAGTGCAGAGGATACTTCCTCAGAGATAGGATTCTCTCTTGAGTCTTTGAAGAAGAACTGGCACTGGATCGCTCTTGCGCTCATACTGTTCTGGGGATTCTCCCTGAGAATGTACCATCTTGATTATCCGGCTATAGGATATCACAACTGGAAAGAAGCCCATTATCTTACAGAGGCACGGAACTTCGCCAGAAACGGAGACTGGCTCACCCCAAGATCCTCTTTCCCGACATTCACTGACAATATGGCTGATGGCTCGCATGGAGACACTCTCCCATTGAGTTCCTGGGCTGCAGGCATTGGCTTCCTGATATTCGGAGAAGAGTTATGGGTCGCAAGACTTACCTCAATCCTGTTCGTCATGGCCAGCGTAATGCTGATGTACCTCATCATCAAGAGACTTTTCAACCGTGAAGACTTAGCTCTAGTCTCAGCGCTGCTCATGAGCGTCAATCCTCTGCTCGTATTCTTCGGAAGGCAGGTGCAGCTGAACAATCCTGCGTTGTTCTTCGGCATGCTGAGCGTCTACCTTTTCATCAGATGGGCTGATGAAGGTCACTCCTCAACAAAGCTTCTCTCGATATCCTCTCTGTGCATGGTGATCTCATTCCTTACGCAGTACTCTTTCGCGATTCTCGCGATCCCCCTGCTTACCCTTCTTCCATTGAAAAGAATCAAAGAAGAAAGGCTCAATTATTTCATTAAAGGCTGGAAGCAGTACGCTATGGCCGCCCTTCCTGCGCTGCTAATCCCTCTCTGGCTGATGAATAATGCGCGCATAGCGAGCGCGAACGCGGCTCTTGGAGCGACAACCCAATCCACAGCCATAATAGGGGATGTGTATTATGATTTCGGGGCGTTATTCTCTTCAAAGTTCTGGGATGTGATCATGCCGTTCATCGCTGACAATTACAGCATAATCGGAGCGGCATTCTCGGCTTTAGGCCTTGTGCTCCTGATCCTGATGTTCAAGAGAAGCAAAGGCCTGTTTTTTGCAGGGGCTTATTCTGCAGGAGCGTTTTTCTGGCTGATAGTCATGGCTTCAAAGCTTTCCGGCCACAGCTACCATCAATACCCTCTAGCTCCGCTGATGATCCTACTTGCTGCTTTCGCGTTCGTGACTATCGCTTCGACTGCAGATAGGATAGTGAAATACTCCAAATGGCCGATCCTGTTCGGGCTTTTCCTGCTCCTGATCTATCCGCCCATACTTAACACTATCACTTATCCTGGGGGGGGTAAAGCGGACATAGGCGGGATATTTGACGCTAAAGACAGGCAGTTTGACCAGCAGTTCATAGGATTAGATGCAGCTGGAGATTACTTGCGCGCGCACAGCGCTCCTGAAGAGAGAGTATTCTTCTCAGGCCATCAGAGCTATGGCTTCCTCTGGCATGCTGACAGGATGGGTACTGCTGGGCATTACAATGAATCGATGACTCGTTTGGGAGAGGAAGAATATGATTTCAGATGGGTGCTTCTGTACCAGTGGGGTCTGCAGACGATCAGCGATCCTGAAAAATGGGACTATCTCTCTAAGAATTACGCGCTCAAGAACGCTGCGTTCCAGAAGTCTCCTGACGGGAAGTTCTCTCCGGTATACTTCTTATTGGAGAAAGGAGGCAGTTTCAACATCTCTGACCTCAACACATTGCTGCAGAGCAAGCAGCCTCAGATCAAAGAGTACGAGCTCACGAGAGGCAAGGTAGAGCTTGCTGTGTTTAATGTTTAAGATTTGATTATTGAAATGATCAAGATCACCATATTCAGATGATTCTTTTCAATATTTTTATTCAATAAATCCGTACTTGACGCAGTTCTCGCACACGATCTTTCTTCCGGGATCCTTTCCCGCGATAGCCTTGCGCGAAGCGACATAGAAAGGATTATTCCACACTTTCATGAATCCGTAAGTGAAAGCGTTGCCGAAATCATGCTTCTCAGGATAGACCGCGCAGCAGGGAGAGACCGCTCCGTTAGGATTGATGGCCGCGAGAGTCCAGGGGAATATGCAGCTCTTGAGCTGGGATTTTTTCTTCTTGGATTTATAGTCGAACCTGCTGTACTTCTCGTCTTTAGGAAGCCACTCTTGGCTGCTCTTCATCTTCTCCTCATCGCTCTGGAATACCTCTTTGGAAGTGTCAGTCCTGACAGGAACTATGCGCAGGGTGTCAAATCCGTACTTAGAGTATGTCTTCTGCGCGATAGGAAGCTGGTGCTCGTTCTGCCGCATGACTATGAACTGCCAGACAAGCTGCGGAGTCTTGCTGCCAAAGGCTTTCTTCGCTTCAGAGATAGCTTTCACATTCCTGATCACTTTGCTGAAGTCTCCCCCTCGGCGGTATTTCTCATACACTTCCTGGTTTGTGCCGTCAAGAGAGACTATGAGGCAGTCAAGTCCTGAGCTGACAAGTTTCTTCTCAAAACCTTCCTGCCAATGATTCAGGTTACTGCTTATCTTGACATTGATCTTCCTGGCCTTGCAGTACTCAATCATCCTGAAGATATCCTTGTTGAGCAAGGATTCTCCCCAGTTGTACAGGTCGACTTCATAGATATAGTCTCCCACTTCGTCTATGATCTTCTTGAAATCCTCAAGTTTCATGCTGCCTAAAGTCCTTCCTTTCTCTCCCTTGCCTGTAGGGCAGAGAGGACATTTAAGGACGCAGATATTCACAGGATCTATGATGAGCCTGCAGGGATAAGAGTTCACAACGCTCTTCTTCAGAGCGTAGTTATAGCTTATCTTGACGAGATTTATCAGGCGTTTAGGAGTGACATTAGGGGTGAAGACGAATCTTCTAAGGTTATAGATGATTCCGCGCATAGAGGGTACGAATTCTTTCATTGCTGTGCTCCGAATTTCGCATGAATACGCTGATATTAACGTAAAAGCGCGCATTTAAGCCGCGTGCAACGTGGCTGTGACGGCTGATTACGATGGGAGTCTGCAGTGATCATGGATATCCTCAATCCAAGCATAATGATGAGCAGGATTCATTTCCTGCACACAGCGATCAATGCCTTGCATATTGAGGGATGAGAGGATAATGATGAATGCAGCCTGCGGAAAGCGCTCAGCTTCATCAATGGCCTGAACAGCCCAAACACTCCGACAAGCTCGACATTCTTAAATCTTGTGATAAGCAATGATTTGAACTCTGAGAGGGTGAGCTCGCTCATGTGCGTCGGCTCAGGAGGAGTGAGAGTGAGGAAGCAGAACATCCTATAAAGGTAATGGTTAGGAGTTGTGATTATGCAATGCCTTCCTGGCCTTAGCACGCGCTTTATCTCTTCTGCGAGGAAAGCATGGTCTTTTGCGGAAGGCAAGTGCTCTATCACTTCAGAGCAATAGACCAGATCGAATGATGAATCCTTGAAAGGCAATCTCCTGCCGTCAGCGTTGACCAATAATGACGCTGCAGTATCACGATCCCTGCCGCCAGCCTTATCATTCTTGATCTTAGAACGCAGAGCGCGAGAGAAAGAGTATTCTAGAGAGAAAATCTTGTCAAGACCATACTTCTTCTTAAGGAACAAGGTATTGTTTCCGTCTGCAGAGCCAAGCTCAAGAATCCTTCCTTTGAAGTATCTCCTGAATTCTTCGTAAGGGAAATACTTGCTCTGCGCAGGATATTCTCCAGGATACTCCGCCCCTTTGCGCGAGAGTATGAAAGAATGGAGCTTGAGGAACAGTATTATCAGACCTACAATGCCTATAGTGAATGCGCGGTTGAACAACGCTATGGATATCGCGGTATCGATAGGTATGCCTGCCAATGAATAGATGTACGCGGTTATCGCGTCCCTGACTCCAAGGCCTCCGGGAATGAGAGTGAAAAGCCCTAGCAGGAAAGAGAAGCATATCGCGCTGAGCGCGATCCATAAGCTCAAAGGCTGCCCTATGCCCAGGAAGAACGCGTATATCATGAACGCTGGAAAAAGCCAGAGAAGCATTGTCAGCGGAAGAAGCCTGAAGAATGCTTTCATGCTGAAATTGCTGAACAGATGGGAGAAGAAAGAGATGATATCCTCATTCCTGCGCAGCCTGTAAAGGGTGAATCCAGCGAACAGGATGATCGCTCCGGCTATCGCCGCAGTGACAGCGCTCATCAGAGGGAGGATCGCTGATATTATGAAATCTATATGGGTTATGAAGAATATCGCGGAGATCAATGCCGCGAATAACAGGTCGTACAGCAGCTCTGAGCTCACGCTCGCTGATGACCTGGATATTGAGACATTGCGCTTCTTCAGCATCCCTACTTTCGCTCCTGCGCCCAATCCCTGTATCGGCGAAGCGTAATTCAGGAGATAGCCGTAAAGGAATATCCTGAACATCTCTCCGGAAAGGATTTCTGACCTGACTATCCGTTTCAGCCTGTAAGCGCTGAGGAACAATGTGAACAGCCAGGCGACTGAAGCGAGAATCATCATCGGAACACTCATCTCTGAGATTATCTCAGCAAATGATGAGAAGCCAACTCTCCTGAAAAGCAGCGCGAGGATCATCAGTCCGACAAACATCATGACGAACTTCACTCTTGGAAGGACAAGATTCCTTGCCTTGATGACATGGGGATGGGAAGCGATCCTATGGCGCAATCTAGGCTTAGAGACGCTACCGCCAGAACTTCCTCTAGAAAATGTCTTCATAACAATGCTATCCTCTCAGGGCTCACTCCGTACTTCTCAAACCACCCCTTAACTGTCGAGCTGGTTATCCCATTCTTCCTGCGCATCCGCTGGATTCTCCAGCGCGCAGGGATCATCAATGGCACCATAAGGATCCCCGCGCTCCAGGCCTTGAGCAATATCCACGCCATTGATGAAGGAGAAGACTTCTCAAGGAACTTGCCAGCCGCTCCCTTGCCTGCGCGCGCTCCGCGCAACAGAGAGAGATAGCGCCTGAACGCCCAGTAAGGGCTGGCCAGAAGATACGTGAGAGGGAAGTCTTTGACAGCTGTGAGTATCCTATTACGTTCTGAATAATAAGCTTTCAGCGGAGAGAAAGGTCTGGAGGAAGCGGAGTGCGCGTGATAGACAATCGCGTCAGGGATGAATCTTGAGGAGTACCCTGCGAAGCGCACTCTCCATCCGAGATCGACCTCTTCTTGGTACATGAAATACCTTTCATCAAGGAATCCTGCTTTCTCAAGCGCTTTCCTGCGCCAGAGGGCTGCCACTGCTGAAGCGCCGAAAATATCTGCAGAACGCTTCTCGGAATCAGGATGATGCTTGTGCGCCCTGCTCATCGCATTGCCATCTTTATAGATGACTATGCCCGCAGTGTCTATCTTATCCTTTTCATGCAAGAATATGACTTTAGAGCTGCACGAGCCAAGCAGAGGATTCGCCTTCATCCCCTTGACAAGCGAAGAGAGCCATTCTTTATGGACTACAGTGTCATTATTGAGCGTTGAGATATACTTGATATTCTTATTCCTGAGAGCGAATTCATAACCTGCGTTATTTCCTCCAGTGAATCCCGTATTGCGCTCTAGCGAAATCAACTCAACCCAGGAAAATTCTTTTCTAAGGAATTCAGCAGTGCCATCAGTTGAGGCATTATCAACTATTATGACTGAGAAATTCTTGTAAGACTGCGCTGCGAGAGAGGGAAGGCAGTCCTTTAGCAGGTGCTTGCCGTTCCAGTTAACGATTATTACGGCGGTCTCTGTCTTCTTATCGTTCAATGCGAGAGGGGTTGAGTCCATAAGGGATCACATCATCAATAGGAATTAATAAATTCAATTCTTATCGCCTTTTCTTCAGAGTATTTATCTGCTTCAATAAAGATCTCCCTATCGCTGCAGAGGAATACTTCTTGCTGAATAATGCCTTAGCGCCATTGCCTATACTCCCTCTCAGCGCAGCGTCATTGTCAAGCCGAAGCACTGCCTCAGCTATCGCTTTCGGACTGCCCGCAGGGCAGGTGATGCAATTGATTCCGTCAATGAATCCTTCCTCTTTCAGAGTCGCGCCGTCATTAACTACCACTGGCTTCCCTAAAGCGATCATCTGGAACACTTTGTTAGGCACTACTCTCAAAGCCTTCTCTCCAGTGCCGAAGTGTCCGCCCAAGCAGATGTCTGAATCAGCGATCTTCCGCGGAAGGCTTGTGTACGCTACCCAGTCAGTGAATAGAGTATTCTTCAATTTAAGCTGCTCTGCGCGCTTCATATCCTCAGAGTAAGTCTGTCCTGTGCCTATTATCTCCAAGCGGATATTGGGATATCTCTCAAGCAGCTTCGCCGCCTCGATCACATGCCTTGTGCCGTGCAGAGGGGTGTATTTTCCGTAATAAAGGACTTTTGTGACCTTCTTCTTTTGCATTTGCATGGACTGCCCCTCATCCTTCCATATCGCTGCGGCTTTCAGGAAAGAATCCTCAGCACCGACAGGAAGGACATCCACTTTCTTAATGCCGAATTCCTTGCGGAAATAATCAGCATGCGCTTCAGTGTCAAGAACAACAAGATCAGCGAGCTTGCAGGAGATGCTGTCAAGCAGATGCAGCGCTCTTGCCGCAAAAGCATTCTTCACAAGAGCGCGGTCATTCACTAATGTGTCATGCAGTGAGATCATTGGATTGAATATTATCGTTGTCCTTGGGGCGAGCATCCTCGCAAGGAACATGTCTGTCTGGCCGATGTATCCTACTATCATCGCGTCAAAACCACCCTTTCTGCAAAGAAGGTATTTGACAGCCAAAGAAAGGTAAGCGAAAGGGAGACGCGCAATCAATAGCGCTTTGCCAAAAGCTGAAAGTCTTGCCTTGTCCTCTTTAGACTCCCAGAGCGTGGAATGGCATTCAATGACCTTAGCCCCATTCTTCCTAAGGCCTTCAATTGCTACGCTATTGCGCGGATAGCTCTTCTCGTAAGTCCCGAAATAGCAGATTCGCATAAGTGCCTCAAGCGATGATACTGTCGAGACAAGAACCGCTACCTTTATATATATTGTTATTTTGGCACGGAGAAAGGACGACGGCAGCGATGAGCCGGGTTTCCAGCCCACTCTCTGCCATTGTCAGAGCGCCATTTCCTGACAGGAAAGGAAGGGGGTTGTTTGTGGATACTGCGAAAATCATCAGAGAGGATATCACTGACTATTCTGACCGTATTGAAGGAGTGCTAGTGAAGAAGCTGCGCGTCATGAAGGACGACCGCGGCTATCTCATGGAGATGATACGCGCTGATGATCCTTTCTTCAGGAAGTTCGGCCAGGTCTATGTCACTTACTGCGAGCCAGGATTCGTGAAAGGATGGCATTATCATAAAGTCCAGATAGATCATTTCGTTGTTATCAAAGGCAATGGCAGAGTGCTGCTTTATGACGCGAGGGAGAATTCTAAGAGTAAAGGCAATTGGATAGAGTTCATCATGGGAGATGCTAATCCTATCTGCGTCGTAATCCCTGTAGGAGTCCTGCATGGGATTGAATGCGCTCCCGGAGAGAAGGAAGGATGCCTACTGCTCAACATGCCCACAGAGATGTACAGGTACAGAGAGCCTGACGAATTCAGGATTGACCCGTTCGATAATGACGTGCCGATCAAATGGCACTCAAATAAAGGGGGGTGAAGAGAAGCATGAAAGTCCTTATCACTGGAGGCTCAGGGTTCATAGGGTCCAATTTCATAAGGTACTGCCTCGCGGCGCATCCTGACTGGCAGATCACAAATCTTGACAAGCTGACTTACGCGGGAAATCCTGAGAATCTCAAGGATATTGAGAATGATCCTGCGCTCTCTAAAAGGTACAGGTTTGTGAAAGGGGATATCTGCGATGAGAAGCTTGTCGCTGGACTTATGAAGGATCCTGAGCTCGTGTTCCATTTCGCCGCTGAAAGCCATGTCGATGTCTCGATAAAGGATCCTTATGTCTTCACGCGCACAAATATGATCGGGACGCAGACCTTGCTTGAGGCCGCGCGCAACAGCTCTTCGCTGAAAAGGTTCATCCATATCTCGACTGATGAGGTCTATGGCAGCATTCCGAGCGGAAGCACTGATGAAGACGCTCCTTTCAGGCCTAGCAGCCCTTACTCTGCGACTAAAGCGGCGGCTGACATGCTCGCGCAGGCGTATTTCACGACTTACAGAACTCCAGTGATAATAACCCGCAGCAGCAATAATTACGGTCCTTACCAGTATCCTGAGAAAGTCATCCCCTTGTTCATAACAAATATTCTTGAGGGAAAGAAAGTTCCGCTCTATGGCACGGGGAAGAACATGAGAGACTGGATATTTGTCGAGGATAACTGCTCAGGGATAGATTTCGCCGCAACTAAAGGGAAGATTGGCGAGGCGTACAATGTCGGCGGAGGGAATGAGCTGCCAAACACCGAGATAACTAACAGGATACTTCATGAATTGAAGAAAGACTCTTCCTGGATAGAGCTTGTCACTGACCGACCAGGCCATGACCTGAGATATTCATTGGACTGCTCAAAGATGAAAAAGCTGGGATGGAAGCCTAAGCATGATTTCGCTGACGCTCTGAGAAAGACAGTGCAATGGTTCAAGGATAATGATGAGTGGTGGAAGCCGCTCAAGCGGCAGCTTGTCAGTAAAGGGCAGGTAAAGTAGGAAGAATGCATGGCAAAGCAAAAGATCCTGATAACCGGAGCTGCGGGATTCCTCGGCACAAAGCTCAGGAAAGTATTAGGTAAAGACAAGATATTCTCAATCATAGGAACTGACTTGCAGCCGAGAGAGGAAGGGATCATCAAGCTGGATATTACTGATAAAGAAGTAGTGATAAAGATCTTCAAGGAACAAAGGCCTAATGTCGTGATCCATACCGCCGCGATGAGCGATGTTGATGGCTGCGAGGACAGGAAAGAGCTTGCCTGGAAGATCAATGTCGATGGGACTAAAAACATTGTCGAAGGCTGCAATGCTGTAGACTGCACAATGCTGCACATCTCCACAGACTTCGTATTCGACGGAGAGAGAGGCAATTACACAGAGCATGACACTCCGAATCCGCTCTCTTATTACGCGAAGACTAAATACGCTGGAGAGCAAGCAGTGCAGGATAACTGCAAGGACTGGATAATAGTGAGGCCGGAAGTGCTTTACGGTTTCAATGGGAACAATACAGAGCGAAGCTTCACTGTCTGGGCAGTGCAGAACCTGAAAGAGAAGAAGAGAATCGATGTGGTCAATGACCAGTACAGCACTCCGACATTGATTGATGACATAGCTCACGCGATAGGGGTATTGATCAAGAAAAGGAAGAGAGGGATATGGCACGTTGCCGGACCTGACAGGCTTTCACGCCATGACATGGCTGTAGCGCTTGCTGAAGAGTTCGGACTGGACAAGAAGCTCATAATTCCGATAACCAGCGAAGCGCTGAAGCAGAAAGCCTTGCGGCCGAGAGATTCCTCGCTGAACACTGAGAAACTGAAAGATAATGGCATAATGATGCACGGTTTCAGAGAGGGAGTGAAGATGATGAGAGAGCAGATGGAAGAGCACAAACAATAACCTCCCTGAACTTCTATATACGGTGGAGCATTCTATATCTATTCTTTGAGAAATCTATTGATCTCTTTCGTTGAGATCTCCCCGCAAAATGCTTCACTGACTTCAGCCATGATTCTTTTGCGCAGGTTATATGTATCCGCATTCTTTGCATACGCAATCCACCCCTCTAAGAAGTCATAAATGGAGTCATAATCCATCTTCTTCTCAGCATATTCTTGCTTAAGCGCTTCAATCCTGCCTTTCATCCTTACCATGTTCGATTTCTTGAGAAGCTTATGATGATAGAATATCCTGAACCCTAAGAAAGTGAGACGCTCACTGAGCCGTAGCACTTTTGACTTTTCTGGATGCAACTCGATATCAAGCTTTTCTCTCAAGAAAAGATTGATCTGTCTTTTATAATCCTCTAGGATCTCAGCATCAGTATTGAATATGACAAAGTCATCGACATAACGGATATAATATCTCGCTTTAAGCTTGTGTTTCACAAAATAGTCCAGCTCATTGAGATAGACATTGGCAAAGAACTGAGATGTAAGGTTACCTAAGGGCATGCCCTTATCGCTTGAAGAAGGATTTGCTAAAATCTTCCTGATAAGCCAGATGACCCTTTTATCGAATATTCTCTTCTTGATTATTGATAATAGAATTTCATGCTCAATGTTATCAAAATACTTCCTTATATCCGCCTTTAGAACGTAGCATCTCAACGTATTATTTCTTGTCACCTTTCTCTTGAAACGATCAAACCTATCAATCGCCTTAAGTGCCCCTTTATTGATCCTATTCGCATAAGAGTCATATATGAACGTCTTCTCGAATATCGGCTCGATGATATTGCAGAGGGCATGATGTATCACCCTGTCCCTGAAATCAGACTTGCTTATCTTCCTCATCTTTGGGTCATGGATGGTGAAGTTCACCAAAGGCTTTGGATCATAGCAATGAAGCGATAGTTCAGAGCGGAGCAGAAGAAGATTATCTTTGAGATTTTTCTCAAATTCAATGATATAATCCTTTCTTGTCTTGTGTTTCCTGGCCTTTGTATATGCGAGAAAAAGATTATCATAACTGCACAGTTCCTGCCAGAGATCCCTTAGTGAAGACATCAAGATGAAATTCTCGGTCTCATGGTGGGCTATTCCGACAGAGCGACTATTATCATTGCCTAGATTGTTCCTGGCATTGAGCCTTGACCTATTGTTGAGCCTATTGACGCACAAGGCACGCCCTGTTATAGCCCCTTTGCTGTATATTGCACTGCCGCTTCAGCCATATAATCCGGAGATCATGTGTCGCAGCTGTATTTCATAATGGCAAAACAAACCACCATAGCAAAAAGGCTTGTAGCCCAGCCATTACCCCATTAGGGATAACGACCGAGAAATTGGATGAATGAGAAAGACTATAAAAAATTATCGCGC
>DATDYN010000023.1:0-20000 GCA_035289005.1 Candidatus Nanoarchaeia archaeon
ACGCATATTTGGCGAGCAACTGCTCGCCACAAGTGAGCAAGGATTGCTACACGAAGCAGCAAGCAAAGTCTGGGCATACCAACGAATCAAAAGATATGGCGAAGCATAGCGAAAGCCATCAAAGAATTATGCAACACAGCAGATATTATTGCAAAAAATTTCGTTTAACTGCGTAGTTATCTGAAGTGATATTTTCATTTCAGATTGGAGCAGTTAAGCGATGCGGTTCGTAAAGAAAATCAGGTTTCCTCGTCGAGGAAAATTGGAAATTTCGCCTCAACAGGTATTAAGCGTAATAAAATTACGTTTAATACTGGTATACGCTGTAGAATGCGAAGTTTCATGTATTGGGTGTGTTTGTCCTTCGATCTTATAAAAAAGAGCATCATGCGCATATCGCTCAAGCGCAGGATTCTTTCAGACGCTCACTTGCTTTTTCCTTTCTCATCCTGCACAAACTCTATCCTCTTCACTTCAGGGACGAGAGAGATTATCATCTCCTCGAAAGGCTTGAGTATCTGTTCAGGTATGCTTAGTTTTTTAGGCGTGCCGATAGTGGCAACGCCGTCCTTGAATTCCACAAAGAATTCTTTGAGATTGAGCTGCATGCGCAGTATCGATCCGATCTTCTTGCGCGCATCCTTGATCTTCTCAAAAACTTTCATTTCGTAAACAAGATTCTTGCCTGCCAATGGGTGGTTGAAATCAACCAGAGTCCTGCCGCCGCTGACGCTCTTCACCATGCCGACATTGCCGTCTATATTGACCTGCAGTCCAGACATCGGCTGTATTCTTTCCTTGATGAATTTCATTGTGGGCACGAGCTGGATATTGCTTGCTGAGCGTTTGCCAAAGCCGTATTCGGCAGGTATGTCAACAGTGTACTTCTTCCCTGTCTCTTTCCCTTCTAAGAACTTGTCAAGCGCTGGAAGGACATTGCTCTCTCCGACGCATATCATAAGCGAGCCATAGCTCGCGTTCTTGTTGTGGATCCCTGAATCTTTCGCGGTCTGCTCGCTTGTCGTGTCAAAAACTATCCCTTCGTCCTTGAGCTTTCCAGTGAACTCGACCTCGACAAAATCCCCTTTAGAGAGTTTCTCGTTAGGGAGCGAACGATCTTTCTTCTGTGTCTTTTGTTGCTCTTGGACATCAGTCTTTTCAGAAATATTCTCAGAATCAGTCTTTATCTTATCATAAGATATTTTCTCATGCGATTGTGTTTCAGTCATCTTATGATCATGCGTCTCCTGCGCCGCAGGCTTGGCCTGCATAGCTGGCGAGTCTGTGCCGAAAAGCTTTATCTGACGATCAGCCATTGTGATTCTCCGAGCATAAGCTCATTTGCTGTTTTTAGCTCTTTTCACAGGGGGCGGTGAGGGCTTCTTTTTATGCTTTTCTATGGCTGTGAGCAGCACCTTCACGCAGTTAGCGACTTTCAGAGAGGTAGTATCGATGACACAATCATAGTTTGATAGGGCGTAATGGTCTATGCCGTAATATGCCTTATACCTTTTTTTCTCTGAAGCGATGCGCTCTAAAAGCTTTCTCTTGACTTCAGTAAGCGATACCTCTTTCTCTTCAGCGCGTTTCTGGATGAAAATCCTTCTTGCAGCTACATCCATATCGACTTTAAGGAATATCTTGAAAGAATGAGGGATGAAATGGAATCCCAATCTTGAATCTATCACGAAATCGTCATTCTTCTCTCCCAGTTCTTTCTGCCTGCTGTCAATCTCATTGTCCAGCGAAGGGTCTTTCTCTTCAGCAATCCCTAACTCTGTGATAGTCATCCTTCTCTCTTTGGCGAACTGGCGTTGGAGATCCCCCATAGAATAATGCTTCATCTTCAAGTATTTCGCAATCTCTCTCGCGAGCGTGCTCTTGCCGCTGCCAGGCATGCCTGCTATCGTTATGATCATCCGGTCTCTAGAGGAAAGCCTCTTTTTAAATATTGTTGAAGAAGCGGTTTTGTCTGGAATCTATTGGCTAAAGAGATTAGGCTAGAGCATGAATGATTGGCAAGTTGGCTGGACACGCATCTCAGGCATTATCGTCAATATGCTGTGACGAATATAACTCAGGTTATTGCATAAACTTAAATATCACTTTTAAATATTTGATTCGATGGCGAATCTTGATATCCCTGATTCTCTGAATACTAAGCTTGAGAAGAGGATATACTCGGCAATCTTCAAGCACCAGATGTCTTCAGCTGAGGAGATAATCAAGCAGACAAGGCTGCCAGACCCAATTGTGCATATAACTCTCGCAAGCTTGCTGGATAAGCTGGCCATCTCTTTCACCAAGGAAGAAGGAGTCAAGAGATATCTTAGTTATGATTTCGTGCACAATATCCGGAAAGGTCCGACTAAGCAAGGAAAGAACAGTTCTGATCTTGCGCGCAGGCTTAATTTCTTCGGGGAGCATAAGGATGTGAACTCTGCAGCAATACAATCCCCTTATCTCAATCATCTGTTATTCCCCCATTCTTCTCTTGATTTCACCAGGGTTCTTGGCAATGAAAAGAATCCTCAAGACACATTCACTTTCGATGTCTGCCAAAGAATGCTCAGAAAGAAGAATCTCCGCGCTCCATTGCCTAGGGAGGTATTCAGCCTTATCTTCACAGGGGACAAAAATCTTCTTGAGGGGAATCTTCATGAAGAATATCGCGCGATGAAAGAATCCCCTTATGAATGGTTTGGGCTTGTCATGCGTTCAGGCAAAGAGGAGGTGGATGGCAAGGTCCGGAATGCGGTATACTGCTATGAGAACCCTCAGAATATCCGCTTCATCAATAATGGGGTTTATGATTGCTCAATGATGACTTATTCCCATGAGAGGGTATTTATCATGGAAAACTCGCCCTTTTACTTTCCTTTGAGTATGGGGAGATTATTTGAGAAGAATCCTGAATTCGCGGAATACTTATGGTTCTGCAGTAAGGAAGAGATCCCAAAGAGACTGCTCAGGTCTTCAGAGCTGCGCATCCCTGAGAGGATCTCTCCTGTCGGAAGATGCGGCTTAGGATATGACATCGGGCCTATGGATGGGGGGAGAGCCTGCCTTGGGGTTACGGAGAAGAGATAGCGCAACATCAGTTATTTTGTAAATATTGAATTATTTTCATTAACGCACTTATAACCCTAAATCGATAGGTTTATATACTAGTGTCACCATATAATGGTACTAGGTGAACTCATGGGCAGAAAACTTGAAACTTTATTGATTGCTGGTTCAATAGCTTTAGGCGCTTTTTCAGCTTATAGCGCTATAAAACCAACATCTAAATTATCCGGAAAAAGCCCTATTGAAAATCTAGGCATAGTTATCGGACTAGGTGAATATTGCGCAAAAACTCCTTCATGCGATAAGATCGATTACTATAGTCAATTAATAGACGCGCAGAGGGAAGCATTACCTTCTATCGGTGGAGGTCTGTTAAGCATTATGATGCTTGCTGGCGCTATCGGATCACATTATAAAAGAATAGTGAGACAATCTTTAGCGGAAGCACAAAAGCCTGTCGATTATCAGCTTGCTAATGCTACTCGTCATGGTCTTGATTTTCCAAAGCAAGACTAATCTGGATTTGTCATTTATTTCTGAAGAGTATCTGCAAATTCTAAGACAGGATATTCCCGTCTGAATCTTTGGAAAACAATACCATAATCTTTATAAACAACAATCTCACTTCTTTTTGATAGTCAATGTGTTTCAAGGAGGATATAAGCATTATCAGATAAGGATGCGCATCTTCAAGCTATGATCAGGGGGTAGAGAACATGAATAACCAGATACAGCCAATTTTCATCCTGCCGGAAGGCACTCAGCGCAGCACTGGAAGGACAGCGCAGCGCAATAACATAACCGCCGCGAAACTTGTCGCAGAGACAGTACGGACGACTTTAGGGCCTAAAGGGATGGACAAGATGATCGTCGACAGTTTAGGGGATGTCACGATAACAAACGATGGAGTCACAATCCTTGAGGAGATGAATATCGAGCATCCTGCGGCTAAGATGATCGTAGAGATCGCCCGCACTCAAGAGAATGAAGTCGGTGACGGAACTACAACAGCGGTAGTTATAGCCGGAGAGCTTCTCAAGCAGGCAGAGGCTTTGCTAGAGCAGAACATACATCCTACAGTGCTCTCGAAAGGATACCGCATAGCCGCGAAGAAAGCGCATTCGATACTGATGGAGATCTCTGAGCCAATAACTGACAAGGACGCAGGCCTCCTGAACAAGATCGCGATGACAGCGATGACGGGCAAGGGCGCGGAGACCGCGAAAGAGAAACTTGCAGAACTCGCAGTCAAGGCAGTGCTTGAGATAATGGACAAGGAGAACAGTGATCTCAGCATTGACAGGGGGAATATAAAGCTCGAGAAGAAAGTCGGCGGAAGCGTCGATGATTCTGAACTTGTAGAGGGCGTTGTGCTCGATAAAGAGAAAGCGCATCCGAATATGCCACGCATTATCAAGAACGCGAAGATCGCGTTGCTTGACACGGCTATCGAAATACGCACCACAGAGATCGACGCGAAGATCGAGATCCGCGACCCTTCACAGATGCAGGCATTCCTCGACCAGGAGGAGCGCATGCTCAAGAACATGGTGGAAAAGATAAAGCGATCAGGAGCTAATGTCGTGCTCTGCCAGAAAGGGATTGATGACATGGCGCAGCATTTCTTAGCCAAGGAAGGCATTTACGCTGCGCGAAGGGTGAAGAAGAGCGATATGGACGCTCTCTCGCGCGCGACAAAAGCGAACATCCTCTCGACAATCGATGACCTTTCTCCAGCAGACTTAGGGAATGCAGGCATAGTCGAAGAGAAAAGGATAGGGAGCGAGCATATGACTTTCGTGAGCGGATGCAAGCACGCGAAAGCTGTCACCATATTATTAAGGGGGGGCACTGACCATGTAGTTGATGAAGTCAAGCGCGCGATGGAAGACGCTGTCGGAGATCTGGCTGCGGCGCTCAAGAGCGGAAGGATTGTCGCTGGCGCGGGAGCGGCGGAGATAGAGCTCTCAAGAAATCTGCGCCTTTACGCGGATTCGCTGAATGGCCGAGAGCAGCTCGCCGTGAGATCATTCGCTGAAGCGATAGAAGTCATACCTAGGACTTTGGCAGAGAATTCAGGCCTTGACCCGATCGATATATTGACTGAACTGAAAGCAGCGCATGACAAAGGCAAGAAATGGGCAGGCATTGACGTCTTCACAGGCAAAGTCATGGATTCCTGGAGTGAAGGGATCATCGAGCCTCTGAGCATAAAGACCCAGGCAGTCAGCTCTGCGGCGGAAGTCGCTGTGATGATACTCCGCATTGATGATGTGATAGCCGGCTCTTCAGGCAATAAAGGGGGAATGCCTGGCGGCCCTGGAGGGATGGGCGGTGGCATGGGCGGCATGCCTGAGATGTGAATCTCTTTTGTATCTTTATTTTTGATATACCTATTTAACAACATGACAAAATGAAGAATTTAACCCAAAACCAGATTAATAATATATTGAAGAAAAAGTTTAATCTAAAGAAATCTTGGCTATATAATCAGTTTCATGAGATTTATGAGAGAAATGTCTGGATTTATGATATTAGCTTAGAAATATCTGTCGATAAATTCTTAAAATTCTTAAGATCTGAAGGAATTCAGGGGATCTTATTCTTTCCAGAGCCAACTTTCGATTTTGAGAAGGTAGGTAATAAAATCCTGAAGATTGAAGAGAGCGAAGACTTCTTGATAGAAAATATAAGCATAGCGACTAATAATCATATCGCGGATCTGAATCTGGAATGGATATTCACATTCGGCCATGAGGAAGATTTCCTCATCTCCGGGAAGAAATATTTTGTAGGCAGGGCTATCAAATATCTTGGAGATGTGAAATTGGAAGAAAGCAGGAAACATTAATGATCATCAACTTAATATCATTGAGAGTATGCAATAGATTGATGTTTAATGCATATTGTCCACAAAAATAGATATTATCAGTAGAATGTGGACAATTTACTGGTTGGCATAGTGAATTTACCGCGCCTTTCACCCCTCACCGCAACCTTTATAAATATCTCTTGTTATCATTCCTGTAAAGAGAGGTGCGTATGGCTGAAGGCGAAGAGGATTATGATATCATCCCTCACGAGGAAGTCCTGAAACTGCGCAAAGAGCTTGATGAGATAAAAAAGAATCCTCTAGGGTCGACAGCCACTGGCAGAGAGCTTCTAGAATCGATAAACTCATTGAATCACAATATTGTCAATCTTCTGAATCTTTTCAAGGAAGCCGCTGAAGAGCTGAAATTCGAGGAGAATGAAGCCAAGGTCGTCTCTGATAAGATGATTCCTATGCTGCAGAAATTCGACACGCTCATAGACCAGAATGAGAAGCTGGCTAAAGGGATTGTCGCGGTCGCGGACATGGTCAAGGAAGAATCTAAAAGGCCGATGATGCCGGCAGCGCCGCATTACGAGCAGCAGATGCAACAGCGTATGCAGCCGCAATCTTTTTCGCAGCAGCCGACACAGTTATTCTCGCAGCAGCCGCAGTTCGCGAATATCCCTCCATTCATTGAAGGATCCTCGCGCATGAGCGCTCCGACTCTTGAGCCGGTCACCCTTTCAGCTCCTTTGCCCAGAGGGATGGATCTCCCTCCTCCGCCGCCAGGCAGGCCTTCAACACTCGCGATGCCTCCTTCAAGAAAAGTCTAAAGCGTATTTTTCAGTCTCAATCCTCATCCCTCTAAATCTTTGAATAAGAAGGCGACCATGCATCTCTTCAACCAACCAGGACAGCAGCTTCATTCTCCTGCGTTCCGCAAGTTCACTAGATATCTCGCGCGCGCGGCATTGAAGCAGTCATTGCGCGAAGAGAAGATCAATCAGCTAGGCAAGAATGTCGATGTCGGCCTCATAATGGGCGGACAGCGCACAAAACATCATATATTCTCAGACATCTCAAGCCTTAAAGATGAAGTCATGGATGTAGCTGCCACAGAGAAATCCTTGCTCATGAAGCAGAAGCAGGAAGAACAGTTGATTGACCGGATGCAGCAGCGTCTTCAGGAAGTTGATGAGAAGCTGCACGCGTTCTCCCACATAGCGGCCATTCACGCGCAGAAGAACCGCGAAGAGATAAAGCAGGTCTCTCAGTCATTGAAGGCCATGCCTAAGCGCGCAGTGCTAAGAAGTTTTGAGCCGCAAAAGAAAGCCGTCAATGTCAAAGAGGAAAGCGCAAGAATCTCTGAGACAATAAAGAAGTCTCTATCACCTGCAGTCCGAAGTCCGCAGTCAAAGCTCTCAAAGGAGGATATCGCGCTGATAGCGGAGATCCTTGAGCGCAAGTATTCCTCTTCAAAGACTCCGTTCATAAGCCCTAAAGTCCTGCACATAGTCAGCGGAGAGAGGCGCGCTCTTAAATCCTCAATGAAGGTAAACGCAAAGACGCAGATCATCCCTAAGAAGGTATCTGAGAGAGAGCTCGCGAAGCGGACGGCTATCTCGCAATTGGAGCAGCAGCTTGGTAAAGCTGAAGTCCTGATCAAGAGATTCTCAGTTAAAGGGGCTGATAAAGCGAAGTCTGAGCGGCTGTCTTTTATAATCAAGAATCTGCGCAGAAAGATCCTGAAGATGAAGAAAAAGTGAAGAATCCTTTTCTCGATATCAGCTTAATCTCAGAAGGTGTATCTATTCTAATTTAAAATGGCAGGAAAAAAGCTCGCGCTCTTTTCTGCGGAATGATAAAGCTATATTTATAGATCCTTAGACATCACTGTCTTCCTGTTGTTGCCTTCTGCGCGGTTGCACGCGTCAGCAACGAGCTGCCTGAGCTTCTTGTCAAGCGCTTCAGCGAAGTCGCCAGAGACATTGTATCCCTTTGCGGCGTCCTTGAGTTTCGCTTTCACAACTAAAAGGTCTGTCATCACTTCACCTCGTCCTATCAGCAAGCGTATGCCTGCCTCTGTCGAGAGTATATCGTCGGAGTATTTAAAGGTTTTGCCTGCGGAAGCGTTATTCTGGGGTTTGGGGTTGGGAGGTTGGATATTAGGGCGCACTGAATTCATGCAGTGGAATTAACTGATATTCTGAGTCTTCAGATAAGAATTCTTCACTTATGCCCGTAGCAGAACACTGCCTTTCCTGGCGTCTTCTTGTCAAGCTTGCAGAATCCGAATCTCTCAAGCTGCACAATCACTCCTTCCTCAAGGTCGTCAATCCCGGATTCGCCAATCCCTGAACGCACAGTTCCGTCAGGCATCAGCACTTCTACAGCGATGTTAGCGGCATCATCAGAGGGAAGCCAGTGCAATATCTTCCCATTGCTGGTTTTGAACTTCTCATAATCTACAGAATCAAATGAGTACTTATCCTCTTTAACAGTCAGATTAATGCAGTCCATGAGCCGTATCAGAGTTCCTGGCCTTAAGCGCTTTATCAAGTCAATGTCTTCCTGCGCTAGAAGGAATCCTGAATGAGTTATGAATTTTCTCCCTCCTTTCATGTTTGAAGGATGAAGGTCAAGCTCCACTGCCTGCTTCGGAGCTCCAGCAACAGTTATCTCGACAGGATTGTCTATGAAGAAATATCTTTTCGCTCTAGGCTCGATGACTTCCCTGTTGAAAGAGTCGATCGCTTTGAAGAAATCATTATTGGAGACTGTCTTGTCAGCAAGGCTCAGGCCGACTTCCAGAGCGTATCTGCGGAAAGCTTCAGGCTGATATCCTCTGCGGCGCAACGCGTTAAGGAATGGAAGCCGGACATCATCCCATCCTGAATATTCTCCTGCCTCAATCTTTTTCCGCGTGCTTGAAGTGCTGAGGTCCATCTCAGTGAAATTGATCCTTCCCACAAACATCGTCTGAGGGACTTTCCAGTGCATGGCGCCGTATATCAGTTCCTGCCGTTTCGCATTGTCAGCGTGATCTTTCGCTCTCAGAGCGTGAGTCACTCCAAGTTCAGGATCATCAACAGCGACAGCGAAATTCATGAGAGGCCAGACCCTGTACTTCTTACCCTGCCTTGGGTGCGCATCTTCGCAGATCCTGAAGAGCGGGAAGTCTCTCATTGCGGGATTAGGATGCTTCATGTCTGTCTTGAAGCGCATGACAGCTCCTCCTTCAGGCATGTCAGTGAGCATCCTGTGCCAGTCTTTCACATTCGCAGAAGGATTCTTATTCCTGCAAGGGCATTCCTCGAGCTTGCCTGCGTAATCCCTGAACTGCTCAGCGCTGCAGGTGCAGGTATAAGAAAATCCTTTCTCTAATATCTCAAGAGCCTTGCTGTAGTATAATTCCATCCTGTCAGACTGTATTATCACTTCAGTGATGAGGTTGCCAGTCAGCCATTGTCCATTCTCAGGCAATGATTCATAAGCTGAAGGGTCAATATTTGTGGGATTCGTGTCTTCAAGCCTGAGTATAAGTCTGCCGCTGTATTCTTTAGCATAAGTCGCGTTAAGCGATAGCACCAATGAATGGCCGATATGCATCGGGCCTGAAGGGGAGGGGCCGAAACGGAATACGGGAACAGTGTCGCCTATCCTCAGTCGCGGAAGCTCTTTCTTCTCAGGGCCTTTCTTTGTTTCTTTAAGATCCGGGAATCCTGATGAAAGCTCAGCTTCCTGCTGCTCTAAAGATAAGGAATTTACCTCTTTCACTATGCCGCTGAGCAGCGCCATCGTCTCTGAAACCTTGCTCCTGCAGCCAGGGAATTCGCCGAGAATCTTTCCCAGGATGTTTTTCGGATCCGCTACTCCCTTGAACTTTGATGCGTTCTGCAATGCATAGCCTCGCATTCTTTTAAGAAGCCCTGGAACCGCTGAGAGCGCGTTGCCTATAGAGGATAGGTGAGTGTCCATTGTGCCTTGTCATGACCTCTCTTTCTTATCGCGCTTATAAAGTTTTCTGAGCCAAAAGCTTTATAAATGTCTAAGGCATATCATTACTTATGGCTTCAAGGCAGACAAGCATAATCCCTAAAGCTCCTGTGGGGAGGATAATCCTGAACGCTGGAGCGAAAAGAGTCTCAGCTGACGCCATGGACGCGTTCTCTGACATCGTCCAGCAGATAGCTGAGAAGATAGGCACTGACGCTGTGCGGATAGCAAAGCACGCCGGCAGGAAGACTATCCATGAAGAGGATATCAAGCTAGCGGCGAGATGATACTGCCGCTGTCTTTAAGGCTTTTCTAGATTGCGGATAAGTATAAGTCGCATTCATCTTCCGACGAAAGATATATAAACAGGTTAAGCAGCGCAAAGAATCTGCATGTCAGACTGAATCACCTGTTCACATCCGTTATTTCACGCTAATGAGAACTCATCAAATCAATCGGATCATAGCGCAGATTCTTGCGCTCGCATTGCTGGCGCTTCCTTTCGCTACTGCGCTCTCTATCACTCTGACAATCACCGCGCGCGGCGCCCAGGAGAGCGTGATTTCTGAGGAATCGATTTTTGAGAACTGCACTGTCAATCCTGATACTAGTTCTGAATTCTGCGTTAATCAGACTGTGAGATCTGAACAGCTGGAGCAGAAGCCCTGGAGTTCTAAGAAGCAGATCAGCGGAGAGTGCGGAGTCTCATGCAAATACCGCATGCCTAACTTCAATGCCCCTGAAGAGGTCACTGTTGATGATTATACCCTCTCTTTTGACAGCGCGCAGCCGTATGATTTCAGGTTCTCAGAAACAAACAGCACTGTCACGGATGATCCTGACGATACAATACTTGTCGTCGCGCAGAAACAGTCTACTGATAAAGTCATCATGATAGAACGTATAGTGCCTAAGAATCTTTCCCTGGGGCTGCAGCAGGTGAATATCCTTGTCAAGAACGGATTCGTGACTGAGATCTCCTCAGTCAGCGCAGAGATAACTGGGCAGGGAGTCAGGACTGTCAGCGTTATACCCGTTCCTTCAATAGCTCCGGCAGAGAAAGATTACATTTTTGTCACGGTCAACGCGACAGAATCAGGCACGCATGACGCGATAATCAAGCTGTCAGCAGCCACTCCTGAAGGTAAAGTCTTTGTCTCTAAGATAGAGCAGTTCTCTGTCGAGTTCATGAAAGTCGAGCCTTCCAGTGGAGATCCACAGCTGAACGCATCCTCGCTCTCAGCGCAGCTCTCACAATCCCGTGAACAGCTCAAGGATTACGACGCGGAATATCTAGACAAGAGAGCTAAAGGATTCATGGTATCGGAAGTGTATGACGCGATAAAAGGGGTCAAAGAGAATCTTGAGAATGCGCAGATCGCTTTCTCAGAGGACCGTCTTGCCGATGTGCAGAAATATCTTTTGCGCGCTCAGTTAGGCCTGGAAGAGGTCAAGTCAGGATTGCAGAACGCGAGGACAGAGCAGAAGAGCTGGAGCGAAAGCCTCAAGGACAATGCGCTCCTGATCACCACAGTCATCGCGGCATTCGCCGCAGTGATAGGCCTCATCGACAGGCAGCGCAGGCGAATAAGGAGATTGAGGCGCAAGCTTGCCGCCCGCAGAGAGATGGAAGAGAAGGAAAAACTCGCTAGAGAGGAAGAGATGAATGTGAAGAAGTCTTCCAGAAAGCGCAAAGGCGGCAAGAAAAAGAAGAAGCGCGCAGATGCTGAGATCAGCATCCCTTCAAGCGATGAGGGCAGTGAGCTGCCTGATAGTCCGTGAGAATGTTCCCGCAAGAACCCTAAAGTATCAGCGGATATCCTCAAGGCAGCAGTCTCTTCACTATATGCTGCAGGTATCCTCTTGGAATATGCGGCCTTTCTTCATGATACAGAAGGAATTCCTTGAACCAGATGCTCTGCCGCAAGACATCAGCTATTGTTGGCGCGTTGATGTTCCTGCCGAGACTGACTATGTCTCGGTATTCTCTCTCTGAGAAGTAAAGCGTGAATTCCCTCTCGCTAGAGTATGTCCTGGAGTCATATTGCGAAAGCACGCATGAGATGCCGTTCTCTCTGAAGAGCTTTGTGAATTCTTCAGCGCTCCTTGGGACAGATATCCTTAACTGCCTCCCTTTCTTGCCTGAGATGATGATCTCTCTGTTCTCTAAAGATCTCTTGTATTCCTTGAACGAGTCAGTGAACAGCGCGCTGTGATCCTTGACACCTGTGTGGCGCATGAGCGAGTTGACAGCGTTCTCAAAACAGGAGTCTATGGTCAGGCCGGGGATAAGGATATTCTTGCTGGTGTGGCGGTCAGTGGCTGGCATATCTATTACTTGTCTTATTGATTATAAATAGTTTCTGCCGTTTACAATTCTATTCTGAGTGCCGTTCTGCCGTTTTATACTTCCTATTGATAGATTGTTTATGGAGCATCTCAATTCCATAGCTTTAAATAGTGCCGCAGTTTTCTTCCTCTCAAAGCGGGGGGCTGTGGGCTTGTGGTTCAGACCGGTAGAACGCGCCGCTGGCAGCGGTGAGGCCGCGGGTTCAAAAAGGCAGTCAGCGCTTGCGGATTGCGATGGAAGTCCCGCCAAGTCCATCCCCCACTCTTACGATATATCCTTATAACTGTTCAAGAGGTGTACAGATGATGAAAGCAGTGATCTTTGATTTTTGGGGAACTATAATGGAGAACGGAGTCTTCCCTTCTCCTATGAAGCAGGTAAAGAACATATTGCGCATAGACATGCCTTTCGGCGAATTCGCCCCTAAGTTCGAAGAGGCGTTCATGAAGACCAAGTATGACTCACTTTATGACGCTTTCAAGAACACAGCCACAGCGTTCAATATAAATCCTCCGGATTTCATATTCGATAAGCTTGTGGGATTGTGGAACAAGAACAAGCTATTGGCAAAGCCTTACCCTGAGACCGCTGAAGTCTTAGCTGAGCTGAAGCGGAACTATAAGCTGGCGCTCATAGCCAACACTGACTCTTTCTCTCTGAGAGATGTCCTTGAGAAGTATGACCTCAATAAGTTCTTCGACATAGTGGTGCTCTCTTATGAGACAGGAGTGCTCAAGAACAACGCTGAGATGTTCGAGATAACTCTCAAGAAGCTCAAGGTCAAGAAGGCTGAAGTTGTCATGGTCGGCGACAGCATAGAGTCAGACATGAAAGGCGCTGAGGCCGCAGGGATAAGAGGGATACTCATAGACAGAAAGCTGATGCGTGAGTACCCTGACAAGATCCAGAGCCTGACAGAACTGCAGGCACTGCTGAAGTGAAATCTCTTTTTTTTGATCATTTTTTGGAGCGCGCGATGAAAATCTTCTTTGTCACCTCAAACAAGCATAAGGCGGAAGAAGTAAAGAAAGTCATGGAGAAGTACAGCATAGAGATCGAGCACATAGATTATGAGTACGACGAGCCGCAAGATGTCGATATCAATGAGGTCTCTCTCAGGGCGGCGAAATCTCTTGCGGAGAAGTTAGGGAAGCCTGTGTGCGTTGATGATACAGGGATATTCTTCGAGGCCTATCCTAACTTCCCAGGGCTTGTATCTAAATTTATTTTCTATACTATCGGTTATGAAGGTATTTTCAGGCTTCTCTCAGGCAAGAGCAAGAAAGCTTATTTCAAGACAGCGGCAGGATACTGCGAGCCAGGCAAAGAGCCTTTGATATTTGAAGGGTTCATGCACGGCAGCATCATTGATGATGTGCGGAATCCTGAAGCTGACTGCATGCCTTACAACAGGATATTCATCCCAGAAGGAGAGACGCGAACTCTTTCTTCAATGACTGAGCAGGAGAAGCTCTCATTCCTGCAGAGGACTAAGGCGTTCAGCAAGCTGGCGGAGTTCTTGGTCTCAGGAAAGAAATAGCTTCTGTCTGAATGAGTTAGTCATTCTTGCATATTTAATCATAATCCTTTTATATTCTCAGGCATATATTCTCTTGATGATCCAAAAAAGAGTGCGTTTCCCAACAGTCGAGCGCGGCATGCTTGAAGGAGTGCTGCGCATCCCTGAGGATAAAGGGGATAAATGCCCTTGCATAATCTTTCTGCACAGCTTCAGGGGCAACAAGGACACTGAGCTCATGACATTTCTGTGGGATGCGCTCTCGCATGCAGGCTTCGCAGTCTTGCGTTTTGATCTCACAGGCCATGGAGAGAGCTCAGGGACAGCAGGACAGGCTAATATCTCGCGGCAGCTGAAAGATATCGATTCAGCGATCGCGTTCCTGAAGACTTTTCATAATATAGACGCTGAACACTTCCTTCTTCTTGGCTTCAGTCTCGGAGGGGACATCTCTATGATCTACGCCGCGGATGAAGAACGCGGAGAAGCGGTCAGCGCAGTCGCGACTATAGGCGCAAGAGCGACAATCCAGAGCCTTATCGATTCTTTCCTGACGCCGCACCAGTATAATGAGCTTATGGATAAGGGATTTCACCAATTTCATGACTTTGACGAGATCAAGAAGGATTTTGTGAAAGATATGAGAAAGCATGATCTTGGCAGCGCTTTGAAGCATCATACTCAGCCTTTTCTTTTCATGCATGCGTCTCATGATGAGGTTGTCTCAATCGATAACGCCCGCGCTTTGTATTCTGCGGCGTCGCAGCCAAAAGAGCTGGTCATAATTGAGGATTCTACGCACAGCTTCCTGAAACCTGAGGACAGACAGTACCTGATTGAGACTCTTCTCAGATTCTTCAGGGATTCGTTGAGAGCGGCTAGATAATGATAGTTTCTTAATAGATTTAGGACTTCGCCATAGTAACAGTAAAATTTATAATCTCCTCTTTATGCATCAGGAATATGGAATCTATACTTCGAGTGACAGAGAAAGCGTTCAAGCCCCTGCATATGAGGATCAATGAACTGCCAGAAGAATTCAATACCACTATGAATGGCATCTCACACCGTACTGGAGTTGCTGCCATAATCCTGAAGAAACTTGGAAAAAGGAATCAGAATACCCTTAAGAACAATCCTAATTATGCCACTTTAGAGAAGCTCGCTGCTGGCCTCGGTTACGCTCCTGTGCTGCTTTATCTAAAAGCGCCAGGGATTAAGTTCTTCGATCTGCAAGGCATAGAAGCGCTTGGAGACCAGGCTTATCCAGCTATTGTCTCAAGGGGAAGAAGAGAGGAACTGATGATTCTGCAGATGGACTTAGCAAAAACTTTAGGGGTCTCTGGACCTAGCCTGGCAGCGTATGAGAATCACAGGACTAATTACAAACTGAACACTTCTCAATGCCTCTGGGAAGAGCTCGGGCTATCTCCCCGCTATCTTGTGAAATACAGTTATTCTTCTGAGGAGCTCAGGGGGATAATCACTTCTGGAGTGGCGCAGTTATCTAACTATCTAGAGATCGCAAATGAGACTCTTTCCCCTAAAGAGATAAGGAAGATGACTGAAGGTCTATTGGAGAAGCTTGAGAAAGTGTGAGCTGTGGTAAGAGTTTCTTCATAGAATCCAGGACATCATTCAGCATAAAGAAACCTTTAAAAACATGCTTATCTGATATCATCCCATGAAAGCTGTCATTCTCGCTGCAGGGAAGTCATCAAGGACTTACCCTCTCACTGAGACCAGGCCTAAGCCTCTGCTCAAGATAGCCAATAAGTTCATCCTGCAGCACACTCTCGAGCAGCTCAAAGGGATTGTCAAAGAAGCGATAATCATCATCGGCTACAAGGGAGAGATGATCAGGAAGCAGTTCAAGGATTCTTTTGAAGGCATAAAAATAACTTATATTGAGCAGAAAGAGCAGCTCGGCTCAGGCCATGCCCTTCTGTCCGCAAAAGAATTCCTGCAGAAAGACAAGGAATTTCTCGTCATGAATGGAGATGACATCTTTTTCTCTGAAGATATCAAGAACGTGATCAAGTCCGGAAGCATCTCGCTGCTTGTCAAGAAGGTCAGCCATCCTGAACGATTCGCCGCGGTAATCGCGGAGAAAGGGAAGCTCAAGAAGCTTGTGGAAAAGCCTGAGAGTTTTGTCTCTAATCTGGCCAACACTGGGATGTATCTTTTTGACAAGTCTATCTTTTCCTTGGAGCTCACAAAATCTTCCAGAGGGGAGTTTGAGATTGTGGATTACATAATCGCCGCGAAAGAAGTCAATGTCGTCGAGGCATCACAATGGTTCCCTATAAGCTATCCCTGGGATCTGCTTGCCGCCAACGCGTTCATCCTCTCAACAATGAAAAGCAATAACGCAGGGACTGTCGAGCCTAATGTCGTGATGAAGAATAATATCAGCATAGGCAAAGGGACTGTGATAAAATCAGGGACATACATTGAAGGGCCGGCCATGATCGGAGAGGATTGCGTGATAGGGCCTAACGCTTACATACGCGCATCAACCTCAATAGGCAATAACTGCAAGATAGGCCATGAAGTGGAGATCAAGAACAGCATAATCATGGACAATTCTGCAATCCCTCACCTTTCCTATGTCGGAGATTCTGTTATCGGAGAGAATTGCAATATCGCCGCAGGATCGATAACCGCTAATTTCAGGCACGACGCGGGATTGATAAGGAGCAGCGTAATGAAAGACGCTGGAGATCTTAAGGACAAGGAGATGGAGACCGAAGAGCTTGTGATTACAGGGCTGCACAAGTTCGGCACAGTCCTCGGAGACAATGTCAAGCTCGGCATAAAGACGATAATCTATCCCGGAAGGAAGATCTGGGCTGGGCGCACAACCCTGCCAGGAGAGATCGTGAAGGAAGATGTGCGATAATCTCGGTTAGATAATCATTGGTTAAGCGTATCTTTTTCTTGAGAGAATATCTCCATAAGTTTTGTGGAAAGAAGAAATTTATGGCTTTTTACATGAGAATTGTCTGTAGTAAGGTCGCCGCGGTTGTATTTTAGGCACATCCAGATTTTCCTCCCCCTCGACAGAGTCAGGGGAACGGGGTGAGGGGAATCTGTCGCGAAAATCATAGATTTTCGGGATGCTCGGAAATCGCCTTGCCGATTTCCGACACATAGGTATTTACCTAATCGCGGCGACCGATAACAGCAGACTATTTTCCACAGAGCCTCGTCATCGGCTCTGGTGAAAGTCTTTTATGGATATAAGTCGATAGGGTGTCAAATCGGTGAGAGGTCACCGTTTTTTATATCCTTTCCTCGCTATTTAAGTAGAAATCATTAGACTTTTTCACCGGAGCCCTCGTCATCGAAAAGTTTTTATAACCTTCTCCTGTCGTTCGTATCATGGGGCAGAAAGAGATCTACGACAGGATATACAGCGCCGCAGAGAAGGATTACTGGTCTGAAGTCAGGATTGAGCTGTTCAAAGGCAGGAAGTTCGGCAAAGTGCTTGACATAGGCTGCGGAGACGGTTACGGCTCTCGCGTGCTTGAGTATGCTGATTATACTGGAGTTGATATCTCTCCTAAAGCCGGAAGATACCTGAAGAAATTCTTTGTCAGTGATTGCAAAAAGCTCCCTTTCAAGGACAATGCTTTTGACACTATACTCATGTTCGAAGTGATAGAGCATCTGACCGCGACAGAACAGGTCCTCAAGGAATTAAAGCGTGTCCTGAAGGATGGCGGCAGGATAATAATCACCACTCCTAACAGTAGGAACTTCTTTGTCTGGTTCTATGAGTCTGTGAAGAAGAACAGCATTGTTAGGAAGATCTTCGGCAGGGCTGACATCGAGGGAGACCAGCATGAGCGGGAGTATACGATCGAATCTCTCACGAAGACTCTCGCGAAAGTTGGATTCAAAGAGGTAAACGTCAAGGATGTCGGACTCGGGATAGGTTTCTTATTCTCTTTCCTGGTATATGGAAGGTTCAGCACTCCGTTCTCTAAAAAGATCATCGCTATCGATTACAGGCTGCCGGCTATTAACGGGCATAATCTTTTCGCTGAGGCGATGAAGAGACGCTGAGCAGGGATGAAGATATTTCTATAACCTAATATTCAGATCAAATATTAAGATACTTTTAAATACTCAGTCCTTTCTTCAGGCAATAAAAGAGGGCAGCGTCCCAATAATTCTGGGGATTTGTGTCAAGTAATGCAATCAATGCGATCGGTGAACTCATGACCCTTTACGGATTAGACATCATCATCGACAGAGAGGGCAGGAATAATCTCTGCGAGATCAATGGGGTCCGTTCAGGAATGGGGGGATTCCAGACAATATATGGCGATAACCGGGTTGAGGAGAAAGTCTGGCGGATGCTTCAGGAAAAGCATGGCAAACTCACTATAAATTACGGCAGATATCTTTCTGACAAATCAAAGAAAGAGCGGCAGTTAAGTTTTTACCTGAGCAACATCTATGATTTTCTGTTAAATCCCTTCTCTTTCCATCAGCGCATGACCAGATTGCCTGTCTATCCTATATTCAGGGATTCTTCAGCGGAGATCATGTGGGTTTCCGAATTGGAGTGGCCTGGTGTATCGGAAAACTTTTCTACTGAATTCGATTATCCTTTTGAGGAATATTCAGGCCAGGAATCGACTGTCTTGAATATTATCAATCATAAGCTCCCCCATCCTTTAGTCAACCCATTCATTGATGAGCATACCACAAGGAATAAATTATTGCAGTATGTCCTTTTAAGAGACACTTGTATCGGGCCTGCGCTCTCTAAATCCGTGCTTGTCGGGCTTAATGTGGCGACGCATGAAGAGATTGATAAATTGTTAATCCAAGGAGATCACTTTGTAGTAAAGCCTATCTTGGGTGTGCAAGGCAAAGGGATCAGAATCATCAATAAGGAAGAAGCGCTAAAGTATGGATATGAAGATGATAAACCTAACAAGAATATATATCTTGATGTCCTTAAGAGGATCGCGGTCGCGCGCCACAGAAGTTTAGGGATGAGAGATATCTCTGATGATCTCTTCGATATCAAATCCATGGCAGAAGAGGGAGAGTATGATTTCGAGTCAGTAGTCTCTCTGCTGCAGCAATTTGTCGACTCTAAAGAAGTCATCAATGGACAAGAGACATATTCAGTGATCAGGGCGATAGTGTGCAATGGGATATTTGTTGACGCTTACCGGGGGATCAGCCCTGAACCCTGCGTGAACAATTCACGCAAAGCGACAAATCCTTGCGCTTTTGAAGCGGATGATGGATTCAGGGAATTCTGTGAGAAGACAGTCCTCATCTATTCTGAGCAGTGCGCGCAGCTGCATCCTGAGGATTACAAGAAGCAGTTGTATTCCCGATATTTCAGCCCTGAACGGAAAGGAAGGGATAGTGAGTTAAATTTTAAGGTGTTCGTGTTGGATATGCTTAATAGATAGCTGGAAACTTTTCTGTTCGTGATTTGACATCTGGGATAATCAGCTATCAAATTGATGATTTCCTGAAATTTCAGGATCAAGCAGAAATATGTCTTAATATTCATTATTTCTTGCAAAAAACCTCTCCCTTTAGAAACCTTTATAAACAACCATTTATGCCTTCCGATTATGAAGAGAAGTTCCCGTCGCTGGAAGAAGAAAGGTCAGATGCGCTGGAAGTGGCAGCGCAAGCGAATGCGCCGCAAGAAGCGGTCAAAGCAGAACAGATAAAGCTATAGTTCTATCTTTTTTCTATCTTTTAGCTTATACTTATCTAATGATAAGAGATATGCTTATCATGCAGCTATATTGCAGATGCCTCTCAGATGCATTGAGATGCATTGCAGAAGATAATTTTCTTTCAAGAAAAGATTCTGGAAAACTTTATTTTTGCAAAAGCGCATTCAAAGATATTTCCTTCCGCAACTTCCGTTACTGTATATTCGCGCAGAAACTGCGCTTCTTAGAAAAAGGATAATTCTTATCCTATTTATAAAGAGGCAATGCCCCAGTCCGCAGCGTTCAATGGATAGCGCAATACCATCGCTAAATAATACAAAACTTTAAATACCCCCCCTTTCTCCAAAATACCAGACTACACTCATCGGCATCCGTCGATGATGAAGTAGGAGATTCCGAGATATTCTGAATCGACACATCACCTCCAGACGCAGCGTGCGTCACGCAATATGTGACAGTAACGTGTCAGAGTGACGAGTTGATAACTCTTCGCATGAACAGTATGCATTAGTTTGCATATTCCTAGCG
>DATDYN010000024.1:0-39879 GCA_035289005.1 Candidatus Nanoarchaeia archaeon
ATACATCAACGACACCCACCACACCAGCAGAATTCCACACAGCCAAAAAACACTCAACGTAACGCGCGGACCCGCGAGCGAAGCGAGCGGCAGAAACCTCGGGCTTTAGCCCGAGGAGGTCCGCGCGTTCCACATTCTCATAGAGCCGTCCCAATGCTGTCATGAATCCGGGAAAATGCGGAAATATTTTCTCTCAAGCACTAAAACGATCATTCTGCCGCTCAGAAATGATTTACTAATCAAAAGACCCAAGAAATGAGACAAGAACTAATAAAAAAGAATCATTCCTCTTCATCATCAGAGCTTGAGTCATCGCTTGTATCTCTTGCAGGCTGCACTATTATCATCGCTCGTGAAGTGGCCTTTGTCTCGAGGACATTGTTGAACTCATTCAGCTCTTTGATATCGTTCTTATTGTCGACATATATCTGAGCGGTATAGTCTCCTTTAGGGACTGTGTACTCGCTCTTGAGCACTGTGCTGTTCCCCGGGTAGAGCGTCGCGTCTGAAGATAGCGTCTCCTCTTTCCACATAGCGCCGTCTTTGGAGACTTTGACATAATAATTGAATCCGTCGATAGCCTCTATGCCGACGTTCTTGACTTTCGCTTTGAGCTCGATAGTGGCTCCAGGCTCAGGATAGAGTGAGTTCCAGTAAAGGTCAGATACTTCAAGATCTCCCTTATTCCCTGTGGTCACTTTAGGAGTGTCATCAGTTGTCTGGCCGTCGACAGCTGTGGTGTTGTCAGCAGTGTCTGTCGTGCCGTCATCAATTTGAGCGTCTTCTCCGCCAGTGGGAGTGCCGTCAGTCTTTATAGGCTTGATAGTGTCATTCTTCTTGCAGCCGCCGATCAATATCAGGCCGAGAACAAGGATTGTCATCATTGTAAGTATTCTTCTGTCCATATCACACCTCAGTAATGCGCAGGCGTTATTCCTGCGCGCGCTAAAGGCATTCTCCTCTTTGCAATATAAATAGTTTGCGTTTTTTTACGGCTCTGTTCAGGAAAAGAATATTTTTATATCGTCTGCCATTATCTATAAGTATCATGCGGACAAAAGAGGGGGAAATTCCTAAGGATGAGGAAGGATGGAGGAAGAAGCTGCATCCGGGGCAGTATCATGTCCTTCGCGAGAGCGGGACAGAGAGGCCATTCACTGGTAAGCTTCTCAAGAATAAGAAGCTAGGAAAATACTCCTGCGCGGCCTGCGGCGCAGAATTGTTCTTGTCAGACACAAAATTCGATTCTGGCACCGGCTGGCCGAGCTTCTCTGACGTCACGAACAGGAAGAATGTCGAGCTGATAGAGGATTCAACTTCGGGTATGAGCCGTACAGAAGTGAGATGCAAGAAGTGCGGCTCTCACCTCGGTCATGTCTTTGATGACGGGCCGAAGCCTACTTGCAAGAGATATTGCATCAATTCTGTCGCGCTGGAGTTTGAGGGGAAATGAATGCAGAAATCTTAGAATGATCGCTTTTCTTTCCTCAGCCGAAAGCCGCATTGATCCAGCTTCCTGCTAGGTTTGCCAACACAACCACGATTATCGCTATAATCAGATGCTCCCCTATGATTTTCCAGGCAGGGGCTTTCTCTTTTCTCGCAAGGAAATAATTGAATATTGTTATGAGCAGCAATCCCCAGGCAATGCTGGCAATGATAGCGGCATCAAGCGTCAATGATCCTGGAGAGGCGAGCAGCAGAGGGATGAGGAATGTTATCGCTGTGATGAACTTGAACATCAGTGTTGAGAATGTCGCAGTCCATATCTCCTGAGTGGCTTTCGCGTTCCTCACTTCCTCTGTTATGTGCATCGCGAAAGCGTCAGAGAACGCGTCAGCTATCGCTATGGTCAGAACTCCGCCGACAACTGCGAGCATAGAGTGCGTTGAGGAATTCAGCCCGACCATCAGGCCTAGAGTGGTGATTATCCCTGAAGTCAGCCCGAAGCTGAAGCCTGTTGTTATTGATCGCCTGTAATTCGGAGCATTGTTCATTCCTGTCCCCTCTTTTATCCTTGATTCTCAGAATGCGCATAAATAGTTTTTGTTTTGAGAATATCTGCGCGATTCTTTTCTAGTCTTATCGACGGCTGCTTATCCTGATTCCAGCAATCTTTATAAAGCCAGCATAGTTCTGAAAAACGCACAGCCCTGTAGTGTAGCGGTCAAGCATTTCGGACTTTGGATCCGGAGACCTCGGTTCAAATCCGAGCAGGGCTATAACTTATTCTGGATTAGAGTTTTTGGTTAGCGACGGAGTCACAATCTTTTTATATCTCACTAACAGAAGCAGCCGCATGAACAGTAAAGACATCTGGATCTATTCTCTGACTGGCATTCTCGCGATTGTCATAATCACAGGATTCTTCACCTATTCAAGAGTCTCTAAAGACATCAATTCTCTTCGTTCTGATCTCGCAGCTGCGAAGCAGGATTACGGCCTGCAGATAACCGGATTGAGGGATGAGGCTTTGTCAGGCGATGACCTTCTGCGTTCTGAGATCGCAGACATCTCCGAAGAGGTAGGCATTGTCAAGAACGCGAGCGCGGAGCAGAAGAAGCAGCTTGAGGAGAGCAAGAAAGAGGTCTCAGCTCTTGGCGAGCGCATTGAAGGGATCAAGGATGTCGGCACTGATTTCGCGACGATAGTCAAGAACGTGATAAACACTGTCGTGACTATAAAGACCAACGTCGGGCAGGGCAGTGGGGTCTTAGTCACAGAGGACGGATATATGATAACCAATTATCATGTGCTTGCAGGAGCGACTACGGCAGCGGCATTCACATATGAAGGAGATAAATTCCAGGTACGTCTTGTCTCTTATGACTCAGGCAAGGATATCGCTGTGCTGCAGGCGAGAGGTTCAGGCTTCGAATTCATAGCTTTCGGAGATTCAGACGATGTTGATGTCGGCGATCGAGTGATAGCTGTCGGCAGCCCTGGAGGTTTCACTTCGACAGTCACTGAAGGCATTGTGAGCGCTGTTGATAGGAAAGGAGATAGCGGGATGAGATATATACAGACTGATGTCTCGATCAGCCCTGGTAATTCAGGAGGCCCTCTTATAAGCACTGACGCCGCGATAATCGGAATAAATACCTGGAAGATCGCGGCAACAGGATTTGAGGGGATAGGTTTCGCTCTGAGATCGAATGATGTCAGGGATTACGCAGAGAATGTCATCCGCATGGATAAGAATGACACTTCCTGGGAGTTTGACTGACCTCTCATAGAATAGGATTTCATTACCTTTTAAGAATCAGTTCTTCAGATGTCTCAATCCACTATAGGGCTCTCGACACTTCCTTCAATCTTGACTTTATCCCCGTGCAGCGCGTAATAATTGTAATTGCCCAGAGCCATGGCCGCTTTCTCCGTATCCACAGCATTGTCCCCGCCGAAATAGACAGCGTAATTCTTGTCTGAAGTGGGGATTATCCTTATCCAGGCCTCTCCCTGCCTGAAGATGTGGCAGCTTCCGGCCTTCGCGATGTAGCTTTTCAGGAGCTCTGCCGCAATCGTGTTATTGCAGGGCGAGCCTACCACAAAATAATTCTTGCTCTTGTAATCAGTGGCCTCATTGTCCATGATGGCGTCGCCAGTCTCAAGCTTCTCTTTCATGAACAGTGATTTCAGGTTTAATACTGTGACAATATCTTTAGAAGGCGATTTTCTTCCTATGATGAACTTCATCCCTTTGCCGAAAGTGGCGATATCTTTAAGGTCAGCGATCGGAGGGAGATATTCATCGCTCTTGTTCTCCATCAAAGACTGCGCCGGCAGCGTGATATTATTCTGCGCAGCTATGTTTTCTGAGGCGTTCTGCGCATCATCAACCGTGATATTCTTCTTTTCCAGAGCCTCGCCCATCTTCTTCTCAAGCTCTGCCTCTCTCAGAGCGCGGACTTGCGAACCTGTGCAGCCTGAGATCAGAAAGATAATGAATATCGACGAGATTATCAGGATAATCTGGAGAAAAATGCTTTTTGTCCCTCTTTTTGCCATATTTCAGCGATAGGAGGCATTGTTTTTAAAGTTTTCCTTCACTGATTCAGGACAGCGCGGCTCTGTTCTGAATCACTCTTTTTTTTGTCGTCGCTTCAGTATTCTAGAGTTTTAGCCATTAGATAATTGGCTGTTGTGCTACAAAAAAGTTTTTCATTATAGATTCAGGACAGCGCTTTAAGAAAACATCACAGACCAGCCGTACAGAAGTACGGCCGAGTCTATGAGCACCTCTTGCGTACCTCTCTTTCCAATATTATGATAACTGCTGACATATAAAAAGAATGTTGTGCGCGACAAGACACATATATAATGCGGCAGTTTTTCCTCTCCCGTACCGTGACAAGTCATGCGTATCCATCCTGATCAAATAATTCTTTGACAATCTTTATAAAATCGAGTGGAAGCCCTTCACTCATGCATCCTTTGCAGCATTTTGTGGTGACAGGCATAGCGGCTTTGGCGTTCTACGTTATAGGCGTCGCAAACCTCAACTCAGCATCGCTGATGATCGCAGGAGGAGTTCTGATAGATATTGACCATATCGTCGAATTCTTCAGGCCGGGTTTCTGGGATCTGGTAAAGCCGTCAACATTCTTCAATCCTTCGCGGTTCAAGCGCAATGCCGCTCTTGAACACCCTTATTACCTGCTTATCTTCCATACTTTTGAGTTCATAACGCTTCTCTTTGTCGCTTCGATGCTGTTCACAGGCTATTCTTTCCTTGCATGGATCGCTTTCGGGATGTCAATACATGTCTTCACAGACATAATCTATGGCAAATTTGTCGCGCGCAAAGGCTTTCCTCATCAAGCCGTTACTAAGAGGTTCTTCCTTACTTTACACCTGATCAATAAGTCATTGAGGACTGATTCTTTCATCAACTGGAAATCTTTGGACAGGAAAGGAATTGAAGAGAGAAGAGGCAAATGAAGATACTTAAAGGAGAGGGATGCAGGTTCAGGGCTGAGAGCTTGAGCAGCAAGGGAAAGTTCTATGAAGTCGATCCCGTAAAGCCGTCCTGCTCCTGCCCGCAGTTCTTATTCAGGGGAAGGACGGGCTGTAAGCACATAACTACTGTGAGAGAGCTTATCCAAGCGCATCCTGAGAAGGCAGCGCCAGGAAATCTTACAGATGTAGTCCTTGAGAGCATCCTTGCGGAGCTGAAGAAAGAGCCTGTCGAGGCGTTCGCGCTTGTCAAGAGATACGGCGAGAGGGCAGTCGATGAGCTCAAGAGGCGCGGAGAGGTCATTGAAGACAGAGGGATGATAAGGATTCTTGAGTGATAAGTTTTGTCCTGAATCACCATTTTTTGCCGCCGCGCCCTAATGATCTGATTTTAACAGCTGATTACTGACTGTAACGCGGCTTCAAAAAAGTTTTCCAGCATGGATTCAGGACAGAGCTATTTTTGTCATTGAATGGGAACTCACAAAGATTTATATATCTGTTCAGCACTTATTTCTCAAGTGCGTGCGGAATGCCGCATTTCAGCCTTTACTGGCGATAATCCAATAGAGAGTAGTTATTGCGTCTATCGCAATAAATTCAGTAAAAAGAAAGTTACAGGAAATAAAGGGTGGTAAAAATGGGTGAATCAAGAACAATAGGCTATTTATCTTCTTTGAAGATTATCTTTGTCGCGGCATTGACTGTCTTTCTGCTAGCGTTGACCGGATGCTCAGGCAAAGATGACGGCGGCGCAGTGACTGGTAATGTAGTGAAAGACACACAACCTGTTGGGGGGACAGCGGCAGGCACTCCAGCCCCTTCAGTCGCGTGCAGCGCAGACACTGAATGCGGCCAGGAGAAATCAGGAGAGCCGTACTGCTTCCAGGGAAACGCTTTCGCCGTGAAGACAATCTATAAGTGCATCAATCCTGGCAGCGTGAAATCTTACTGCTCAGCTGTCAAGAAAGACGCGATGATCGGCTGTGACAAAGTGAATGGAGAAGTCTGCGTCTCAGGCAAGTGCCTGCCTGCGGACTCTCTTCCCTGCAAGGACAGCGATGGCGGCAAAGTCCCTGAGACTCAAGGGGTCGTGATTGATTATTCAGGCAATGAGCTTGGTGATGAATGCATCGGCACAAGAGTCCTGCAGGAAGCTTACTGCGAGAACGCTGGCAAGGGAAGGGCTGTCACTGCTTCAATGACCTGCGAATTCTTATGCAGGCAGGGCGAGTGCATAACCGAGTATGAGAAATACCATCCGAATGGATGAGCGGGTTGGTTTTTTTGTTTTTTTTGTTCTTTAGGATTTATCAGTTCTTAAGTCTTTCATTCTGCATAACAGCGTTCTCCCAAACAGGCTCTATCCTGAATCCCTCTTTTTTGCCGCTGCTTCTATATACTCCATTCTCAATCCCTCCAGTCATTGATTGTAAAGCAACGTCAAAAAAGTTTTCATTTATAGATTCAGGACAGAGCCCCTCCAAACAACAACCTTTATAAACCCTTTAGGGCAGTCTTCTCTCACCATCAAGAGATGCGACGGTGAAAGCTTGCGCATACTGGAGATGAGAAGCAATTTCTCATTTCTAAAAAAAAAGCAATGGTTCGGAGAAGACTACTATGGCAAGACGCTATTCAGGAAAGAAAGGGAAGGCCGGATCCCACAGGCCGATAACTAAGAACATCAGCTGGGTAAGGCACGGGCCTAAAGAGATAGAGATGATAGTCTCAAAGCTCGCCAAAGAAGGGCGCAGCTCCGCTCAGATAGGGTTGACATTGCGCGATTCTTACGGGATCCCGGATTCAAAGCTTGTCACAAAGAAGCGGATCTCTCAGATCCTCCGTGAGAAAGGGCTGGCGAAAGAGCTTCCTGACGACCTGCTCAGCCTCATCAAGCGTTCAGTCATGATACGCAAGCATCTTGAGGAGAACAAGAAAGACATGAGCGCGTTCAGAGGACTGCAGCTCACAGAGTCTAAGATGAGAAGGCTTGTCACTTATTACAAGGAGAAGAAGGTTCTCCCTGCGGACTGGAAGTACGACGCTGAAAGCATCAGGCTTTACGCGGAGTAAAAAGTTCCAGAAAGGGCGAGCGGCGCCTCTTGTTTTATTTTTTATTGTTTTTTTTTCATCTGACCGAGTGCGCGTGTTTCCGCGCGCTTCACAGACTTCCTAGTGAATTCCTCACCGGCAGCCTTTGAGAACTGTCAGCGCGATGTAGCTGGGTTCAAAGAGGCATTGTTCAGAGCGGCAGAAGCCTTGCGGGACGTGCCGAAAGACTGCGCTGTAAGGCTGATATCTCATCTTGACGCTGACGGCATAACCTCCGCGTCAATAGTGATCAAGATGCTCCAGCGTGATAAGCGCGCCTTTGAGCATTCAGTCATCCAGCAGCTGAGCATTGATTCTCTAGAGCAATTCTCCAAGGAAGATTATCTTGTGTTCATATTCACTGATCTCGGTTCAGGACAGGTGGGAGACATCATCCAGAAATTCTCAGGGAAGAGAGTGATAATCCTTGATCATCATGACCTCCATGATTGCGGTTCCTGCGGAGAAGTTCCTGAAAGGAGTGATTCTATCAAGAATTCTATCGAGTGCCTGAAGGGATCTCTTACCAAGAATATCTTCTTCCCGAACCCAAGAATATACGGCATTGACGGCGGCAAAGAGATCAGCGGCGCGGGAGTCGCGTACCTTTTCGCGAAATCTTTCGACTCCCGCAATGCAGATCTCGCGCATATCGCTATCCTTGGAGCTATCGGCGATGTCCAGGAAAACAAAGGATTCATGGAGCTGAACCAAGACATCCTTGATGACGCTGTCTCCAGCGGAAAGATAGAAGTGACTCGCGGACTGAGGCTTTACGGCGCGCAGACAAGGCCTATGCACAAAGCGTTGGAATATTCTTCAGACCCTTACATTCCTGGAGTGAGCGGCAGCGAGAGCGGAGCTTTCCAGCTATTGCTCGAGGCAGGGATAGATCCTCAGAACGGCAAAGGATGGAAGACTCTTGTCGATCTTTCAGAAGAGGAGCAGCAGCGCCTTATCGCGCATGTCATAATGCGCAGGGTGAATGAGAAATCTCCTGAGGACGTGCTTGGCTATTACTTCACTCTTGTCCATGAGGATAAAGGCTCCCCTCTCCGTGACGCCAAAGAATTCTCGACACTGCTCAATGCCTGCGGCAGGCTTGGTTTCGCGCAATTAGGCGTAGGAGCTTGTCTTGGGGACCTTCAGCTGAAGAAGCAGGCCATAGAGATGCACCGCAATTACAAGAGAGAGATAGTGACGGCGCTGAACTGGTACAGGCAGAATACTGATGATTCCTCTCATGTCCTTAAAGGAGATAACCATATCATAATCAATGGCGGCACTGCAGTCATGTCAACAATGATAGGCACACTGCTCTCTATATTATCGAAATCCAATGAGTATCCGGAAGGGTTGTTCATGCTCGGCCTCGCGCGCGCTGAGAATAATACTACCAAAGTCTCTCTGAGAATCTCTGGATATAAGAATGAGACTGATCTCACTGGGGTGATAAGGGAGATCGTCGAGATAGCCGGCGGAGAGGCCGGAGGCCACATGAACGCCGCGGGAGCGATGATCCCTACTGATAAGGAAAGCCTGTTCATTGAGGCAGCTCAGAAAGTCTTTGGGAAGTGCGCGGCGGCGATGTCTTGAATCTATTGATAATCGACACTTGCGTCGATTATCAATTCCAGAAATCCTTTTTTTTTTGCGATTTTCGTTATTGAGAATCAGTATTGCGTGATGTTCAGATAAAATCCGCTTCTTTCTTCCGTATCTTCTGCGTCTCTTCAATGGATATGTCGGGATTGACAAGGTTTTTTTGGTACAAAAGCAGCGCGTCATTATCCGTTCCTTTATTCTCTGCGCTGTTGAAGTATCTTCCAAGAAGAGTATTGAGTGCGCTTTTGCTTGTGAGCTGTTCCCAGTCCTTTGAGGTCTTAGAATTGTTAGTGACTGTCATGAAAAAAGCTCTGCCTTCGATAGCTATTCTTATCTCATAATTACTCTCTTCTAATCCCCTGGCGATATCATAAAGTGTTCGCACAAATCTCGCGAAAGGAATTTTTTCATCAGGGTTTTCTCTTGAAAGGGGATGGCCTATTGCTCTCGCTATATTATTTATCTTATCTTCAAGTATTCCTGCAACAGTGATCTGTGAAAGTATCTCTTTAGAATGTTTAAGATAAAATGCGACTTCTAGCCTTTCAGGAGAATATCCATTAATGTTATCTTCGCTGTTATCATCGCGCAACATTGGCGTAGAATCAATGATTGGTATTTCTTTTTTCTCTTCAGGAGAAAGAGTGAATGCTTTATTGTATTCTAATTTCGTGAGTTGTTTGTAGTTCAGCTTGACATTTAAACAGGGGAAATATACATTCTGTATGGGTTTTGGTAGGTTTTCAGGATCTCTGAACAGTGCGTCTTCTACCCCTTTTTCTAGTAGAAAACTTACGCGTCTTGCTGAATTCTTTCCGTTAGCTATCTCTTTTAGGAATTCTCTCGGCGTCACAAGCGGCTGTCCGCCTGTCTTTGACCTTGTTATCCCTTGCAAATGTGATTCTATGCTCTCTTGCATATGCTCCCTCTCTTTTCTGTTGACCGGCGAATATTACTGAATATTCACATTTCCGGTCTTTATCTCAATTTTCCGGAGTCCTTACAGAACTAGAGGTAGTATATAAAGGTTACTCTTTTACCTAGCAGTATACTATTTAGTATATTGGGGGTATGGCGTCAATGCTAGACTATCGACGCTAGAGCTTTTATGGCTAATATCCTAGCTTAGTTATAAGTTGCCTTCATCTGCGCATAAGGTCGTGCCTTCTCCTGAAGCCAGGCAGCAAAGTCATCGCTTAGCATCGCACCAGTCCTTTTAGAATATATATCAAGCACAGCATCAATGCCTTCCATGTTCTGGCCTTGTATCATGCGTTGCGCAACAACTCCTCCGACATACGCCAGCGCAGGATCAATCTCATAATTATTCTTGAGCGCGTTCTTGAACTGCACAGCTGAATCTCTTAGAGTCACAAAGCCCATCTTCCTCCAGACAAGCGCGTGCATCACTACTTCAGGGAATTCTTTTGAAGCAAGAGCATCCTGCGAATCATTAACTGTGTCGCTGATCTCTCCCTGATCCACAAGCGCATACAGATCCTTCCCAAAACCTTCAGTGTTAAAGTTTCTATTCATCTTCTCCACCCCTCACAAATATTATCGCTCTGCTCTTCATCCTCATGAAGAACGCTCCCTCTTTCCTCTCGACCTGTCTCCACTTAAGACGGTTATTCTGAGTCCTTATGAAATTGTAAAGCAAGTCTTCAGCGCAGAATCCCAATCCATTGGTGAAATGAGCCCCATTTTCCGCAATTATCTGCGCAGCAGGCCTTTGCCTTCTCAGCTTCAGCCATTGTCCGAATGAATCCTGCATGTTTGACACTCTCCTTGGAAAGTTTCTCATTGTTCTGCACCTGTTATCTCTTAAGTAATCGCATTTGCGTCTGTCATATCTACGGAAATACTATCTTTCATCTCTTCGGTCATGCTGTCTTTGAGATCTGCTGTGACATTATCAATTGTCATGTATCCAATCTCCTGCAGATCCTTATCTGAAACGCTGTCAGATACCTGCGCTTCTGAGCTCTCTTTATTGTGTGCTCTTGACAGCCAGTCAAGCGCTCCCCACCCTTTGCCTGCGAGCGAGAACGCGTAAGAGCACAGCACAACAAATACGAAAAGCGGAAGGTCAAACCATCCTAGCGCATAATTGAATAATATGAACCAGTACAAAGGCACTGAGGTGATGAATAGCGCCTTTGTACCAAGTTCAATGAATATGTCTGCGAAATAGCGCAGCGAAGGATTGCTGATGATCCTCTGCTCTTGCGCGTAAGCCTGCGCTGCAGTGTCATAAGCTGATTCTTCCGCGGCAATCCCTGATTGTTCCATAACCTCCCCTTTTGTCTTCTGAAAAAAAGCGCAGGCCGCAATTTTTGGATCACGGCCTGCCGTTAATCAACCACCCCCATTGATGAATCGATTAACCATGAATCTTTCAGCGCAGCCTTGCAGCTATCGCATGAACATGAAGAGAACCAGCCCAGCGATGAGTCTAAGTAGGTAGACTCGCTTCTGGACTGGCCTTGCCTGTCTTTCTCAGGCAAGGAAGGCGCAGCATAGCCGCGGCCTTTTCGTCACCTCTTTCTCCCCTCTTACGCCATGAGAGTCAATACTCTTTCAATGAATCTCTTATGAGCTTGATCGCCTTGTTTCGCAGCGCGTCGTCAAGATTGATTATTATTTTCCTTGCCTTCTTCCTCGCGTCCTCAAGCCATCCGACTTCAGAATCGACAAGGCCTAGTTCTGTCAGGTTTATGACTATTGTCCTGCAGCGGCGCTCTGACAAAGGCTTTATGTTGTAAGACTCGCACAATTCCCGGTAGTGTTTGAACACATCTGTCCCTGAGATTATCGTCCCTTCATACTGCAGGATCGAGAGATAAGTCAGCTTCTGGTGCTCTGTCAGTGTCGAGATTGTGTTGAGAGTGTGATCCCGTTCGAGCATCTGGTCTGCTTCATCGACAAGGTCAAGGGTTATCTTGCTGCGTTTCTTCGCTATCGCGATCTTCGCGCATGAATCCAGGAGCTCAAGGGCTTTTCTCGCGTCTCCATCGCGCTGCGCCTCTATCTCCGCAATCTTGCTTATTACCGCGTCAGCCACAGTGTCCTGCTTGAACGCGAATCTTGACCTCTCGCGCAGTATGTCCGCGAGCTCATCAGAAGCGTAAGGAGAGAATATCACTTTCACTCTTCCTATTGTGGACTGAGTGCGCGGCTTAAGATAGTCCGCGACACGTATGTCGTTCGAGATCAGTATTGTCGAGACTTTCGAATCGACATCATTGTTGATCCTGCTGAGCCTGTAGAGGATGTCGTCACCGCTCTCTTTCAGCACATAATCTATCTCATCAAGGATTATGAGCACATTGTTCTTAATCTTGTTGAGCAGCATTGAGAATTCAGCTATGGTCTTCGCTTTAGTCCATCCCATCCTGGGATATTCTCTTGAAATGTCAAGCTGGCTCATGAGCGCGAGAAGTATCGCCGGCTCTGTCCTGTTCTCTGAGCAATTGACATATGCCGAGATCAGCTCGACACCCTGCTTCTTCGCTTCCTCTTTCAGCTGGTTCATCAGATCAAGCGTGAGTCCGGTCTTTCCTGTGCCAGGATTTCCGAACACAAAAAGGCAATTGACTGCAGAACCCATCAATATCGGGGCGAGCTCGACAATGAGATCATTCTTCTGCGCTGTGCGGTGGAGGAATCCTGTCGGCGGCTCAAGAGCATAGAGCACATTGCGGTCCTTGTAGATCTGGCTCTTAAGCACTGTCGCGAAAGTCATCTCTTTCTGAGGTTCCTGAGCTTTTGCTTTAGAAATCTCTTTCGCGCTCTCCCTGACGCTCTCTTTCTGCTGCCTGTTCTCATTCTTATCTGATTTTGACGCCATAATGCTCCTCTTTCACCCATGATGATATATGAAAGTGAATGCGCTGCGTGCTTGCGGGAGGAAATCCTCACCGCTCGCTGCGCGCACTGTTGTTCCTGTTTCCTCAACCACTCCCTTGGAAATACCTGCTGTTCCCCCAAACCGTCGGTTTCCATTGATACCCATTACCATGATTCATCTCCTGCAATCTTTTTTTCTTCGTTCTTTTTTTTCTTTGGCTGAACAAGCGAAAACGAGGCGGTTTTTTCCGCCTGTTTTCGGCCTGTCTATAACCACTTTCTAACCAACTGATACTCTAGAAAGTCAAGGTCATATATATACTTTTCGGTATATGCTTCCGTTACTTCCGTTGTTTCCGATACTCTATAATGCATTATTCCTAGTCTATGGGCTGTATAGACGCATGCGGCATTCCAGGAATTCAGGCAGAATATCATTGTTATTTCTCTTGTTTGAGAAGGAGAGCAGGAACGGAAGAAGGCGGGAGCAGTGCGGAAAGATGGTGAGCTGGTATTGTTTTTGTCCTGTTTTCTTCCTGCGTTTTCTTGTATTTGTCTAGAAAAAGCGATACTCATTCTGCACTGCAACAATGTTTATATATCTCTGAATGAGAATTCTGCCTATGTCATTGAGAGATGTGCTGACAGACAGGCATGCGGTAGTGCTGCTGAAGATCCTTTATGACAATGAAGTCCTCCAGAAGAGCTCTTACACTATGAAGCTCTCTTACGCTAAGACGCGCCTCAATCTCATGCTCGCCCCTAAAGACTCCGCGAGAGCGCTCGCTGACGCAGGCCTTGTCGCGATGGACATCCTTGACAATGATGTCGTGCTCGCCATAACGAGCAAGGGCAAGGAATTCATTGAGGTCTTTGACCAGCTTGTCGATCTTTTCCGTCCTAAGATTGTGCAGCCGCGCAGCGTGAGCGTGAAATATGAGCTTGTAGGGATGGAGAAGAAGATCCTCGCGCTCACTTACCGGATAGGCAAGGAGGCAGGCACTGACAGGATCGCATTGAAGACTCTTGTGCAGGAGCTTTATCCTTATGACCAGTCAGGCAAGGCAGGGATAGTCTCAAGATATGTCAGCAGGCTTGAGGAGATAGGGCTGATGCGGCGCTCTAAGGAAGGAAGAGAGGCATTTGTCGAGATCACTGAAGTAGGATCCAAGACGATAAGGGAGCAGTATCTGAAAGAGCTGATGAGGTAAGAGTTAATAAAATTTTATCGTAAACAATATATTTCTAGATTCAAAAGACTAATCATCAAAACTTTGATTGTGTCAAGGTCGCCACGATTGTGCTTTGCACAATCTGAATTTTCCTCCCCCGCGACTGAGTCGGGGGGGGGGGCAGGAAAATTCAGCCTCGGTGAAACCGAGGCGTGGCGACCAAAAGACAGCAGGATATTTCTTGCAAATTCATTGAAAAAAGCAAACTTAATATAGTTTGTTATCAACGAGATTAATAGAGATGCTAATGAATTCCGCACAAAAATCCAAGAAAAACGACAGCAGCTTTCCTAAGCAGCTGAATTCTCTGATAAATTATTCAGAAGGCGGCATTCTCAGCAAGGTCTTGCACAGCGCTCCTAATAGCAACATCACATTGTTCTGCATGGCCGCTGGGACAGAACTCGGAGAGCACACCTCCACTAAGGAAGGGACAGTGCATGTGCTCGAAGGGAGAGGGGCTTTTGTTCTTGAAGGCAGAGAGATAGTTATGCTGCCCGGAGTGCTCATCAGGCTGCCGAAGAACGCTGTGCATTCATTGAAGGCGGCAGAGAACACAGCATTCTTGCTGACGCTGTGGATCTAGAAGAATGGGATCTCAATCTTATCAGGATATCTAAGCTTTTTTCAGTCTTTCTTCCAATCCTTTATGGTAGCCGAAGTGGCCGTAAAGCTTGCTTCGCAGATCGCCTATCATTCCGGCTAGAGTGAAAGATATTGTGAGATTAAGGATAAGCAGCGCGATGGTGATATTCTCTGTGGACCATGTGCCGCCGAATATCGCGCGTATAATCTGGTAAAGAGTTATGATGCTCACGATGATGATTATTATCGCTCCAGTGATGATGAGCGTTTTCTGCTTAGGCATCATAAACCTCTTGTCAGTCGGATAACCAACCACACAGCAGTCATCACGGCCATAATCGCAGTTATTATCTGTAAAGAATAAGATATCATCTCTTCTGGCTTATTTAAGTGCCTTTCTATAAAATTTCTTTTTGTGATTGTCTGAGTCATCCTTTAAAGAATGTCTTGCAGATTTATATACTTTTCGGGAAATGTTCCGGAATATTTCCGGCTGTAACCGAAAGAATGGATAAAAATATTCTTACTCGATCCTGACCCAAGCCCATCTTGAGCTTTTTGCATTGTCAGAAGAATATTTCACGCGCGCGAGATAAAGCCCTGCATCAGCATCGACTCCTGAATAATCAAGAGGGAATACGAATCCTGAGTAAGTGTTCGATTTCTTCGCTGTGAATGCGTTTCCTGAGCTGTAGATATCAAGCTCAGGGATCCAGACATTGACTGAGCCTTTGAGGTCTCTTGAGCCTGTGTTCTTGACATTGTAATGCACTAAGAACTGGCCGTCCTGATTATCATCAGCGAACCTTCCCAATTGTGAGTGATAGCCGACGCTGATAGTGAACAGCACTGCGGCGAACAAGAACAATATACTGTTAGTATTGATTTTCATGATTCCAACCCCCGATAATCTGCCGTATGAATCTGATTCCCTATACTTATGACACTACTGATAGATACTCCTATTTAAAGGTTGTGGTGGCGTCAAGATAATCAGTAAAATATCTCTCAATAAAATCCAGAAACACCCAACTATCTGCTTGATCTTCTCTTGGATGTCGCAACACTATTCCGTTGCTGATTGATGATAACTCCAACATAGATCACAATCACGAGCGCAGCGAGCAGTATAAGGAATTTCATCAGATTATCAAGATTCTGCCAGTAGACTATATTGCCATATATCAGAGAGACTATCCCTCCGCCCATAAGGCCTGCGCCTACAGCTTCGACAGAGAACAGCATAGCGCCGATGATGATCGCGATCACTCCGATAATTCCAGCAACAACAAACACAATCCTCTGATGGCTTTTCTGCGCCGCATCAAAACCTTTCTGGCACATATCGCAAGTCATATTAAGAGAGCATCCTCGCTCGTCATACTTGATTCTCGGAATTCCTCTGTTCATGCTGCAGTTCTGCATGTCCTGGTCAAGCGCAGGATTGAAAGAGCAATTCATCCCATATTCAGGCCCTGGAACTTTCACAGGTATAGAGTAAGGATAATAGCTGTCATTGCAGTACTGTTGGTATTCTGGCGAAGCGTCGAAAGTGTTGATGCCATAGCCGACAACGAACGGTAGAATGACTGCGATAGCGAAACCGATAAGGAGATTCTTGACTTTCATGTTTTCTGGAAAATGTCTCAGTCTTATAAATGTTTGGCTTGAAGTTCTTTCCAATACAGAACATAACCTTTAAAAAACGCGTTTCTTCAGGTAAACGCATGCCAATGCGCAGCCCTATCTGTTCAGTGCTTGGCCATGTCGACCATGGCAAGACCTCCCTTCTAGACCGCATACGCGGCACAGCAGTCACTGCCGGCGAGGCAGGAGGAATCACTCAGGCGATAGGCGCGTCGATCATCCCTCTGGACATCATCAAGAAAGTGTGCGGCGAGCTCCTCATAAAACTCAATATGCAGTTCACGATCCCAGGGATACTCTTCATAGACACTCCAGGTCATGCCGCGTTCACAAGCCTGAGAAAGCGCGGCGGAAGCATGGCAGACATCGCCGTTCTTGTAGTCGATATCAATGAAGGCTTCAAACCGCAGACTGTGGAAGCTATAGAGATATTGAAGACTTCAAAGACTCCGTTTGTGATAGCGGCGAACAAGATAGATCTTATCCATGGATTCCAAGTGAGCAGCGGATTTCTCATTCCATTGCTTCAGCAGCAGGGCAAAGGAGTGCAGGACGTCCTTGACCGCAAGATGTACGAGCTTGTCGGCTCTCTTTACGAGAAATTCTCAGTCAATGCCGAGCGTTTCGACAGGGTTGAAGATTACACAAAACAAGTCGCGATAGTCCCTTGCTCTGCGAAGACTGGGATAGGCATTCCTGAACTGATAATGGTTTTAGCAGGATTGGCGCAGAAATACCTTGAGCAGTCATTGCAGTGCGCAGTTGACGGGCCAGCGAAAGGATCGATAATGGAAGTCAAGGAAGAGAAAGGCCTAGGGCTGACTATCGACGTGATACTTTATGATGGGAAACTCCGAATAGGGGACACTTTAGTCCTTGGGGGGCTTGACAAGCCGATAGTGACTCGTGTTAAAGCGATGTTCGAGCCTATGCCTCTGTCAGAGATGCGCGACAAGAAAGCGAAATTCAAGCCAGTCAAGGAAGTCGTTGCTGCCACAGGAGTGAAGATCTCAGGCCCAGACATGGAGGGAGTTGTGGCGGGAATGCCAGTACGTTCCTGCGCCCAGGCAGAGCTTGAGAGCGTGAAAGAGGAGATCCAGAAAGAGATCGAGAGCATAGTCATAGACACAGACGCTCATGGCATAACTATCAAGACTGACAATCTCGGCTCTCTTGAAGCGCTCATAACATTGCTGCGCGAGAAAGGCTTCCCTATCAGGCATGCATCTATCGGAGCCATAACAAAGAAAGATATCACAGGAGCAGAATCAAACTTCGACAAGGATCCTCTTCTGAGCGCGATACTCTCTTTCAATATCCCTGTCCCTGAAGATGTCTCGATGATGTCCAAGAAGGTCAAGATAATCTCGAGCAATATCATCTACCGCCTTATCGAAGAGTATGAGGCCTGGCGCGCTGAAGCGTCAAAGAACATCGAGGCGTTGCAGCTTGACGCTGTAGTCAGGCCTTGCAAGATACAATTGCTCTCAGGATATGTTTTTAGGCAGAGCAATCCCGCGATTATGGGGATTGAAGTCGTTGGCGGAGTGCTTAGGACAGGAATGCCTCTCATGGACAAGAACGGCAGGGAGCTCACTGCAGTGAAGACGATCGAAGTGGATAAGGAAAGCGTCTCAGAGCTGAAGCGCGGCAAGCAGGCGGCAGTCTCTTTTCCAGGAGTGACCGTAGGTAGGCAGATAAACGAGGGAGACATGCTCTACTCTTCCATACCTGAGGAGGATTTTGTCAAGATCAAAGAGCTCAAGAAAGTCCTGAGCGCTGATGAGACTGAAGTGATCAAGGAGATCGCCCTGATCATGCGGCAGAGCAATCCTGTCTGGGGCGTCTGATGCAGAAGCTCTCATTCCTCAACACTAGAGACCGCAAAGAGGTCTCTGAGATGATCGGATCGCAGTGGGGTGCGAAGCTTGGCGATAGTTTCGTGTTCCTGATCAACGATAAGAAGGACACTCTCTATATATTCTCCCGCGATGTCGAGAAGATCGATATCTCAGCATTGCACATAGACACTTTAGGGCTTTATTTCGCCGAGGTCATCAAGGATGAGAGGCGCAAGGAATTGAGACTGAGCATGGAGGGCAGCCAGATAATCGGCCATTTAGCGTCAAAGAATATCGTTGAGATAGATGCTAAAGACGCGAAGCACTGGCTTGCAGGAGAGAACGTGTTCAATAAGTCTGAGGCTGAAGGATGGGTTATTGTCAAGAGCGGCGAGGATTTTCTCGGCTGCGGCAGGGTCAAGGAGAAGATTGTCCTGAACTATGTCCCTAAAGCGAGAAGAATCGCTGCGGATTCTTTCTGAGGCGGTGTCTGTTTTATAAGAATTCATAAATTGTGATGTTCTATCTTGCGATATTCTTTCCCTTATTCACTGCGCGTTCTGTGAGCGACAGCTCAAGCTGGCCGTATCTAAGCGGGTTTATTGCCGCGCTCTTATCCTTCCTATAATTGTTTGAAACCCTCCCTATATGTTCCTCAACTTTGATTATTTTAAAGAGAAAACGCATATGATTGATAACACAGGCATCGCTGTATATCCCTCCAACAAGGAGATGTATTTTATCCGGGCTTTTTCCGACTTTGGCAGCTATGCTCTCCACGATATCTGAATAATTGTTAATGTCCGGAAATTCAGCATCTTCCTGCATCCCCATATTTTCAAGGCTTTGCCTGATTGTTAGTGGGTCGCTTGGTATAATAAATAACGGTTTTCCTTTTTCCCTGCATTTCTGCTGCATCTGTACATAATTAGCATATATACTATCAACAACCTCTTGGTAGGGCCTATGGGGGAATATGCACTCTATTGATAATTCCCTCATTCTTTTTGAACCTGTCTGCATAAAGTCAGGGTGCACGAGCAGCACGCCGCTACTTTCTTCAAGGTGTATTCCTTCCATTTATGATAAATACCAACTTAGTTATATAAATCTTTCTATATTGACTACTATTTAGGGGTGTCTAATTCATTCCGAATGTCTAGGCAATCTTTATGACAGGCAGAATCCTAGTGATGCAAAATTTCAAGAATATATCTTCCGCGCGGAAGGCGCGAACAGCCTTCTTCTTCCAAGATCAAGCTCTTTGCTGTAATTCTTCACTATCTCTTTATATCTGCTAGGGACTTTCTTATTGTCGAATCCAAGCTTCTTCTCTATGCTCCCTCTCCGTGTCTCGTATATTCCGTGCGCTTCTTTCCCTATCTCAGATATCAGATGGTCAGCTATAGTTGAGATATGCAGTTCAACAGGGCCTTTGAGGAATATCTCTCCTTTCGTCATTCCTGAAGTGACCTCATGGTAAGCCCGATAAAGATGGGCCAGAGGATTAAGCTCATAGAAATTATCTGACTCAAAAGGTATGAAGAAGAACCTGTTTCGCAGGTCATTTCTTGCGTTCTCCATCTGGGCGCGATTAATATAATAGAACGCCACCCCTTGGATGTCCACGACAAGCGCGTTCATGTAAGCAATCTGGTATATCTCTCTATCCTCAAGTTTGCTCCTCTCTCTGCCGAACATACTGATGAGTTTTTCTGTATCAAGCACATCCCGTCTTGAATCTTTGCTGACAAAGAATCCTTCCAGTATCTTCTTTCTATCCTTCTCGACTTTATTCCTGTGGCTTTCGAGGAGGTGATCATTACATTGCTTGCGCCAGTAAGCGATGTCCAGCGCAGTCTTTTTAAGCGTAGATAGCATTGCCAGGTCTGCTTCGCTTAGTTGCGTCTTTCCGTGAATATAGCCTGGAGCATAATCCTCTCTTATCTGGAATAATCCTTTCTTTGTTTCTCCCAGCCCTGGGAGTGAGCCAAGCTTTGAGCGCCGTGCTATCAAGAAAGGGAGAAGCGTCTTCTGCTTTTCTTGATAAGAACCCTGCAGATGATAGCAGTGCATGTCTAAAGGGGTCAGTCCCTGCGATTCAGCGTTTTTCTTGCCTTTCCCATATTCTTCAACTGTATTCTCAATTGTCTTCTCAATTGTCTTCTTGACAGCATTTATGACTCTTCTCATCTCTTCAATCTTATCTTTCACCCGGTTTTCTCCTTTGCCTCTTCTTCCAGGGTCAATCCTCATTCTTCCTACCTCTTCTGCGTTGCTTTCTATCACTTCATCAAGCATCCTGTTTATATCATCAGGAGCTATGCTGCTCAGGAATTGGATGTATTCACTCTTGCTCCTTATTGGGATGTGCTTGAAATTGCTATTCTTTTTCTCAGGGAAACGGGCATCATAATTCCGTATCATGAATTCTGAACCTATTATCGGCGACAGGGCAGAAAGTATGCTCAGAGTGTCTGTCTTTCGTTGGTTGTAATCCTCGCGCGCTCGCTCAATCAATAATTCTCTTTTCTTCTCATCATTGAAGAAAGCGTTCACAGGCTCATAATTTATTGTCGCAAGAAGCATGAGATGCTCGAACCTTCCTGTTTCCACTATCATATCGATGCTTTCGCTGTCTTTAAGCGACAGGAAGCACATGATCAGTTCTCGCTCTCTCTCCTGAAAGAGGTCGTAACTGTTCTTTAGAGGTTTTTCTTTGTCCATGGTATCACTCTGTTAGCATAGTCATCAGTTCATATCAGTAAAGTCTCATTTATTCTCCTGTTTATTTGTTAGGCGTTGCATGAATTCAACGCTTTTAGCTGCAGTGTAAGGCTTAGAAGCCTCTTTTTGTGGCACAAATATCTCTTTAGGCACATAGATAAGGCCTTCTTCCCTCTTCCATGCCTGATCATTAGGAAGTTTTTGCGCGAGAGTCAGCCCAAGAAGGTTCTGGTATGTGGGGATATCCTTGAGATAAGGATTGTCGTTCAATAACGTATTGTCCCATAGGCATTTCAACGCCATGCGCATCACCAGGGTGTCTTGCGCTATCTTTATCTGCTGTTCCTGCCTAGGCATTCCAGTCCGTGTGAGATGGAACGCGAGAAGGTAAGGGAACAGCGTGCCATGCACCCTGTACTCTCTTCTTCGTTCTCCTGGATTTGAGGCTTCATCCCAGACATTAACCGTAAGCGCGTTCTTTCCACTGTAATGTTTAGCGATCCTTTTCTGTAACCTGTTTATTTCTTTCTTTTTTGGGAGTATTGGCTTCAGCGCGAGAGGGAGCTGTTCACTGGCTGAACTTTCCAGCATGTCCAGTACTGAGAGCAAGGAATAGAGCTGTCGATTCTCCCTTATATTGCTCTTTCCATCCTTGATATCTTTACGCATATCCTCATACTTATTCTTCAGGTCTGTTATGCCGAAGCGAGAAAGAGTAAGCCCTTTAAGAGTGTCCATTATCAGCAATATCTTTGAGGCAGTTGTGGGGATCTTGCGCAGCTCCAGGTCTTTAGGAGGATACATCTCGAACAATCTGTCAAAATCCTTGCGAGCATTGTAAGGATCCTCATTGAGAAGATCACTCAGGTCTGAAAGCATGCATCTTCCATTGTCATCAATCTCGAATTCATCAATCTCGCTCTTGGGTAGCTCGTATCTTGGCGAAAGTTTTGTCTGGCTTGCCGTATTCTGGCGACCATCGCTTGCTTTTATCGCGATAGTGGCCAGAATCTCATTCATGTTGACTTTATCTATGAATCTGATTTGCACTTCGTCTTTGAATAATTTTAAGCTTTCTTCCCAGAGAGATCTCCTGATCTCTGCAGCTATCTGGTCAAAGCTCATGCTGTTGAATGCGCCGTCATGAGAAAGCTCTTCCAATGTCTTTTTCGCGTTTCTCATCGCGAAAGTGTAAACCTGCTCTTTTGTTATTCCTGACACTATTCTTTCTCTCTCCAGGATCTGCGCGTCTGTGTATCTTCCCTCTTTTTTGTTCAGGTCTTCAAACGTGTTTAATGTTTCTTTTAGCTCGTTAACTTTCTTTGAATGGCTATTTTCCATCTGGTTTATTGAGTCATAAAGCTCCTGATAGGTGAAAGAGCCTTCTTTAGGATAGAAAAGATGGGCCATTGAGACATCATAGTTGTTTACAGGGCTGCGGGTCATTTTCTTTATCATGCGCCCTACCCTCTCAACGTCCTCTCTTATCTTTTTCTGCACATCTCCTCCTTTATTCCTTAGCGGAGAATATTCAGCGCTCAGCTCCAGATTCTTAACTGCTATCTCATTGAATATCCTTGTGTCAAGGTCATCTGCCATCCTGAAATAGCTTCTATCCTCAATCCTTCTTTGCACACTCTCCTTGATGAGAAGCTCAAGAGCTTTCTTTGCCTTTAATGATCCATGGATATCCTTAAGAAGTTCAGGGTCGATCGCTTCAGCAGCAGTCTCTTCTGTCAGCCTTTTCTCACGCAGTGATTCTTTCAGAAGCTGCTTCTCAAGGATTTCTGAGCGTTTCTCCTCGACATAATCATGGTCTATGCTTGCGAATATTGTAGGCACATCAGCTCCCGACTGGATAAGTATTCTTGCAGTGTCGTAAATGTGCCTCAGAAATAGTCCTCCAGTCTCTCTTGGAAGCAGAGAGTAAGAGCCAATGGCAGATTCAAGCTTTCTCTTGACGAATTCCTGCTCAGTAGTTGAATAGAGATTCCTGCTGCCCTCTTTAGGCGCGTCTTTGAAAAGATACCATTTAAGGATATCAAGAGCTTTCTCTTTAGGTCTCTTAGGGAGCGCAGCTGGTTCTTCTTTAAACCATTCTCTTATCTCGCTTTCAGGATCAGCGAACGCGTGGTATTTCAATATATTGATGAATAATGCATCCTTCCAGTTATTCAAGTGGAGAGGTTTGCGCTGAAATGTTGTTTTGTTCTTGTCCATGCTAGTGATTGCCTTGCGGCAAGTACCCTGATTATCGATAAATTTTCTTGAAGTTTTGCAGTCTAGAGCATTGCCTGAAGTCATGCTCTGTCTATCTCTCCCAGAATTCAAGCCTATCTCAGTATGTCTTCTATTGGCGTGTTAACTTTTTTCTGGGCTTTCTCAGCCTCTTTTACCAAATCAACCCCTAGATCCTTAAGTCCTTTGACATGCATCTGCATCAATTGCTCTACTATCCCCAGCATCCTTGCCAGCTCCTGGCGTTCTTTAGCGAGAGTGCTTAAAGCTCCTTTATGGAAGCCTATCTGCTCCTGAGGGGATGATTTCTCTATTCCTGCTGTCATAACCTGTCACTACTCGGTCGTCCTTTTTAAAGCTTGCGATGGGGAAGTCTGATGAGTTGCTTCTAACTGAAAGAGCGTTCTTATTTTAATATGTCCCTTATGTAGTCAAAAAAAGCAGTAATTATATATATTCGTTGAGAATAATAGTTATTAATCAGGTTTTATTAGCAATAATCTTATTGGAGGAGCGTATCATGTTATTACGTAATAAAGTATGTGAACTTTACGAGCGAATAAGAATATCCATTGATACAAAAAGGGAAGATATGGAATTTAAAAAGATAAGTCGTAAATTTATAGTTGAGATGAGGAGTTATTATGATCCTACTTCAAAAGGAGAACTGTTTTCTAATTATCGCGTTGTTCAAAAGCCATATGAGTTTTATATGGGACGCCCTTATTACAGCCGCTATCGACGCGCACGGCCTGAAGAGCTGCTATAACCTATAGAAATATTAGTTTCTAGTTAGTGCTATTTGTCGCAATCTTCTTAAATATGCTCTGGTTACAGCGCTTTATGGAAGATCAGAGCATGGACAAGTCTGTCATCGGCCGCAAGGATCTCGAGCAGGTAGTGAAGAAGAAAGTTCGCCCTATACTCGAGAGCGCAATGCAGAAATTCATAGGCATAACTATCGACGAGCTCGCTGAAGACATCTCTTCCAAGATCGGCAAGACCTCATTGCTGAATATCAATATCGATACTTCTTTGCCGTTCAAGAAAGCGAAGAAGAAGTTCGCGGCCGCGTATCTCAGAAGGCTGCTTGAGATAACTTATGGTAATGTATCAGAGACCGCGCGTATCGCTGGAGTTGACCGGAGATCAGTGCATAGGCTTGTGAAAGACAGCGTCAATGTGCCGAAGATAAGGCAGGAGATGCGCAAGGCTTACGACGTGAGACAAGAGGCTGTAGGCTCTATAATAGAGGGCGTGCTTGAAGGCTATAAAGGGGTTGTCGCGGTCAAGAAACTGGACAATATGTACCGTAATGTCCCTGAAGTATCTAAAGAGATAGTCGACCAGCTGCCTGCGCGCCAGCTCACTCTCAGTGAGGCAGAGGAAGAGTTCGAGAAGGAATACCTGCTCAAGGCATTGGCTGAGAGCAAAGGTAATGTCTCGATGGCGGCTCGGAAGATTGGGCTTAGGTATGAGACTCTTCATCGCAAGGTGAAATCTCTTGGATTGGAAGGATATCCCTGATTCTCGCATCATGACTCAACTTCTTGGCGAGATATATCTAGCTAGTTAGCGCAGGAAATCCATTAATTTCCCCCTTCCAATGCACTGCTTTAAGAAGAGAGGATGTTTTCTTCCCTCTAAGCGGTAAAATAGAGGGCAATAAGCATTTAAGGCCATGCGGGGCGTGATTTATCATTGTAACAGGTAAATCTGAGGATCATTACTGCTGCCATCGCTGACCAAAAACTTTAGTGAGGAGATAACATGAAAGGAACAGTGAAGTTTTTCAACGCCGCGAAAGGTTTCGGCTTTCTCGCGGGAGAAGACGGCAAAGAGTATTTCGTGCACAAGTCAGCGCTCAGCGCGGATGTCGTCCTGAACGAGAAGGACGCTGTCGAGTTCGACGTAGAGCAAGGCGACAGAGGGCTGAAAGCGGTCAATGTCAAGAAGAGCGCCTGAATATTTTGTTTTTTTATAGTTTTATTTTTGACTATCAGCAGACAAGGATTATCTGGGATGTTTACTGTTTATCTCTTCACTCATCTAGGTTGTCTCTCTATCAGAAATGCCTCTCTTTCTCTGTTAGCCTGATTGGAGAATCAATGATGATTCTTGAAGGCCTGAGATCCTTTATGACAGAATAAAGCGTCTTTTTCTTTGGATGGTCAAGAATATGGGCAACTCCTCCGATGTGGGCAATTCTTGAAGAATGATGTTTTTGCGTGATTTCTCTTAGATGATCTGCCATCAACAAGTCACGCTGTCCCAAGGCAGCAGCGGCAGACTGCCCGAAATATCTTAATATCTCCGATTCATAAGCCTTATCATCTTTTCGCATCAGGATTCTTCTCACTCTCTGATAATCCGCTCTCTCGCGTTCAATCTCTTCTACGATCGAGTAAGGTCTCAATTCAATATCCTCAGGATCTGATGGTAAATCAAGCTCCTCTTGCCGCCATTTTTTCAGTCTCCTCGCCCTTATCTTTCTTCCTTCAGGATAGTCCTGCATATCATCAATAAAATATATCGGAATCTTCTTTCTTTCTGAGAATTCCTGAGCAGAGACGATCTCATATCCCCAATCTTTATTGGATTCATCAAAGAATGCGAGTCCGTGACGGACCAAATGCTCAGGATATTGCTTTCTTCTGTATATGCTCTCTAACCATTTTCTTTTAAGAAATCTCGACCTGTTTACCCGTTCTATTGTGCCTTTCTTCGCTTCTATGCTCAATACTTCAGGATGGAGATTTTCGAGTATGGAGTCTAATCTCTCTTTTCCTTGAGGATCAGCATGGCTTGTGCCTATAAGGAATAATTCCAAAGTATCACACTCGCTTCATTGTTAGCATAATTACTGGGGTATGCCATAAATTCTCATAAATGGCGGTCATAATCTTAATCTTGACCTGTCTACGAAAGGGATTCTCTACATCCTCAGATAAGCGTCCATCTCTGGCTTGAACTCTATCATATCCACTAATCCTTCGCTGCCTGAATGGTGCGGTGAGATGCTTATTCCTGTGAAATGCCCTGGAGCGCGCGCCCCGCAATTATCGTTATGCCTTAAAGTGATCTCAAGCAAGGGATGGTTCTTGACCAGATAAACTTCGGCAAACCAGGCAACGATCTCGAAAGGAGATTCTCCTATTTGGCTCATCTTCTCTCTGATATGCTCAATAGAGGCGTTCCTATATCTTTTTATCTCTTCCTGACGCTTAGCAATGTATTCACTGGAGTCTCTCTTTTTGCCGAAGAAATCATAGTAATTGTCGATGAGATGGATCAATCTGTCCTGAGTCATCTCTTTAGGTTCGATCTGGTAGGCTAAATATACTGGCATTGTCGCTCCATGTTCTTGTTATAATTTGCTTTTATATTCTTTATACAGAGCTGTTCTCCAATTTCTTCTCTAACGATCTTTCATGTTGATCCTGCGCAGCTCCTGCAATGCTTCCTGCCCAGATTCCTGCCATCCCTGAAGTGTAGGTCGGATGTTGAGTCATGATTGCTTTTGCTCCTTCTGGATCGACAAGCGCGTAAACAATAGGCGCTGCTGCCATTCCTGCAATGCATACCTTTTCTAAAATAGGAAGCCCTCTCTTATCGAATCCAGGAATCGCTCTTTCAACAACATTCTTTGATGCCCATTGAAGCCCTCTCACAACGCCGTAGGTTCCTGCCCCTCCGAGCATGAATGCGCTTGCCATGCTGCGCTCTTGCAGCGCTTCAGGCATATGATTCATCACGCTGTTGTACAAAAAATTCACAGTGTCGTATAATAGTGGTGTCATGTTTTTCACTCCGTTTGTTTTTATGTCTTCAGCCCCATTAGATACAGCGCCTGCGCCCATCCTAGGGGAGAGTTCTCGTTGTACTTTGTTGAGTTCGCGTAATAAAGTTCCGGCAGCGCTCCTTCAGGAGTCATGATCACGCTTGCTTTGCGCATGTACTCCGCGTATTTATCTTTCCTTCCGCGCAGCTTGTAGATTATCGCGAGCCAGGGGAAGCCCATGCACCATTGCGCCTCTTTCTTCTCCTCATTGGCATAATACCAATCTCCTGCGTACCTAACAACTCCTTTCTCTTTGACAAGGGATGCCTCGACATTCTCTAGTATGCGCTGCGCCACAGATTCTTCCACGATATTGTACGGGTAGATCAATGAGAGCAACGCGAGATCAGTATGTTTTGAGCGTGATTCTCTCGGCAGGAGCATTCTCAGCGTAAGCATCCCTTTATTCATCATATCATCAATCAGCTTCTGGTCAATATCAATAACTTTGCGGATCTTCTTCAACCCAGCGACGCACGCTCCTACAGAGCTCGCATGGATTTCTTCCTCGTTCTCCCACATCCCATTGTCAGCGTCCTGCCAGAATTCTATGCTGTTGAGGTAGAGGACAAGCTTCTGCACTATCCTTGAGTCGTTCTCATCGCGGATGACTCTTACTCCTTTCTCTTCAAGCTCTCCGATCTTGAACAATAACGCGCCTATAGCGTCGTTCTGCTTATTGCCCCAGTCATCCCAGATCTCTTCCATTGTCGCGGGATTGTAGCGGGCATGAATGTACTGGTGCTTGTGTTTCGGCTTCTCTCTTATTGCCCAGTCTATCTTGTATTCATGCTTCAGAAGTATGTCGAGCAGGGCATGGTATGTTCGCACAGCTTCTTTGAAGTTGTGCACTGCCTCGAATCCTAGCGTCGAGTAGATATTGTCCCTTATCCAGCAGAGATTGTAGCCTGTATTGACATCTTTCGCTGACGCCGCGAACAGTCCGTTAGGATATCGCAGCGAGTTCAGGATCTTCAGGCAGGTCTGTTCCATAGTGCTCCGTCGATAGATAGTCTATTTGAGGATAGTCTTTGCAGTAAAACTTTATACCTCTCAATTCTTACCCCCTCTTATGAAATACGGTCGTCCTATCGAGGTATTAATGCTTTGCGGTTTATAAAGCTTTCGGTTATGTAGTCACTATGTGGTGACAATACTACTATCTCTCCGCACCAAAACCTTTATATAACTATACTTATCTGTACGTATAAAAATGTTATCTTTCAAGGACGTCACCGAGATAAACAAGTGCTTCGTAGAAGGAAGAGTAGTCAATCCTGGCGCACTTGATTATGTCGTGAAGACTCAGTCAAGAAGCAAGAACTGGCTAAGGACTGCGGCGCTGTTCACAAGAGCGATAATCGTCGATCATGTCTTTGAGGACGGCAACAAGCGCACTGCCGGCGCTGTCTTGATGTTCATCATGGAGTTCAACAGGATAAAATACCTCCCTGAGGAGATTCCTGAGATAGTCGTAAGTATCCTGACCAAGAATTTGACAGATATAAGAGAGATTGAAAGGTGCATCAAACATGGAATCAGGTAACATATCAGCGAATGTCCTGCTCGCGAAAAGCATAATCAACAGGTATCCTGAAGTATTTGAGAGCCTGCTGGAGTATGAGAAGACCAAGAAGCTGCGCAAGCTTTATCGCAGGGCGCGCTTCAATATCACTATTGATGAAAATGTGCTAAGGGATTTCAAGGCGTACTGCGCAAAGAACAATATCAATATGTCCAGAGCGCTTGAGAAGAAGATGCTTGAGATGATGAGTAAATAAATCCTAATCAATTTCTATCTCTTCACTAATTTCTCACCCTCTCGTCGGCGATATCTTCATCTTCTCTCTTTCTTTTATCTCTGCAGTGATTATCGTCTTCTGGATCTCCATGAAAAACAGCAAGCTTGAGGCGACCAGAGTTATCGTAACCCATTCAGAAGGCAGCAATGCCACTGTCCCGAATATGTTCTGCAGGAAAGGGACATAGATGACTATCAATGTCATAAGCACTGAGAGTATTATCCCTCCGGTGACATATACATTTGAAAGAGTGCGTTTTGTGAACACGCTCTCATCCCAGGCGCGCGCGTTGAGCACATGGAAGAGCTCGAACAGTATTATTGTCGCGAAAGCCACAGTCTGCGCGTGCGGAAGCGTGTTCTTTTTTATCACAATCTCCCATAGGTACAGGAACAGTGTTCCAAGCACAGCCAGAGGGACGACATTCGCTATCTTGAGAAGCAGGTAATCGCTCAGTATGCCCTCTTTAGGATTTCTTGGTTTCTGCTTCATTATATCCTCAGGAGGAGAGTCTATGCTCATGCCCAAAGCTGGCACTTCGCTTGTCGCGAGGTTTAGGAACAATATCATCAATGCGGTGAGCGGCAGACTGACTCCTGCTAGCACTGCGACTATTACAAGTATGACTTCTGCGAAATTCCCGAGCAATAGATAATAGACGAACTTTCTGACATTGAGATAGATGGTCCTTCCTTCCTCTATCGCTCCGACTATCGTCTTGAAATTATCATCCTTCAGCACCATCTCCGCGGCTTCTTTAGCTACTTCAGTCCCTGTCTTTCCCATAGCGATGCCTATATCGGCTTTCTTAAGCGCTGGAGCGTCATTGACTCCGTCGCCAGTCATCGCGACTATATTCCCTAGGTTCTGCAGAGTGTCAACAATGCGGAGCTTGTGCCGCGGCTCTACTCTCGCGAAGACTGTGACATCATCAGCTATACGCTCGAAAGAGTGCCTGTCCATGCTATCAAGATGGCTTCCTGTCATCACAACATCTCTTTCAGAGAATATCCCTAGCTCGCGCGCGATAGCTTTTGCTGTCACTTCATTATCTCCTGTTATCATCACAACCCTTATCCCTGCGTTCTTGCATTCCTGGATAGCTTCCTTGACTCCTTCATGCGGCGGATCCCTTATTGAGACAAGGCCGACGAATATGAGCCCTGATTCAACATGCTTCAATTGCTCGAAAGATCCTTTATGCGCTTTATACGCAAGCCCAAGCACGCGCAATCCTTTCTCCGCGTACTCGTGCGTCTTATTCACGAATAATTCCTTCACTTCTTTTGTCAGCCGAAGGACTTTCCCCCTGTGGAAATAATAAGAGCAATTCTCGATCAGCATCTCAGGAGCCCCTTTAGAATAGACCATCTGCTCATTCTTGACTTTATGCACTACGCTCATGCATTTCCTTGAAGGATCGAAAGGGTGCTCTTTCGTTCTCGGATACAATGAATGCATCTCCTGCCTGCGCATCCCAGCTTTTCTTCCTAGGACTATGAGCGCTCCTTCAGTGGCTTCTCCGTCAATGAACCATTCTCCCTCTTTCTGCCTGACTTCAGCGTTGTTGCACATCACTCCTATCTCAAGCATCTTTGAGAGAGTCTCATGCTTCCTTGGATCGATGCTCACTTCCTCTTTCATGAAAACCCCTTCAGGGCTGTAGCCGTCGCCTGTCACTTTGACTTCAGTGTCGCTAGTGAATATCGTCTCGACAAGCATCTTGTTCTGCGTGAGCGTTCCAGTCTTGTCAGTGCATATCACTGTGCAAGTTCCGAGAGTCTCGACCGCTGGAAGGCGCTTGAGTATGGCGTTGCGCGAGGCCATCTTCTTGACTCCCGCGGCGAGCGTCACTGTCACTACAGCGGGAAGGCTTTCAGGTATTCCCGATATGAGCACCGCGAGCGAGAACAATAAGGTGTCTTCCCAGCTCACCCCTTTGACAATCCCTATTATGAATATCATCATTGATATAATTATCGCGATGACTGATAATGTCTTCCCCATCTTCTCTAGGCGCTGCTGTAATGGAGTCTTCTCCTGTCTTATATTAGAGAGCATCTTAGAGATCTTCCCTATCTCTGTGCTGTTCCCTATCTCGACAGCTATCGCCAGCCCATTGCCCTCAAGAACTTTTGTTCCGGCGAAGACCATGTTCTGCTGCTGGCTTATCCCTAGCTCTTCAGCCAGAAGGATTATGCGTTTCTCGACAGCTCCTGATTCTCCAGTGAGTATGGATTCATCTATTCTTATATTATTGACTTCCACAAGCCTTGCGTCAGCAGGGACTATATCCCCTCTGCGCAGGACGATGATATCTCCAGGAGCAATTAATGAAGTCTCTATCTCTATGACTCTGCCATCGCGCAGAACTCGCGTCATGGTCGGGCTTAATCTTATCAGTGCGTCCATATCTCTTGCAGCTTTGAACTCCTCAAAGAATCCTAACAACACAACGAACAAGGTTATAGTGATTATGACCACTACCTCGATATAATGGCCTGTCAAGAGTGAGAGAAGCGCTGCCGCGGAGAGCACAAGCACGATGAAGCTCTTGAATTGCCTGAAGAATATCTGCGCCGCTGAATCTTTCTTAGCCGCTGCCTGCTGGTTCAGCCCGAAAGAATCATTCCTGCGCCTGGCCTCTTCAGAAGTCAGCCCTTTCAGGCTTGTGTTCAGCGCTGAGGCTACAGACTCAGCAGACTGCGCGTACCACCTCTTTTTCTCTTCCATCTGTCTTCCTATAATGAGAGAAAGCTATAAAAATATTTCCTTTATGAATTCATCATATCCTATTGAGACATTAAGAGAGCTTTTGTACGCTCCGTAATTGATCTTCCAATCAGAAGGGAGCCGCACAAATTGTTTATGCGGCTTAGGCAGCCATCCGTTCTTTCTCAGCATCTCGAGAATCTCTTTCACTTCTTGATACGCTGGTTTTTGCTTCTCATGACGTTTCTTTTTATCCCGCTGATCATTTGCGGAGTCTGTCACGCTTAATTTATCGTCTATGGCCATAGTGCTGGCTTTTCTGTCACTGAAGTATTTAAATATTCTTCTCCTTTAGGAACTATTGTCTCTCTAGCCGGTTCCTCTAGGATTCTTACAATGAATTGTTTTTCAGCATAAATTCTTTCTGTTGATTCCTGATCGATTATCTTCAGGCGCACAAGATAGGATCCAGTCTGATCAATAGGCCCGATAGTCATATTGTATATCTTTACTTCTGAAGGCGCAAGAGTATAAGACGCAGCTGTCTCAAAAGACAGTTCTGAGCCTGCACCTAATTCAATGATTGTGTTGTTGTCCGATTTTGATATCTCTGAATTATCAACAGTGAATGTTAGTGAAATGTTCTTTATATTCCTGACTCCAAAAATAAAGTTCTCACTATCATTCTTTCTTATTCTGAGCACATCTGTCTGAATGCTTAATCTCAAGCTTGGATCAGAATCCAGTCTTTCCTGCATTGTTCTCCATCTCATTATTTCTAGGTCTTCCTCTTTCTTCAATCTTCCTATGTTTTCTGCAATCTTTGTCTTATAATTGATTGGTATCCCTACGCATTCTGACCAGTAACCATCTTGAACGCCTATCATCTTCTTAAATCCTAAGCAGGTGCATTCCTGTGAGGGGCTTGAGATTTTACCGCTGAAATCACATCTTGGGAAAGGGATGTCGAGTATCAGCCAATAAGCGACAATCAATAAAAATAGTATAAAGAGTTTTTTTGCTGAGTATTCTTTCACAGTCAGGAAAAGGAAGATCGCGAAAACTATGAAGAACAGCGGAAGGAATAAAGAAAGATATGCCCCCATCCTAAAAGCGCCAAAGAAGGTTATAGCTCCGAATATGAACGCGCTCAAAGCAAGGAGCAGTACAAACAGCGTTGTTCTTTTCCATTCCATAACTGCATGAATGTTGCGGTATTATTTAAACTATCTGATGACTTCAAGCAGGTTAGCAGTTAATTATACCTGTGTCCTGATTTATTTTTAGATACTCTTGAATCAATGATCTTAGGCCTTTGGCTGTAAAGCCGTAATTTCATCGATAAACCAATTATGACTTTCCTGTCTCACTATCTTGTGCTGCCGTCGGGAAGTATTTATAAGCAGAAAAAACATAGGATACCTACTATGACTTATCTGTCTCAGTCAGGAAATGATTCTGGGGGTTGCTCTGGAAGCTGCTGCGGCAGCAGGAACTCTCTCAGCAGCATGAGCTATGGCAATGAAGCTCCGGCTTCTTTCTACAGCGCGCGCAGCCCTCTTGAGAATGTGATTTCTTCATATTCTGGCTCTTCGCTTTCAATGAGAGAGACAATAAGAGAGACTTATTCTTCCAGCAGATCAGGATCTGCGGGATATAGCTCTTCCTCTTTCTTCAATCAGTTCACTCAGGCTTCTTCTGCAAGGGATTCCGGAAACAGTAACGGCATCCTCGCGGAGGATAGTTTCGCAGGGAAATATCTTGCTGGAATCTCTTACGCATTGAAAGGATTGGTCGATCAGAAATATTTCTCAGGCTACAAACAACAAAAGAATTCCGAAAGCCATTTCTCTCCTGACTCTTTCCTCAAGCCGCAAAGGCCTGCGGCGCCGTTCATTGGTAAAGCTGAAGATGTCCAGCATTATGTCAGAGAAGCGTTCAGGGCGACCACAGGAAAGCGATTGCCTGAAGACATATCGATAAATGTTGTAAACAAGGAAGAGATGCGTAGAGCGCATGAGAATTTCGGCGGTATCTGGAGCGAGGGCATCCAGGGATTCTCGATCAATAGGAAAGGATTCTCTCAAAGCATCATTGTTGTTAAAGAGAACGACCTTGACAGATTGTTGATAACCATCGGCCATGAGATAGGCCATGTGCTCTCATTCCCTCTGCTTGACAAATTGGATGAGGAAGCGAAAGCTTTCGCTTTCGAGCATGCTTGGCTTGAGGCATTGCGCGACAATGATATCGCGAATCTTTCAGAATCTATCCAGCTCTCTCCTCATCCAGGGCCCGCGAGGAATGGCCTTCATGATCTCGCTTCAGGATTCGTGCAGTCATTGGTCAGCGCAGGCATCGGAGCGATGGAGATATTCAATAAGCTTATTCACAATCAACTCTCTGCGAGAGGAGGTGCCTGATGTACGGCAACACAAACAAACATGGAGCGACGCGGCAACTCTCTCTTGAATCTCCGCTGCAAGATTATAACCTGTCCAATTATTCAGGTCTTAAAAGAGGACGTTCTTCAGGAGGGATCGATGAAGTTGTCGGAGCTCCGATGATTATGCTTAATGGAGAAAGATACAGCAATGCCTCAGCAGAGAATTCAATATATTCGAGAAATTCAGGGATTGGAGGTTCTCCTGCAGGATATTCCGGTAAAGAGGGCGGACTTGTCTCGCTTTTGGGTCACAATAATCCCTCTAAAGGCATTGATTCAGGATTCGCTTCAGGAGCGCAGAGCGCTTATCTGTTGATACCTCTGCAGATCGCTGGGGGCAAAGCCACAGCTTACATAATGCTTCCTTTAAGTGTGCAGTATTCAGAAGCGCAGCTCGGAAGGCCTTCAGCTTTCAGCACTCTGAAGAAATATGATGAAGCTGCAAGAAGCGCTGGAGAGCATGAATTCAAGGTTCCTGATTTCATCTCTGGCGGAGCTCCATTCTTAGATTCTGGAATGCCTAATAGTCCTGCTTATGGTTCAGCAAAGAATCTCAGTCATGGAACAAAAAGTTACGGAGCGAAGACAGGGAGCGCTTATTCCGGAGGAAATATTGCTGGAGGATCTTCTGTTGCAGGCGGCAAAGGCAAGTGAAGATTCGCGCAGATACAATCCTGCTATTGAAGCATCCGAAGCATTGAGATCTCCAGATTCAGCGCTCACCACAGAAAGATATGCATCATCCCAGGCAAAAGTTTCTGATTACGGCAATGATGTTCCAATCACAGAGATCGAGCCTTTGCGGCAGATGGTCGCGTTGCCAAGAAGCCAGATCCCTTACGGAATACGCGGCTATTGCCTTCCGCCGACAAGCCCTTGTTTTGTGCATGAAGGGGATCCTGACACTTTCAGGGTGCATTATCACGAAGATCTCCATCTCAGGATCTCACGCCAGGCGCCTAACCATCCTGAATGGGAAGTGAGGATGCTTGAGGACTGGAGACTGGGGGAGGAGAATTCAAAGCAGAGATATAAAGCTGGATTTAGGTTATGATCTGCGATGTTTAATAATGTGATTAAATTCTAACTTCTAAATCCCTTAAAGTTCCTATTAATTGGCTATATCCAGTATAATGTATTCCATGAATACCCAGTCTACTGGAAGCATCAGCAAATTCCTTGATATTATCTATATAAACACATTCTTCCGGTCTTTTACCCAGCTTTCTCAGAGAATCACGAAACATCTTCTCATTTGGTTTCATCTCTTTCACTTCAAATGATAGGCTGACGGCATCAAATAACGGGAATATCTCACAAGTTTTTATCGCGTATTCAAAATCTAGTTCATCAGCATTGGAGATCAGGCCTAAACTATATTCTTCTTCTTTTAGTCTTTTAATTAATTCTAAAGTGGGCTTCATCACTGTAAATTTATCACAATACGCTTTGATAAACTCATCAGGCGTTATTTTTAGACTGCCTTTTCTTACAATCTCTTGAAAAAACTGATCAAAAGTTATTAAACCATTTTCATATTCACGGGATATGGCATGCTCTTGATATATCGCAGCTTTTAGTTCTTTTTCTGGCGTATCTGTAAATTTAGAAAGATTCTTTATTATTTTGTTATTATCCACTCTATAAATAACATCTCCAAAATCAAATATTATGGCTTCTATCATTTTAATCTGATTTTCTAAGTCTTATTAGCTTTACTATCATCATCTTTCGGTGTCCATCCCAGCGGGTTGGAGTGATCATAAACTTTTTTGGAAACATTAGAAATACCGTACATGGCAATAAAATTATTCGGAATCTCTTGAGCTTCTATGCAAGTTTTAACTAACTCTACACAATCTCTTTGCGAAAGCCAGACTTTCTCATAATCTTCTTCTAGATCAATCCTATCGCCTAGATTGACACCGCCGAACCGCAAACATATGACCTCCAATCCTTTTTGCGCATAGTACCTTCCCATTGCTTCCATGAATAATTTGTCTGCTCCATAAGGGCTGTCTGGCAAATGCGTTCTTTCTATAGCCATTACTCCAGGTTCAGCCCATTTATGATACATGTCTATATGGACAGAACTTGCCATGATGACTCTTGGAATTCCTATTTCAAGCGCCGCTTTATAGACATTAAAGAACATTAACGGATTATCTGGGTTAAAGCTATCCTTATCATTATCTTCTGTTATTGAATCCCAAGCTAGATGAATCACTATATCGTGTCCTGAAAGCGCTTTAATGAGTTTATTGTAATCTCTGACATCCACTTCAGGCAGATCAATAGAAGTTAGGACGTATTCTTTTAAATTCTTTCTGAGTATAGTGCCTATAGTGCCTTTCGCCCCAGTAATAGCTATCCTTTTCATAATCCGATTTATAACCATAAGGTTTATAAACCTTTCTATATTCACCATCTTATAATGGCAAAATCAAGAATATATCTTTTAAACACGGGTAACATCCTTCGGGAAAATGTAGAATGCGCTCATGATTCATCTATCAGTATCAATTATGCGGGAGACCTAAAGAAAGAAATAGAAAGAGAGAGCGCAAATTTGGATCCGAGAATCACCCCTGGACAAATGTTGAACGTATTGAGCATAGAAACTTCACAAGGAGGAAGAATCAGGTTTGAGACAGGTAATGTTGACTATGTGGAGCATGTTTCTCACGCAAGAGCCGTATACGCTAAAAGAGAACTTATAGACTCAAGATTCAATCCTTTTTGCGCGGAATCTGTGAATATAACTAAAGATGGTTTAATAGTCGCCTTAAGAAGAGGAAAATATTTGCCGCATGGTCCTGGAATCTACACCTGTGCTGGCGGATACGGAGTTCATTTTAGAGGCCGCAAAGATGCAGGCGGAAGATTTATTCCTTTGAATCTGGCAGATCCATATGATGTCATCAGTCTTTATTTAGGCAAAGAATTAAAGATTCCGGAAGACTCTTTTAATATGTCCTGGCTTGGCGCATCAAAATGTTATGATCTTTCATTTGATCTGCCAATAAATTTCCTAACTCAGTTAACCCATAGTTCTGATGATCTTCGCAAGATACGCCAGGAAGAGCTCCGTAAAGAGAAAGGGGCTTCAAAAGACATTGTTATAGATGATCTAATGAACTTTATAGAAGATACTCCTGAAGGGATAATCTCATTCTTTAATCTGATAGGTGTACAAAAAGATAAACTTCCAAAAGACAGCGTTGGCACGCGATTTGGAGAGAATTCGCATACTGGAACACTTGGCATTAATGATGATTTTATAGCAGCCTTGCTTCAATATCTACAAAGACGATACCCTGGGGATTATGACTTTGCTATCTCAACCCTTGACAGGAAAGGATATAACGTGATACCTATAGACTTTAAAGAAGGCACGAAAATAATGTTAGAGGATCTAAAGCCTTAATGTTTCTATAAATCTTTAAATCTATCACCTAGGGTAATATATCCATATTTCCGGAATGCTTGAAACAATTCCGTAATTTCTTCCGAAACATTTAATAATGCGCAGGTCATATTAGTCATCATGGAATCTTCAGCATTTAAAGCGATAACCGCGGTTTCTGGAATCATCACTCTGTTCATATCCTTGAATTCATTATTGTACATTATCAATGGTATCCAGAGATGGGATTATCTTCTTGCCAATTCTCTTGCGATAATAGTGCTCTATCTCACTTTCATCACTTATAAGATCAATCTCATTGAGAAAGCATTGTCAAGAAAGAATATCAGGGTGTACACTTCATGATGAAGACTAAAAATCTTAATATCGGCTGGATTGTAATAGCCTTGCTTGTCGTATTATTCGCATTATACCTTTATTTCCGTGTCAGAGGTGCCTGATGAACACTGATCAGTTCGTGAAAGCATTGGTCCTTGCCGCAGTGCTGCTTATCGCTTTTCCCGCGATAGGTGTTGCTCTGCTGCAGAGTCTAGTCACTGGCATGATCATTGGTGTAGGGGTTGCTGTCGCATTATTCGCATTTCTTTACCATAATTATAATCTTGTGTAGGGTGTCCTAAGGCAAGACTAGTTCAGAAAATGTTCTTTGACCTAACTTTCAACTCACTAAATAGTTCTTCTGAGATCACTCCATCGGCACATTGGACCAGAGAGTCCAATCATTCGATGGAGAGTAGGCTCCGAAAGTGTAGTACGGCCCTTGCTGCCTTCCGAAATAGGAGAACTGCACATCAGACCACATCCCTGCCGCGGCTGGCCCTCCGCCTGTAGGCCCTCCATGGGTGGATATGTGCGCGCCGAAAGCACGCCATGCGTCTCTCAGCATGCGCTGCGCATCTCCGTAACCTTCTGAAAGGTAAGCTCCAGTGTATCCTTTCTTCTTCAGGTAATGCACTGCATCCACTACTGGCATAGTACCGTGTCCTGCGGGAAGATTTCCGTGCCCTGTGCCGAAGCCGTCAGCTATGTGCAAGTGGCCTATGATCCCTGCCTTCTCCATCTTCTTCACCTGATCCATATACCAGCCATTGAATCTCTCATCGAACTTCTGATCAGTCTCTCCTGCCTGCCGCACGAAATACCTTTTCCACAATCCGAGATGTTCAGTGTCGAGAGTCATCTTGATATGGTCATTCGCGGCTTTCTTCGCCTGGTCTTCGCTGTAGCTGCGCTCTTTCATTAATCGTTCAGCCATCTGCTTGCGCGCGTTATGCACTAGCTCTATCATCTCATCAGGATGCGAGCCATAGCCCATCTCAGGGAATACCTGTTCTGGAGCGACAAACACTGGCTTAGGAAGATTCCTGTCTCTTGTCTGGTCAAGAGCGTATATTCCCGCTTCTGCATAGGATTTCAGGCTTTGCTCTTTAGCGTAGACAGCGATAGGTTTAGCGTGCTTCTTGTAGAGTTCCTGCTCATGCGCCTGCTGTTCATAACCTACAGAGCCTTCATAAGTGTGCTCTAACACATGCCTCATATCTTTTATACTCTCCCTTAATTCTTCTGAAGGGAGCGCGCGTTCGCTTGCCTTTAATCCCAGCTCTCTCATGAACTGGTTTATCTTCTTGTCCTGCATAAGTTTCCATCTCTCTTCAGGAGGGGTTTCCTGCTCGATCTTCTTGGCGTACTCATAAGCCTCTTTCAGTTTCTCAAGCTGTTTCTTGTTCATCTCGAATCTTTGGCTATGATAAAGAGCCCAACCTCTCGCCTGAGCCGCCTGGGATTCCAAGGTCGCGCGCAGGAATGCCTCTTCAGTTGTTATCCGGCTCTCATGCGGCAGTTCCTTATTTCTTTTTTCAGCCTCTCTCTCGAAGTCTTCCCATTTCAGTATCTCGACGTCAAAGCGGCCTGTTCCGGGATTGTATCTAGGTACACGGCGATCCATCGGGACTTTACGGCCTTCATAATCTATATAATCCTCTTTTCTTATCTGCACTTTCTTACCATCATCATCAACATATTCATAATCCTTATTAGCCTGCAGCCATACTGGCCTGTAGACTTCCTGGTTCTTCCTTATCGCCTGGATTATGTTCCCAGTGCGGTCATCGACAATCCTCATGACTGCCTTGTCATGCTCTTCATCATACTGCCTGAACAGTCTTCCTTTGTCTGCCCATTCTGCTTCCGAGATCGGGCGCTGGAATTCTCCAGTATGCACAACGACAGCCCCTCCCTGAGTGACATCCGCCGCGAAATTTATCGCTTTCTTCACTTCATTCAGGAATACCTCTCTCTGCTCGTGCGAGAACCCTCTCTCCGCTCCTGCGAATCCTGAAAGGTTGCCTATCTGGCTTGGAGTATGGACTGACATTATCGAGATCTCATTAGCGCGGGCTATCTCTCTGAGCTCTCTGCGTTTATCCACACCGTAAGATTCAACTCCTGTTCCAGGCTCTGATCCTCCGGGGATAGCGGCAAGCTCTACAGAGCCAGCCCCTTTCCTGATCGCTGCCTGTATCGTCTCTATGAAACTTCCCCCTCCTGCCCGTCCCTCAGTCACTGTCTGGCCTATATCCGCGACAGTGAGCAGCTGCTCTTGCCTTGCAGGGCCTAAAGGCTTCTCAAGATTCTCAGCTCCAGTGTAAGCGTTCTCAGAAGGATTATCGAACTCCGCGTTTGAAGTGTAGCCTCTGTCCATAGAGCTGCTGTACGCGTATCTTTGCGGGGCATTGAACATCATTCTTGATCCCTCTTCGCGTCTTTCTTTTTCTTAAGCCTGTCTTTCGCTATGTTCCTTCTTTCTAAGCATCATCTCCTTTAAAGCCCAATCTCTCTCAATTCTGATATTTGAACCTCTTCTGGATCTGCTCCGAG
>DATDYN010000025.1:0-10827 GCA_035289005.1 Candidatus Nanoarchaeia archaeon
GCTGCGCTGAAATCGTTGATCTTTTAGGCCTTAGAATAGTTTTGACAGAAACTTTTTAGCGATAATCATAGGTTAATGGCAGATATTCGTTATTTCTCGCTTAATCCTGCGCAGAAACTTTTAAGCAACGATGAAAATCTAAGAGAGCTTTCTCGACAGTTGCCGGCATTTTCCCAAAAGCTTAAAAACAGGAACGCAAAAACGAATTCTTAGAGAGATAAACCCAACAATAAAATCTCGAAAGAGAGGTGAACGCAGTCAGAGACAAAAAAATAGTCTTGATGAACGTAGAGCCAGGGCTTAATCCAGGTCCTGAAGAGCTGGCCAACACTATATTGTGCAGGACAGGATTATTGCCTCGCAAGAAAGGGGCGACAGACAAGATGCACCGTGTACTTCTAGAGCTCTATGAGCGCTCAAAGATAGCGTACAGACAGAAGCGGCTTGAGAAGGCTGTCATGACAGTAGAAGAGATGGGAGCGTATGCCTCAATCAGCAGGCAGACGATGTATGACTACCTCTCGCGATGGACAGATCTCGCGATTGTGGCGAAGACAAGCTATATCACCGACGGAAGAGTTGTGATCGGGTATAAATTGAATGGGACGACTCTTGAGTCAGCGTTCGAGAAAGCCGTCGTGAGCATCCGCAGCAATCTAGAGACGACGCAGAGGTTCATCAGAGAGCTGCAGCGCACTATAAAAAATGAGAAGATCAGCGAGGCGCAGAAGCAGAATTCTGAAGGTGCGAGCATAGATTCTGAAGAACCTGCAGAGCCAATACCTCTTGTTGACGCTAAGATCTCAGATTTTGATGGCGGCAATAATCTTTAAGAGTTGATTAAAGGTTTTTGTTTCTTTTTTTGTTGTTTTTATGGTTTCTCTAGCGCTTCTCTGACTTTCTGCTTGTTTAGTGTATTTTGTCTGGTTCTATATTGCACGGATTACGGCAATAATATAGAATGATACTCTATTACTAAAGGGATAAACTGCTTATTGTGTCGATATCTCTCAAGAGTTTAATATGGTAATGTGTTACATCATCGTCAGCATCACTCAAGAGAGTTGTCGTGATAATACATTCGGCGTAATATAAACAGATGACGGCAAGATGCAAGAAAGAGATCCTGAAAATGGGGCAAAAGTGAGTGGGTTGAGGTGAAATCTTAGGATAAATAGTAGATCTTTCAAAAGAATTAGAGAAATAGGAAGATTTAAAAAAAGAATAGATTTCGAGAGAGTTTATGAGACAAAGAATACAAAAAATGAGTGCGAAGAAAAAGTTCATGAAAAAATGCTACAAATGCGGTACAGCAGTGCAGAGTGCTGCATGCGTGAAAGAAGGCCACAGTCTGGAGTGCATGAAATGCCCAAAGTGCGGGGAAGAATACTTCACTTCCAGCGCGCTCATCAAGCATGATATCCTTACAGGAAAGAGGCAGGCAGTGCGCAAGTTCGGAATCCTTGGAGACTCAATTATCATGCGCATCCCTCCGAAGTTCATCGAGGATAACAATATCCAGCCAGGAGATTATGGCATCTTTGAGCAGCGGCCTGAAGGGATACTGATCAGGTTAGTGCATGCGGGGGAGAACTAATTCATTTTTCCTGCATGGATCACAACCTCAGTTCTGACCAGTCCATTTCTGCAATCATTCCTCGGGAGGAATTATCAGCATGGGTTGGACAGTGATGGTTCGACAGCTCATTTTCTGTTCAGGCATTTTGACTTTTTTGGTGCTTTGTATACATCTTAGTCACAAATTTCTGAAATGCTGCAATTAAGTCTTCTTCAGGAATCTTATAATCAAGAACGTGAAACGCCGTTCTTATGAGCATAGGATTTCCACATCTGATTTCTTCAAGGACTTGTCTTTGTACCTTTTCAAGAGGGACCATATATCCATCTCCAACAAATTTTTTCAGATCGCGGAGATAGCTGAATTCCTCGGTTTTCAGTGCATCAGCTTCCAAACGTTGTAACAGCTCAGAATTAATGTGTGGTTCAACACCAAGCCTCTCTTTCATATATTGTAAACGTTCTTCGATTACACGGCAACCTTCTCTAAGAAGAGCCTTATTATACTCTGATTGTATCTGTTCAGGGGGTATTGACGGGTTCATATCGTATTTTTTCTGTAACGCAGACCATTGCATAGTGTATCCACAAATATTAGAATCAGATTTAATAACTATGCTTGGATTTATGATATCAAGAGTCAACGTATCAATTGCTCCCTGTATTGTCTCAGTCGTTGGTTTTAGGCCATGTTCAGCATACTTCTCCAACGACTGGTCTAAATAATCAATAAAGCCGTTCCCCTGTATTTTTTGATATTTATAAGGGCACCATGAATGTAATAATGTCACTCTCAATTTATCTTGGACACTTTCAGGTGTTGGAGGAACAGTCACATATCTAAGCAATCCTAGGAGTATTTCAGGCATAAGATATTTTGCGTCATGAGCATAACATTCTCGTATCGTACTTTTTGGTATTGGCGGAGTGATTCTTTCATCTTTGTGAGTGCTTGCATCTAATATCCTAATAAAAGCATGAAAACTCCAGTCAAACTCTTCTTTTTGTGTATCTTCTAACCTTTGTATCGCATATGCAAACATCTCTTCAAATTGTTCGGATGATAAGGCAGAGACCCCTTGACTGATTCTCTTAATGTGCCGATTCTGTTCATTCTCTGTACTCGGTGGAGTATCAAAGACAGAGTGTACTGTCTGCGTGTTAAGATCATATATCTCGTCTACAATATGATTTAGATTTCTATCGGCTTGTGTTCTTACCATCTTCTTCACCTTCATCGTTTCTTTATTGTCATCACCACCACTTTCATCTATAGTTTATTACTTTGTGGTAGTTATTTCATGATTTATGCACTACAGCCATATAAAACCTTCCATGATGTTTTTTTATAGAACCGTAACATTTATATATGAACTGCGCTTCTATCAGCTTATGGCAGTGAAAATCGACCTGAAAGACCGCCGCATTCTCTATGAATTAGACCTTAATAGCAGGCAGTCCAACAAGCAGATCGCGAAGAGAGTCGGACTCTCTGAGCAGGTCACGGGCAATCGTATCAAGCGCCTCATGGATTTAGGAGTCATTGAGTACTTCTATGCCAAGACAAACCTCTTGCTCTTAGGCTATGTGCACTTCAAGATCTACCTGCGCCTCCACAACATCACAGAACAGAAAGAGAAAGAGATGATAGAGGAATTGAACAAGCAGAAAGGAATCCTCTGGCTCGCCTCGCTGAGAGGAAAATATGACTTGGTGATCTCGCTCAATGTCAAGAACATCGCTGACTTCAGCGACCGCTATGAAGAATTACTCGGAAAGTGGGGGGAGTATATTCTGGACAAGGATGTCATCCTGTTGGAGAAAGGCCATATCTATACGAAATCTTACCTGCTGAACAAAGAATCAGAAGAAATAATATACACCAAAGGAGATGAGCCAGCCAAACTCGATGAGACAAACATCAAACTTTTGCGCATCCTCAATAATAGGGCGAGAGAACAGCTCATCGAGATCGCAAAAGAAGTCGGCATCAGCGCTGACAATGTGAGATATCGGATGAAGAACCTCGAAGCGCAAGGAGTCCTCGCAGGCTACGGCGCAAAGATTGACTATCGCAAGCTCAGCAATACCTATTCACTCATCTTCCTCAAGCTGCAGAACATGACAAAAGAAAAGCAGAAGAAGTTTGAGACGCTTGCCAAGGCCAACAAGAACATCATCTATCTCATCAGGACGATCGGAGATCATGACATAGAGCTCGAGACAGAGACTTCTGACAAGAAAGAGATTGATCTCCTGATGCGCCAATTCAAGGACGCATTCGCGCAAGAGATCAAAGACTATGAGATATTAGAAGTGACTGAAGAGCATAGGTTAACATATTATCCATTCTAAGACTGAACAAACACCCTATGACTGGAAATATCATCTGAAACAGACCCAGTCGACATCCTCACCACTGCAGCGATCCCGCAGTGCGGTATTCAGTGACTCTAGTCTCGAAAAAGTTCTTCTCTTTCACAAGGTCTGTAGATTGGGACATCCAGGGGAAAGGGTTCTCAGTGCCGTAGATTCGCGGCAGGCCTATGCGTTCAAGCCTCCTGTCAGCGATATGCTCGACGTAGCGCATGAACTGCTCAGCGTTTATCCCAAGCATTCCTCTGGGGCAGGCATCCATAGCGTAAGCTTTCTCTAAGTCCACAGCTTTGCGTATCAGGCCGGTGAGCTCTTCCTGGAATTCTTTAGTCCAGAACTCAGGATTCTCAGCCTTTATCGTATTTATGAGGTCGCAGCCGAAAGCAAGATGGATGCTCTCATCGCGCATGATATATTCGAACTGCTCTCCTATGCCTATCATCTTGTTCTGGCGCTTGAGCGCGAGCATCATCGCGAAACCTGCATAGAAGAATATCCCTTCCATTATGACATAGTAGCCTACAAGGTCGTGGACAAATTTTCTTGTGTTCTCGATTCCTTGAGTGCTGAAATTAGGGTCGAAGATGGATTCTGTCAGCTTGACAACAAAAGAATCTTTCTGATCAATAGAAGGAATAGTCCGGTACATATTGTAGATTTCGTCAGGGTCAAGGCCGAGCGAGTCGCAGCAATAGATGAACGTGTCAGTATGGACAGCTTCCTCAAAAGCCTGCCTCAGCAGATACTGCCTGCATTCTGGATTAGTCACATGCCTGTACACCGCAAGCACGATATTGTTCGCAGTCAATGATTCTGCAGTCGAGAAGAATCCCAGATTCCAGAGTATGAGCCTGCGCTCATCAGGAGAGAGGAATTCCTGAGATTTCCACTGCTCGATGTCTTTCTGCATCGATACCTCTTCAGGAGACCAATTGTTCGCCACCCCATCCTTGTAATGCCCGCGCGCCCAATGGTACCTCATAGGCAGTATCTTGTTCGGGTCCGTCATCGAATTGTTGAGCAATCCTTGAGCCTTGATTTCTTCTTTAGCAGCATTATCTGTTGTCATAGTCTCACCTTCTTTCTGATACTGGATCATCCTCACTCATCCTGGCCTATTGGCAGGCTTCGCATGATGGATCCTCAATCTTGCACAGCTTTATCTCCGGTTGTGACAGCGCAGGCTGTGACAGCATCGACTCTGACATCACTGCCTGCTGCGGCTTTTCCGCGGCAGAGCTATGATCCCTCTTCTGCGTGAATCCATACTTGCCAGCGTCAAGAGTCGATTTCTCGATCTGGCTCGCGGCCATAGTCCTGAGATAGTACGTTGTCTTCAGCCCCATAGCCCAGGCGTAAAGGTAGGTCTCGCTTATCTCTGTGCCAGAGGTAGTGTTCATGAACACATTGTGCGACTGGCTTTGATCAATCCACTTCCCGCGATAAGCTGTCATGAGGATGGCTGCGCGTGAAGAGATCTCAAACGCCTCTTTGTACTTGTCTTTTATCTTTTGGGGAATGCCCGCTATGAGCTGTACGTTTCCATCGTAATACTTCAGCTGCTCAAGCATCTCCTGATTCCACATGCCTAGCCTTTTCAGGTCTGTGACAAGGTAAGAGTTCACTACAGTGAATTCTCCGCTGATGTTCGATTTGACATACAGGTTCTTGAATATCGGCTCTATGCAGGGATAGCAGCCGGCAATGTTGGATATCGTCGCTGTTGGAGCTATCGCCATCACATTTGAATTGCGCATCCCCTGCTCTTTCACCTGCTTTTTCAGCGAATCCCAATCTTTGCGGGCAGTTCTTGAGACTTCTATCCTGACTCCGCGCTCTTTCTCATGCAGGTCAAGAGTGTCAAGAGGGAATATCCCTCTACTCCATTTTGATCCTTTGAAACTTTGGTACGAACCGCACTCTGCGGCAAGTTCTGAAGAAGCCTTTATCGCGTAATAAGATATCGATTCCATAGAGCTGTCAGCGAAATCTACCGCTTCTTCAGACTCAAATCCGATGTCTAGCATGAATAGCGCGTCCTGGAAACCCATTATTCCCAAACCTATCGGCCTGTGCCTGAGATTAGAGTTCTTTGCTTCAACTGTTGGATAATAATTCAGATCAATCACATTGTCCAGCATCCTTATCGCTGTCTTTATGGTCTGCGCAAGCGCCTCCTCATCCAGCTTGCCCTCGATTATGTGTTTCGGAAGATTGACAGACCCCAGATTGCAGACAGAGGTCTCTTCAGGAGATGTGTTCAGCGTTATCTCAGTGCAGAGATTAGAGCTGTGGATAACGCCGCAATGGTCCTGCGGAGACCTGATATTGCAGGCGTCCTTGAAAGTCATCCAGGGATGGCCTGTCTCGAAAAGCATGCTGAGCATCCTGCGCCAGAGCTTTCTTGCAGATACCTCTTTCCATCTGCGCATCCTTCCCTCACGCGCGGCGTGCTCATATCCTTCATATCTCTGCTCAAACTTTCTTCCGTAAATCTCATGCAGGTCTGGGACTTCATCAGGCGAGAACAATGTCCAGGGCTGGTCAGCGATCACTCTCTTGATGAAAAGGTCAGGTATCCAATTAGCCGTGTTCATGTCATGCGTGCGCCTGCGTTCATCACCTGTGTTCTTTCGCAGGTCAAGGAAATCCTCAATGTCAAGATGCCATGCCTCAAGATATGCGCAGGTTGCCCCTCTGCGCTTTCCGCTGCGGTTTATCGCGACAGTTATGTCATTCGCTATCTTCAGGAAAGGGATGACTCCTTGGCTCTCTACATTATTGCTCTTTATCACCGCTCCGATAGCCCTGAGATTTGTCCAGTCATTCCCTAAACCCCCTGACCATTTTGAGAGCTGCGCGTTGTCTCCAAGGCTCTTGAATATGTGCGCGAGATCATCCTTTATCGTCGTAAGATAGCAGGAGCTCAGCTGAGGGTGCGTGCTTCCTGAATGGAACAATGTCGGAGTCGAGGGCACGAATCTCAGTGAGGATATCAATCCATAGAATTCTTTAGCTTTAGAATCCTTATCCTGTTCATTCAGGGCTAATCCCATCGCGACCCTCATCCAGAAAGACTGCGGAAGCTCGACTCTTTTGCTGCCAACTTTGATGAGGTATCGCTCGTAAAGCGTCTGGATGCCGATGTACTGCAGGAGGTCGTCTCTTGAAGGATCCAACGCTTCTGAAAGCGCCTCAAGATCATATTCCAGCATGCGCTTGTCGAGAATTCCTGCGGTAACGCCTTCTTTCAATCCTTTGATGAACGCTTCTCTGTATCTCCGATTTCTTGAGGCTATGTCCTGCTTGCGCGCGCTGTCCGCTTTCTCGCCGTTGCAGTCATCAGTCGCGGTGTCAGTTATCTCCTTGAATATCTTCTGTATGAATAGCCTTGCGGCGAGCGCATTGTAAGCTGGATCACGCTCTATGAATGAGGCGACTGTCAGGATAAGCGCTTTCTCTATCTCTGAAGTCGGAGCTCCATCATATATGTTGCGGACAAGCTCTGTTATTATCGAGTCTGGAGAGATGTCATTCTCATATCCTTTGGAATGCAGGGCTATCGCGCTTCTCACCTCCCTTAGATCGAACAGGGCTATCTTCCCATCGTTTTTCTTGACAGTGAGCTTGCCGTTCAATGAGCGCTCAGCTATGAGCTGCTTCTGCTCATTCCTCGCTTTCTGCCTTTCTGCGCGGTAAAGTATGTATGACTTCGCGACTTCATAAAGCCCTGCCTGCATGAGACGCTTCTCGACTAGGTCCTGGATATTCTCGACATTAGGGAAGAATTCTATGAATCTGATCCTTATCTCTTCAGCGATCTCAGCGGTCATGCTGTCTATCCTGTCCTGAGGCAAGTCATTCTTTGTGGCGCGCAGCGCTTTAGCGATCGCGTTCCTTATCCTGAGTTCATCGAAATTGACTATCTCTCCGTTCCTTTTGACCACTTTCAGTCCTGCCAATTCAACAGCCAGCTCTGCCATCATGATCCCTCCTTTTTGTTTGTTGACTTTCTGTCTTTTTCCTATCTTTTTCTCTTTTTTCCTATCTTTCTTTTCTATCTCTTGTTCTTTCTCAGTATCGCGGCATTTGACAGCCTTCTGCCTTGAGTTTTGATAGGCCTTAGCCGAAATAACACAGGTCTGCAATGCAGCGTCCGCGAGAATGTTTAGAGAGTATAGTGATACTAGTATTTATAGATTTGTGTATTCAAGAATATATACCACAACCTGTTGTGGTATTGGCTACTTTATGGTACAACCTGTTGTGCCACTCTGGAATGGGAATATTCTTACTATCTCCGTAGATTGTTGAGTCAAATCCTCTTTTGCCTGCGCGCGCAAGCCCTCGATCAAGAACCAGAATCAGCAGAGTTGCGGGATATGAATATGTTATGGATAGTCAAGATATAGACAATCAAGAATCAGGGCGTATTCAATCTATCTTTTCAGTTCATCATTGCCGTGCTTGACTGGGTCGCCTGGATATAATATCCTGAATTTTTCGCTGCTTTCTGTGAGTGATTTCAGATAACCATGCATCTCCGCAGCCTGTTCAGTGGACCATATGAACACATTGTCGCTCTTGACAGCGAGCTCTAACATCTCGTGCGCTTTTCTCATAGCATTGAGCGCTGAATCCGGCTTTATCGAATTCTCAAGATAGGAAGGCACAATCTCAAGATATCCGCATAATCTCTCGATCGTAGCGATATGTTTCCCAACAACTCTCTTTTTGCAGCCATTGACAGTCTTGCATCTTCCGTTCTCATAATTTCCTAAGGAATCAGCGGAGAAGCCAAATTTCTCTGCGAATTCTTTCCTGGAGTTGAACTTTTTCTTTCTCTCGTCATGAATTACTTTCGCGATATATTCCGCATTCTTCTCAGGGAATAGCGCTCTCTCTATAGAGCCTAAAAGATTTCCGTCTTTCTTCTTGTAAAGCAAGAGGGGTATGCAGTCAAAACCTTTAGCTAAGCGCAGCAGGGTTGAGTAATTGACATGGTTGTTGCCTGAGAGCAATGTATATGCGATGCAGTGGGCGATGCCGGTCTTATTCGCGAGATCCTGAGAGCTTTGCAGACCTTCTGACTTCATGAGCTCATTTATCCGCGTGTATAATGATTTGAATTCCATATGCTCATTTATCCGCACATACAAAGGTTTCAATTCCATATCTGAGAGGCATTGTATTGACGCTTATAAATCTTTCTGCATATTAGTTACTTAATGATAGTCATTCTAAAACTTTATCTGCAAAGTTGAGGGAATCATCAGATAATATAAGAATAAGTAAGAATCAAAGAAAGGAACAAAATAAGATAGCGATCCGTCTCATTTGCTCGCTACAGAGTTATAGACTGTGGCGAAAACCCAGCCGATCAGCGCGCCGAGCGCGAAAGCTGTTATCAGGCCGAGAAACATGGTGAAAGCGTCAAACACCTGCAATGTGTAAGACATCATCATGAAATGCATCCTCTGCCAGGCATTCATCACTCCAAGAAACAAACTGCTTATCCCTACCAGGTGCGACAAAGCGAACACTGTTCCCAGAGAGATCGCCGCCGCTTTCGGATTTATCTTTTCTGCCATATTTCACCTCTCTTAGCAGGTGTATTCTTCTATGCAATATAAATGTTGCGTAATCTGTCCCCAAATCAGGACAACGAAAATATTAAAAGCTCCATCTGACAAGTTCTATTTCTGCAGGTGGGGCGTCATGACAACACTGATAGGCATAAAGACCAATCTCGGCGAAGAAGGGGTAATTATATGCGCAGATACCCAGATGTCTTATTACGAGGATAATGAGTTCTCAAGCAAGAAACCAGTTCAGAAGATATTCTATGGGAAAAGCTGGATATTAGCTTATGCGGGAAATAATCGCAAGAGGACTGCGGCATTCCTTAAGAAGTTCGCTTATCTCAAGAGACCTCCAGGCACTGAAGAGATAGCTGCGCAGATAATCAATACTGCTGTTGAGAATTATCGAAAAGGCAGCTCTTATCTTGAGCCGCATTTCAAAGAGGTCAATAATCTGAACACTCTTCTGAGCAGGGAAGATGAAGAGCTTGAGGATCTTCCGGTATTCATGTTTGCAACTAATCATTCATCTCTGATAAATCCGTCTTCTTCACTTAATCAGTCTTCTCTAAGCCTGTTTTCGGTCGATGAGTTCGGCAACCTGAAAGAATCTCCTGAAGAGCATGAGTTCAGCTACATCATCAGAGGATCAGGCTGTGAAGACGCCGCGAAATACATAGAAGACGAATTGAAGCATTCACGCATTGATGAGAACGCTATAGACATCCCTAAAGCGATTGAAGTTGCAGTGAAAGCATTGCATAACGCTGAGACTGACGCTCTTACCGGAGGTCCTATAGACCTTATTGTGCTCACAGCCTCGAATATCCAGTCTTATGGGAAGAGGATCCGTGAGGCGATAGCGACTGCAGAGCGAGAGTCTATTGAAAAGATTGTTGAGCTGTATAAGCCTAAGCCTGCTTCTTAGTCGGCTTGAGAAGACTATTGTGATGAACTTAAATACTCAAGGATGGAATTATCAGAGAAGAACAATAAACCAAAAAAATAATAAAAAATCAATCTCTCAGAACAGCGAGCTTAAGAACCCGTTTATGACCGGATAGTAAGCCACGATCACTCCTGCGAGCAGGAGCGCCAGAGTGTTCAGCACTTTGATGAGCGCGTTCAAAGCAGGGCCTGCAGTGTCCTTGAAAGGATCCCCTACAGTGTCACCTACAACTGCTGCCTTGTGCGCGTCGCTCCCTTTGCCGCCGAAAGCCCCTCCTTCGATGTATTTCTTCGCATTATCCCAGGCCGCCCCTCCGGTAGTCATGAATATGGCCAATAATAA
>DATDYN010000026.1:0-10711 GCA_035289005.1 Candidatus Nanoarchaeia archaeon
TAATCTGTTTTTTCACAAGGATTGATTGTGTTCTTTGTTGCAGGTTCTGGAAGTCTCCGCGGGTTTCGGGAATAATGCTGAACCTGGAAGTTATGTCTGTTGAGGTCTGCTGATTCCTAGGGTTTCGAAGTTACTCCGGAGTTGAGCTACGCTCTAACACATACTTATCGTGATTGCAGGGTTCGTGCGGCGCACGAATCCTGCTGCGGGTACCTCTAGGGTGCAACACTGAGCGTCAGGTTCAGAATCCCGTCCCTCGCATTCACTCTTCTGTTTGCTTCTTTAATCTGTTTTTTCACAAGGATTGATTGTGTTCTTTGTTGCAGGTTCTGGAAGTCTCCGCGGGTTTCGGGAATAATGCTGAACCTGGAAGTTATGTCTGTTGAGGTCTGCTGATTCCTAGGGTTTCGAAGTTACTCCAGAGTTGAGCTTCGCTCTGGCACATACTTAAATAAAAATCACAATATTCGGGAGACTTCGAGCACGAATGTCTCCCTAACGGCGGGATCAAGGAACAAGACCCTTGCCGGAGTTGAGCCACGCTCTGGCACATGCTCTATCACAACATTTATAGATAAGCAAATCTATCAGCAGTAAAAGATAATTAAAAAAAGAGGTAGACAATGAGCGAAGCTATAGTGAAGCGTGTCGAAGAGCGCAAGCCTTCATCATTCATGAACCTCATCCACATCGCTCTTGATGATTACGACGACATTTTCTCAGATTTTGACCCTACAGAGTATGAGAAGCGCGCGCTGTCTGACGACCTTACTAAAGAGCTGCAGAAAAGGTACGCTGAAACCTCAACCGGAGAGATAGAACTTAGGTTCTCGATACCTTCAGCGCTCCGTTCCGCTAAAGTCGAGCACCTGATAAAGAAGCGCCTGCATGAGTATTTCATCCATCAAGTCAAGATGCTTGACCATGACACTGTGCGAAGGAAGCGGCGCGGCCTGACGTACTTCATCATGGGTTTCATGGTGCTGTTATTCACATTATACTCGATCGAGGTTTTCGTCAGCGCGCGAGTGCATGAGATAATCTCCCTGATGCTGACGCCGTTAGGCTGGTTCGGGATGTGGGAAGGCATCAATATGCTGCTTGAAGTGCCTTTCAAGGTCGAAGACCAGCGCAAGTTCTACACAAGGCTTTCGCGCGCGAATTACATCTTCATCAATGAGGAAGACTTTGTGAAAGAAGTGAGCAAGAGAGAAGTATCGGGCGGCAGCTCAATGATTGACCAGATCATCAATCAATAACTAGGGAATTCTTCCGTCTTTTTGACGTAAAACTGAGATTCTACGATTTACAGCAATATTTATATATCCTCTGCTGCCGTCTCCTCGCTAACGCCTCAGTAGCTCAGCCGGTGGAGCACGTCCTTGGTAAGGACGAGGTCCGGAGTTCAAATCTCCGCTGAGGCTTTCAGATTAATACCTTAACTGAATATTGAGGGTGAGAATGACCAGATTAAAGTTGATGATAGCATTGTTCATCCTATTATTCTCTATTAGTATATCTGGCTGCACAAATAATCCCGATAATTTATCAATCAAGATTAGTGATTCTGAATATAACAATCAGGCTTGTCAGGATTTAGCAACTAGCTTTGACAGCTTAGTCAAAAACAGCACAGTGAAAGCTCTTGATAGCTATACTCTCGTCGGTGAATATCAGAAATCATTGTTCAAGACCAGTTTATTAGGATACGCGAGACCAAATCAGACAGAATATTTGCGGTTTGGAAGTCGATTGGTAAATAAGTCCTTAAGTAACGGAAAATACGGTGCCTGGTGGTACTTAACTTTCAAAGGAATAAATGAAGAACGGAAATTTCTGTATCACATCTCCTATGAGGCCTTAGGTCTTAGTCCTCCAAATAGCACGTATCCAATAGATGATCCACGACGGGCTGAAACCAGACAAAATACAATAGATGAATATACAATTGGTCAGTATTATCAGTTTCTTCTTATGTTCCAGTATCGAGTGGGTAATACTGTAGCAGTAAGAATTACCAATATTGAGAAAGTAAATTGCGCTTGACAGGAACACTCCGAGAAGAGAATAAACCAAGCAAGATATCTATTAGAGACTGAGTTTTCGCAACATTTTTATACCTCGATAGGAGCTTTAATCCGGGGGAATTAATGAAATTTTATATCATATCAGCAATCCTATGCCTTCTACTGCTAAGTCTTGCAGGCACAGTTATAGCTGTAGAGGATTCCTTAGACATCCCTCTGCAGGACAAAGAGGGAAATCTGAACGTGAGCGTGCAGAAGATAGACAATGAATCCTCATTGATATCTATCGCGGCGCTTTCACTGATAATCCTTCTGCTTATAATAGCCATAATCGCTCTCCTGAAGAGATTCCTGCTCGGACAGAAGAAGCGTAAAGCGCTGAATGAGAAAGTCAGCAGGATGGATAAGGACGAAGCCGAATTTGTATTGGAAAATCCAGACCAGGAGATAACAATCTCGCAGCAGTCCGCCGACGTGGACAAGTTCCTCAAGGAAGATGAGCGCCAGATTGTCAGTATTTTGAGACAGAGAGAAGGCATCTGCTCTCAGGCGACTTTAAGGGTTGTGGGTAATTTCTCTAAGGCGAACCTCAGCCGGCTGCTGTCTGAGCTGGAACAACGTAATATACTAGTTAAAGAGAAGCGCGGGAAGAAGAATCTGGTCATACTTAAATGAGGCAGAGAATTCTATATAAACCAGCTACCCAATCTCTTAAGAATCCTTTAAAGCCCCTCCCCTGCCTTCCATCCGAATAATCACGCCTCGGCCATCGCAATATTTATAAAGTAAGGCATAAAGTTTACCTCTATAATGAGTCGGGTAAAAGGGGAGCGGGCATCATTCTCTGCACTTTCCTTTACGCTCTGATAATTATATAGATTATCTGCAAGGAGTTGAGGGATGACTAAGATAAATAAGCTTGTGATGCACGGCTTCAAGTCTTTCGCCAAGCGCACTGAGCTTGTTTTTGGCGACCAATTCAACTGCGTCCTCGGCCCTAATGGTTCCGGAAAGTCTAACGTTCTTGACGCGCTCTGCTTCGTCCTCGGCAAGTCTTCAGCTAAAGCCTTGCGCACTGAGAAATCCTCGCATCTTATCTATAACGGAGGCAAGAGCAAGAAGCCCGCTGAATTCGCGGAAGTCTCTATCGTGTTCGATAATGCTGCGAAAACTTTCCCGACAACGGATCCTGAAGTGAAGATAAGCAGGAAAGTCAAGCAGAACGGCCAGAGCGTCTACCGCATCAATGACGAGGCGCGCTCGCGCCAGGAGATAGTCGAACTTCTCTCTCTCGCGAACATAGATCCTGATTCCTACAACATAATCCTCCAAGGAGACATAACAGGATTCGTCGAGATGCAGCCTGAAGAGAGGCGCAAGCTTATCGAGGATATAGCCGGAATCTCCGTCTATGAGGACAAGAAGCTGAAAGCGCTTGCTGAGATGCAGCGCGTCGAGGAGCGCCTGAACGAGGCGGAGATAGTCCTTAAGGAGAGGAAAGAGCGCCTTTCCGAATTGCGCAAAGAGAAAGAGCAGGCGACAAAGCACAAAGATCTTTCTGATAAGATCAAGACTAACAAAGCTTCGCTGCTGAGCAAGCGCATAAACTCGAAGAAAGAGGAGTTTTCAGAGACTGACCAGAAGATCGCTTCACATAAAGAGAAGTTGGCTGAGAGACAGAAAGAGATCAATGCTTTCAAGGATGAGATAAAGGCGTTGAGATTCCGCATAGACCAGATAAACAGGGAGATCGAGCAGAAAGGGGAGAAAGAGCAGGTAGACCTGAACAAGAACATCGAGAAGCTCAAAGTCGATATCGCTTCCTCTAAGAACCGCAAGGAATCGGCGAAGAATGAGATACTTAAGGTGCAGCAGAGACGGCAGCAGCTCAAGAAGAACCTTGAAGACCTCTCAGAGAAGATAGGGAAGATTGACGGCGAGAAGGGAGAGCTGAAGAAGAAGCTCGCGAGCACTGAGAAAGAGCTCGCATTCATCGATAGGCGCATCGAGGAATTCCGCAAGAAGAACAATCTCGACTCGCTGAACCAGCTGGAGAAAGACATCGATTCTGTCGACAAGGAAGCTGAAGATAAGCAGAAAGAGATCCAGGATCTGCGGCAGAGACAGCAGGAACTGCTCAGAGAGAAAGACCGCTTCGAGGTCCAGATACAGGCATTGGACGAGAAGCTCCTCAAAGTCAAAGAAGTTGAGAAAGATAACAAAGGCAAAGTAGACGAGCTGAAAGGCAAGAAAGAGGAGTTCAGGAAACTCACCGCGGAACTGGCAAAACGATCGGCAGACAGCTCCTCATTGATATCTCAGCTTGAGAACGCGCGCTTATCGCTCCTCAGATCCCAGGAAGAGCTCTCAAAGCTAAGGACAAGGCAGCTTTCAGTGCAGGAGAAGCTGGGAGAGAACTCCGCGCTCAAGAAGATTCTTGACCAGAAACAGAAGATACAAGGAATATACGGCACAGTGTCTGAGCTTGGAGAGGTCTCAAGCAAGTACGGTCTAGCGCTGGAGATAGCAGCAGGGCCTAAAGTCACTTCTGTGGTTGTTGAAGATGACAAAGTTGCGTCGCAGTGCATCAAATATCTCAAAGACAATAAGTTAGGGATAGTCACATTCCTCCCTCTGAACAAGATCCAGCAGGTCAAGGATGACGCAGAAGCCACAGCTATGGCTAGCGGCCAGGGAGTTCATGGTTTCGCGATCAAGCTCATAACTTACGAGCCTAAGTTCAGGAATGTGTTCTCTTACGTCTTCGGAAACACGCTAGTAGTGGAAAGCATAGAGACAGCGAGAAGATTAGGAATAGGGAAGGCAAAGATGGTCTCGCTTGACGGCGATCTCGCTGAGAAGAGCGGAGCAATGCAGGGAGGATACCGCAGGCAGTCTTCAGGCCTTGGATTCGCAGAGAAAGAGATAGAGGTCGCGATCACTAACATGAACAAGAGGGAGGAAGACGCGCAGATGCTCCTTGACAGGCTTGAGAATGACCGCCAGGAGAATGAGAAAGCGATGTCTTTCCTGCGGGAGAAGAAAGCCAATCTTGAAGGAGAGATAATATCCATAGAGAAACAGCTGCATCTCGCTCTGGGAGACACAGATGTCTCGCAGAAGCAGAGGAAAGAGTTCAATGACGCGCTCAAAGAGGTCGAGAAGCGCATCGAGCAGGTCATCAGCCAGATAAACTCCTCAAACAATACTCTTGCGCAGAACAGGGTGAAGAGGCAGGAAGTCAGGAGCAGGATCAATGAACTGAGGAATCCTGCGCTGCTGGCTGAACTCAACGCTTTCGAGGAGAAACGCGACCAGCTGCGCGAAGAGCAGATAAAAGTCACTGGTGAAGTAACTAATTATGATTCTCAGGTTGAGAACATACTCAAGCCGGAACATGATAACATCCAGAAAGTCATGAAACAGAATGAGAAAGAAGTCATATCATTCACTGCGGAGATTGAGCTGATAGACAAGACAGTCATAGATTTCTCTGTCGACCTCAAGCAGAAAGAGGAGAAGCAGCGCCAGTTCGAGAGCCAATTCAAAGGGCTTTTCGTCGAGAAAGGGAAGATCGATGAGAAGGTCAAGAAGAATGAGGAGAAAGCGGAGCTGTCAAGCGAGCAGACGCGCGAGATCGAGCAGAAAATAACAGCGCTGGATATAGGCTCGGCTCAGGCGCGCACAGAGCTCAATGTGCTCTCTGAGGAATTCAAACAGTATGAAGGGGTAGAGGTCATAGTCAATAAGAGCGAGCAGGACATGCGCAAAGATATAGGCATCGCTGAAGGGGTATTGACAAAGCTAGGATTCGTCAACATGAAATCCCTGGAGATATTCGACCAGGTAGAGAATGAGTATAACGCGCTCACTTCAAAGAAAGAGACGCTCATACTTGAGAAACAGGACGTCCTAGTCATGATCAACGAGATAGAATTGAAGAAGAAAGACTCTTTCAGGGAGACTTTCGGCGTAGTGAATGACCATTTCAAGACGATATTCTCTGCACTGTCCACTAAAGGGGAGGCTTCTTTAGTGCTTGAGAATGAGGAATCGCCTTTCGAAGGCGGCCTTCTTGTCAAGGTGAAGATGGCGGGGACGAGATTCATGGACATAAGAAGCTTATCAGGCGGAGAGAAGACGATGACAGCGTTAGCGTTCATATTCGCGATACAGGAATTCGATCCCGCGAGCTTCTATGTGTTTGATGAAGTCGATGCTGCGCTCGACAAGAAGAACTCTGAAAAGCTCTCGCAGCTTGTCAAGAAATATTCCGAGAAAGCGCAGTACATCATCATCAGCCACAATGACGGGATAATCACGGAAGCGAACACGCTCTATGGAGTCAGCATGGATGAGCACGGCGCGAGCAATGTGGTGAGTTTGAGGATTTGAGAGAAACTTCTGGTTAACAAAAAACTTTAATTCTTGATTGAGAATAAGTTTATATCCGCTTCCCCACTCTCGCCATCTCCAGAGCTTTCCAGACATTCAGCGCTGTCTTATCCCAGGTGTACTGCTTCCTGACAGCGCTTCTCGCGTTCGCGCCAAGGCGCTGCCTTAAAGGCTTATCCTCTATCAGCCTGTTGAGCCTATCGACCAATATAGGGACATTGCGCTTAGGGAAGAAATACCCATTCTGTCCTGAGACGACATACTCTTTCATATTCCCTAAAGGAGTGACTACGACCGGAAGCCCTGAAGCCATCGCTTCAAGAGTAGCTAAAGAGGTAGTCTCCGTGAGTGAGGGCATTACAAAGACATCCATCGCCTGAAGATAAGGCGTTACATCAGGGACGAATCCTGAGACCCTGCAGTTAGGGATATTCCTCAGCCTCTCGACATCATTCTTCTTGCCGCCGCCCACTATCAATAGGAATATGTTCTTGTTGTTCCTGTAGATCCGCTCAAAAGCGTCCTGCAGTGTCGCGACGCTCTTCTCAGCGCTTATCCTTCCGGTGTAGCCTATCACGAAATAGCGCGGCTCTATCCCTAAAGCTTTTTTCGCCGCGAGATTATCATCAGGTTTAGTGAATTCATCTCCAACGCCAAGCTGCACAGGAAGCATTGGCGCCTTGAATCCATTCCTCTGCAAGAGCTTTGCCAATGCCGCTGAAGGGACAAGCAGGAGAGTGTTCTTGTTCAGGATCCATCTTGACAGTCTTAAGACGACTTTCTTGATCGCCCACTTGAGGATACGATTGTCAGTCATTATCGCGGCCATCTGCTCCCAAGGGATCTGATGCAGGTATGTGACAACAGGTTTTCTCTCTTTCTTTGCGGCAAGAGTGGCTAGGACTCCCAGAGGCATCCCGCTCTGCGCGAATATGATATCGTTCTGGGATACCGCGCTCCTGACCGCAGCTCTGTCCATCCTTGCCGCGCTATAGCCAGCGAGACTGAATCTTCCGACAGGGATGCCTATCACTCTGACCCCAAGATACTGCTCAGGAATATCATCAGAATACTTAGGGACGAGCAATGTGAGAGAATAATCCTCCGCCAGCCTCGGTATCATCTCGCTCAGGAATTTCATGACACCATCACGCTTAGGGATGAATGTGTCCGCTACTATGAGCATTGAAGGCTTGTTAGGGGTCAATCTGGGGCTGACTGGATTCTGCATAGGGACATAATGCGCTTTATGCCCCAGAGTAGGATTGAGGATTGCGCTCTCTTTAGGCGTCTCTCTCTGCTGGAATGATCCTTCTCTCTGATGGCTTACTGCTTCCTTTTGATGGACTTCCCCTTGATGGATTTCTCTATGCAGGACCTCTTTCTGCTGAGTTGTATGTCCGGGATTGCTCACGCTCGCCGTTCTTCCATAGGCTGTGGGCTTGACAGGCTCATGCTGGGATTTAGGTGAAGAAACATATTCACTCTTTTGAGAAGCTATTGGGATATTCACTTTTTGCGCTGGCTTTGAAGATTGTGGAGCGGAAGATACAACCCCTGCTTTCGCTTTCTGGACTGAAGGCCTGGCTATAGCGTCAAGAAGATTGTCAGGCATAGCGTCATTCTGGGAAGGCTTTGCCCCTCCAGGATCATTGTTCGGTTCTTCTGCCATGGTATCCTCAGATTTTATAGCCGTAATTCATCTTAGGCGATGTCCTGAATCATTCTTTTTTACCGTTGCTTATAAACTTCTTGATATCAATCCAGCTCTAAGTTTGGTTATTCAAGCAACGTTAAAAAAGTTTTCATTCATAGATTCAGGACATCGCCTCATCTCAGCTTGTAAAACATCTCCGCGTAACGGCACTTGCTTGCCGCTCCATGCTTGAGAGCGTGATAGTAGACTTTCCACTTGAGAGCGAGCAATGAGAGCAGCTGGCTCTGGAAGCAGCGAAGCGCGCTCAATTTGATATTGAACGTCTTAGAGATATCAACATATATCCTTGGCGCCTGCCTGTCCTTGATCTTGACTGGATTCCAGATATCAAAAGAGAGCACCTCTCCTTCATAACCGATCTCATCGCATAATGAGAGCACGAAAGCATTGAGCTCATGATGGTCAGGATGCGGATCGTCTGTGGCGTGAGTGAATATCCTTGAAGGTTTCTCTTTCTTTATTATGTCAATAATCTTATTCTTATTCTGTGAAAGAACTGACTGTTCAGCGAATTTTCCTTCCTCTATCCCAAGGAACACAGTGTTTGCAGCGCCTATGAATCTGGCTGCGTTCTCGCTCTCTTTTATGCGTATCTTCGCAGCCACATGTTTTTTAAGCCAAGGGCTTCCTTTCTCACCGTAAGAGAACACAACAATGACTACACGCGCGCCTTCAAGGGCATACTTCGCCAATGCCCCTCCTGCGCCGAGTATCTGGTCGTCAGAATGGGAACAGAGCACTAGAATCGAGCCGTTCTTTCCTGCCATAGACAGTTAGCATTATCTAGGCCTTTTTATAGTTTTGGGATATAATCATTGAACAAAAGTCAGAACTCTGTTCTTAGCGTAATTGATCACTTCTTCAGTGTCTATACCGCAGCCATTTATGAATACCCAGTATTTTCCTGCGTCATGTCCCTGGAATCTTGATTGATACGCCTGGACAGCGCAGTGATTATCCTTGTTTGCGCGCAGGAACAATCCATTGTGGTCTTTGCTTATCGCCCTGAACAGTTCTACCATCACCCCATTGCCTCTGTATTCTTGCGCGACAGCCATCTTATCGACATATCCTGTCCCTCCCAATAGAAGGTTTTCTTCTTTGGAAAGCTTTTGCACAACAGCAACCCCTTTGAACCTGCCTTCCTGGACTGAAGTTCCTGGCTCAAGGACTATATAGACGCTTAGCACTTCAGGAGAGACCTGTCTCAGCCATTCCTTGTAGGATTCTGTGAGCCGCCTGTTGAACTGTCTCTCGATGAAGCCGTAAAGACGCTGCGAGATGCCTTCAACTGAGTGCAGGACTATAGGTTTCTCTGAAGAATGCTCAAGAATGACAATGCTCTCGCTTGCTGATTCGGCTGATCTGTCCGGATTATCCATGCACGGATATCTTTTCTGCTCGCTTATAAATATGACGCCCCATATCTGACATCATCTGACACTCTTGTCCGATACAGAACATTTTTATACTTCACTGAGTCTTATACTGCATCATGAGCGTCTTCAAAGAGGTTGAAAGGTATGTCCTGCAGTATCCGAGCGTGAAAGACTGCCTGAAAGAAGGATTGGTGAACTATTCCGCGCTCTCAAGGATGATAATCTCCGACCTGAAGCTCTCAAGGAAAGATTTTGACGCGGTTCTTGTCTCCTGCAGAAGGCTTCAGCGCAGGCTCAGAGGAGAGCCTTCTTCAGAGAAGAAAGTCAGGGACATACTCAGCGCGGCAAAGATAGACATAAAGACAGGGATATCGGTGTTCATCCTTGAGAGAGACGTCTATATTGACGACCTCACAGAGCTTGAGAAGAGGATCCGTAAGAAATCCGAAGTCTTCCACCTGCTCGAGGGAGTGAACACTCTCACGCTGATAACAAGGCAGGAATTCGCTGAGGAGATTAAAGAGCTGTTCAAGAACAAGATAATCAGGAAGAATGAAGGGCTTGTAGAGCTCATGATACGCACCTCGAAAGAGATCGAGAAGACTTACGGAGTGCTCTCTTACCTTTACTCGCTGCTGGCTGAGAACAAGATCAATGTCTTTGAGACTTTCAGCACATGGACCGACACAGTGATACTCATCGATGAGGCCAATCTTGAGAACGCTGTCAAGCTGTTCAAGTTCTGATATGATACAATACACATATGATTCTTAAAATATTGCGATGCTACCCGGCATTCTAGTTTGAAATATGCATGCACCAATATTCTATAATACAATCATATTTTTAAAGCTTGCTTCTGCCTTACAGAAAATGGAAGAATACGATGAAAACATTATTAAAAGAATCATTGATCACCAATCGCAACTACGAGAGCTGGATCCAAATGATAAACTGAGCAAATATCTCACTTTCACACCAGCAAGAAATGATTATCTGATTGGTTATACAGATATATTCTTTTTTGTCTACCAAGGAAGATATCCTAATCCATTGAAAACGTACGCGATCGATCTAAGAAGCAAGATAGAAGACTTGACTCAAGAGAGATCTTCTGTTAATGCTCAATGAAAGTTTTGCGCCGTTATCATAGATTATCCGGCATAAAAAGAAGGATATTCGCGACAGAGCAT
>DATDYN010000027.1:0-23261 GCA_035289005.1 Candidatus Nanoarchaeia archaeon
GCGGGTGCGGCGGGAGATGATACTTTCTTTATTATTTTCACACCCCGCATGATGCGCTGATAAGAGCATCATGTAGGTGTTGTTCTTTATTATCTGATTCAAAAGACAGGCAGCTCTGTGGAAAATAGTTTGTTGCTGTCGGTCGCCGCGCCTCAGTTTTTGACTGAGGTATATTTTCCTCCCCCTCTACAAAATCGGGGGTGAGGAAAATATGATTGTGTATAACACAACCGCAGCGACCTTACTGCAAATGATTCTTGTACAAAAAATCACAAAAATATTTTACTTTCCACAGAACAGAGACAGGCATAAATCTTATATATCCCTAAACCAATTGACCCTTCCATGCACAAGAGACTGAAGGAATGGCTCGCTCGTTACGGCCCCGCTGAGATCGCTGGCAAGAGCTGCGCGGTCATGCTCTCAACAGTGGCGCAATTGCTCTGGCACAATGGGATTCTCTCAGCTTACTTCGGCACTTTAGGGGATAATCTCGGCTACTATGGGATGATCATCGGCAGAGAGACCCACAAGAAGATCAAGCTGCACAGGAGAAGAGGGACGCGGTACGGATTCAAAGATGTCATCGTCCATGCTCGCGACCTTATCATAGAATTCGGTCCTGGAGAGCTTCTTGACTCATTAATCATCAGGCCATTCACGATGGCTGTGTTCCCTCTCTTCATCCCGCAATACCAGGCTGCGATACTGCTAGCGTCGATCACTGCTGATACCTTATTCTATATCCCGACAGTCATCTCTTATGAATTGAAGAAGAAGAGAGAAAGAAGATGATCTGCGAGATATCTGATTTCTTCGTGAACCTGATGCGCTTATAGATACTGTCTTTCCAGTATTCCACTTATTCTATCTAATCTTTCATCATCATATAGTAGTCTCAGAATCGAAACATTTATATACACTTTCAAGTTACGCCCTCGTAACGGGGGTTATAATCATGGTTGGATATGCAGCTAATACGGCAAGCCGAGTCTCTGATTCAGAAATTTCTCCGCAAGCAGTTGATTATCTCAAGATCAGACAGGTTCTCCGTGACCAACTAGGCAGGATCAGAGAAGAGTATGACACTGCATTGGAACGATTCACTGGATTGAGGGATGAGCTTGAGAAAGCTGCGGCAAGCGGAGCAAAAGTTCTGGAACAAGGAGAGCTGAGTTTCAACGGTCTGATATCCGAACCAGGGCTTTTCGGAAAGATTAAGCAGGTATTCAGACGGAAAAACTCCGGGTCTGACAATCTCGTCCTGATGGTCACTTCTACACGGGAGAATTATATCACTGCTGAGACTGTTCTAGGTTCGAGGATCGAACAGGCGCAGTCTGAGCTGAAAGCGGGTCATTCTAATCTTGCGGCGCTCATAGATTCTCTCGGAGAGGTCTTGAAAGACAAAGAGAGGTATGCAACTGAGTTTGCACAGAAAAAGATCGCCCTTGATGCAGCAGAACAGGAACTCAATAGGTATAAAGCTCTGTACCCGGGAAAAGAGCAAGACATCGGCTATCAGCGAAAAGTCAATGATCTTGAAGGTAGCTATCGAATTGTATTGATGGATTATAATGAGTCAAAGGCGTTGCTCCAGTCCTGCGTCATCACCCATCTACAGGGAGAAGGGTTGAAGAAGGCATATTCATTGCTTGTCGATCAGGGATTGCAGACATTAGTCGGCGAAGGGCTCAAGGCAAAGACAGCCATGGGTCAGATCAGCAGCCAATTCGACACCACTGTTGGCGCATTCGTCACTAGCATCGAGCTCAACAGCGCGCTGAAATCAGCAGTTGAGGCACATCTTATGGCACGCAGGAACCTTAGCGCCGTGACTCTTGTTCTGGCTGGAATGACTCATGAGTCTGTCCATGCGACAGCAACGTTCTATCTCGGACTTATAGATGATGAAGCGGCGAAGGCCTCACAGAATCTTCTAGGAGAAGCGATAAAGCTGGAAAACAAGATCTTTGAGCAAGGCGGACTTCAGTTGCTGCCTGACCATATAGTGAATGTCAGGAAAAGAACGCCTGCGGCATCACTTGCTGCTGTGAATCCTGCTGAAGCCAAATGATTATGGTCTTAGAGGGAACATGGCTATCCAGGAATTGCGGTTTTCAGAACGTAATTCATTCTGCACTCTTGAAAGCCAAGACCGAGAGAGGTATTTCAGGCATCTGGATCTTACCCTCTGTGTGCTGAATAAGTATCTGGAGACTGAAGGAAAGAAATCTGTATCAGATCGTCAAAATCCTAAATTCCTCTATTTGAACGAAGTTTATGAGAGATTTGACCTGATACTCCAACTGCTCAACGCAGGCAGCATAATGAATCCCTCATTGGAAGTATCTTTATCCTCCGGATTCCCTTCTGAAGGCGCTGTCTCACGCCTGCTCTCTATGAAGAAAAACCCGGTGTATAGCCTGAAAGCAAATAAAAATGATGCAGAAGAAGAATATAAGAAAGATGCTGATCTCATAGCGCGTATTCTCAAGAACGCTCAGGAATCTATCCTCTCCGGAGAGCCAGCCGAGATAGAGGCAAGATTCCTGCAGAAGAGAGAGTATGAGCATAAAGTTTTATGGGCAAATAGACCAAATTATGTGAGAGATCTAGGATACAATGGGAATCTTTATGGCATCAATCATACGCCCAAGGGTGAACTAACCCGCCATACAGGATACTGGAAATTGCATCATTATTCTCCGATTCTCCATGCTCCACTCTTTCTGATGATCAAACTGGATAGCGATATGTTTAAACCTGACAGGTTGAGCGGCAGCCCGCTTATCCCTGATGAGTTCAAAGATTCTCTCAAAAACCTGTCAGGCCTTGGATCTTATCAGATGTGGAACGCTCTCCAGCTTCGGTTTCCGGAGAAAGTGTGTGAGATATTGACATTCATCCCACAGTTCTATTATTCTGCACAGCAGGATCTGAGAGTCCTACAGGAAATGATCCCTTCCTTCCCTTCCAGGAATGATCTTACGCAGAGATTCGGCAAGGATCTCAGTTTCCTGGTCTGCGAATATTCTTTCATCAGACTAAATCATAAAGAAACGTGGGTTAAAGGCGAATGTCCTGCATACGGCATCAATTTTGAGAAGTCTTATTCTTTCCTGTCTCATGATCCTGTGCTGACGCATTTCCTTGGATCGTACAGTCATTCTCCACGGCAGCATATGTCAGGACAACCTTTGCTTGCCGCATTCAGACAATCGTTCATGAGACGCCTGTTCTCACCAGGCCTGGATGTGTGGTCTTTTCCTGAAGGGAAAAGATATGAACCTCCTTTGATCCCAGGGAGGAGAGGCAGATGACGATCTCTAAAGCAAACACACTCCTTTCTCTGCAAGGAACGCTAGGGAAGAGGTGCTTGACTAACGAGCAGAGGAGGATAATCGCATTCCATACAGGCAAGACGCTTGTACAGACAGCTGAGGAGTTATCGAAACTCCAGCAATCTTCAATATATTCGGAACAGTATGATGTCGAAGTCAAGTTGAATGCAAAAGCAGACTCAGGTCTGGAGCTGATCATGGAATCTCTTGAGAATAAAGATGATTATTCACAAGATATCGACCTGCTTGAGCAACACCTGAAAGAATCACTCTATGATCATACAGTCAGTAAACAATCGTGGTTCAAGTATGTTGTCCTCCCCTGTTCAAATGTCCTGAAAACAGAGATATTACATTATGAAAGGTCGATCATCCATGTGCATCTGATAGTGCAGCAAGGACATCTGAGAACATTATATGGGAACGGCGTGCACATTCCTCTTTTCGGAGCAAAGGATTATTTTGATAAAGATTTCGGTTTCTTCCTAGAACTGTATTCCCTATCGCCTGCGGATGTCCAGAAGCCGCTGGCAGAAGAGATCCATCTAAGCGAGCTTGACCCGACAATACCTGAGAATGAATCCAGATTCTTGAGCATCATACAGCAGACAAAAGGAGATATCACCGGATATGTCCCATTCGAGAGGATGGTCAAGAGTAAGCGTGTCCTTGAATCATTGATGCTATCGCTCCCTCTTGAGTGCAAGAGAGCTTACTCTCCGATACTGCTGGAATGCCTACAAAGCCTTTCTTCTCAGGAACTTAATTCCGAATTGGCGAAAGAGATCTCGATGATCTTTGATGATACTACGGATATCCATTCTGAGCGCAGGAAGCGCTTCGCGATGAGGGCGGTCCAAGGCACTGAATCATCAGTCCCTTCTGATAGATTCATACCTTCAGGATATGCGTTTACTGCCGGCAAAGTCGATTCAAATATGAACCAGTCTAATGTATTTGCTAGATTCACTTCACCATTAGCTCTTGAGAATGATTCTCTCACTGTCCCTCATTTCAAGGGCTCTTCACTCTATGGAATGATCGACCGATTCCTCGAGAAGAATTTAGGTAACCATCGTGCCAACAAGGGGTATCTATGTGACGCTCTCAAGATGGTAGTCCATATCGATAATCATGATACGTGCAGGTTATCCTTTTCAGGCGATGACGCATGTAAAGCAGTAAAGATTTTGAATAAGGTGAAGTACTCGCTCAATGAGCTTCTGCTTTCTGGAAGCCACATTTCACTTGCATATCAGGCTAAGGAACTACTGCAGAAGACAGGATTGAAGAGTATTAAGTGTCTCAATAACGATGCAGAATTTATACTTCATGATCCTCTGAAGATATCATATCCTGATGGTGATGTATACTATCTTCCTAGTAACTGCTCCAAATCTCAACAGGGCATGATGATTGATTTCAGTAGTGGTAAATATCTTTGTTATGAACTGAACTATAAAGGTTATCACCGCACGATCCATGTACAGACGCTGATTCAGTCATTCTTGAAAGAGCATGATCAGCTACAAGTGCCTGATGAAGGAGTCGCTGCAGACCACGTATCAGCGCTAGCCTCTCCCTCCCAGAAGTATCTTCCGCTCGTCGCTGGATTATTCGAGGCGGGAATGTTGGAATGGGATCGTGAGCGACTAGATGAGGAGATCCATGCCGTTGAGAACCAGGCATTGGCTTTGAATTCCGGCAGTCAGTTGAATAGCCCAGGCAATGCTCTGCTTTCCAACAGAATGATCATGGACGCTCTCGAGAAACACAAAGAATCTCTGGGCAGATGGTATCAACAGCTTTGCGCGTATTCACTCCCTGCCTACGAGAAGACAGGTATTGATGTCATGTTTCCAGTTCAGATAGGCATGCATCTTATGAGACCTGTGAGCGATCATCCTGTGATACGAGAGATCTGCGACAGGATTTTAGGATCCACATCTGAGACCTCTGCCTGATCGCTTGAACGCCGCGCTTATCCTTCTGGAAGGAGTGATGAGGATATCACAGTCAATTATCTTGATTATCCTCAGTCGAACCTATCAGGGAGTCATGATACATTTTGTATTCAGTTAATCTATTGATTCACCACTCCTAAATACGTAGAATCCTTTTTATAAGCGATTTGCTGTTGAGAGCGCAATGGCAGAACTAGAGAGAATCCTCAGCTTCAAGGTATTGCTGCTCATAACTATCAATTCTATCATAGGCTCAGGGATGTTCTTCCTGCCGGGATTAGGGGCTAAAGTCGCTGGCCCTGCCTCAATAATCGCCTGGGTCATACTCTGCATCAGTGCCATCTACACAGCGTATTGCTTTGGCGAGCTAGTCTCTATGTTCCCGACTACGGGAGGGATCTACGAATTCAGCAAGCAGGCTTACGGCAGATTCCCTTCATTCATGATAGGCTGGCTCTCCTGGGTTGTAGGCAATGTCACTACAGCGATGCTGATTGTCGGCGCGATACAGTACATCCTTCCCTACAATACCCCTTTCTTCATCACAGCTAAGATAGCGATATGTCTGGCATGGGTGCTGATATTCAACGCGATGGCTTATTCAGGGATGAAGACTTCCTCATTCATGCTTGTCACTTTCGCGTTCATAACAATAGGGGCTGTGGTGGGGCTTTCATTGCCGGCTCTGCTTCATATGGACCTGCAGAATCTCACTCCGATATTCATCCATGAAGGAGCGCTGAAGAATATCACGATATTATTCACGACAGTATTCCTCATCTCCGAGACTTTCTTCGGGCTTGAATCAGTCACTTTCCTTGCCGGAGAGACTAAGGATCCTGAGAGAGTCCTCCCAAAAGTTCTTGTGACAGCGACTATCATAATCTCGGTCATGGCTTTGCTGCTTGTGCTGACTTCACTGGCGTCAGTGCACTGGAAAGTGTTCGGAGGGACTGACGCGCTGACAGATCCAACAGAGATAAGATTCTTCGGAGAGCACGTCACAGCGCCTTACGCCTATCTCGCTTATATCATGTTCGGGAAGACAGGGATGGACATAATGGTGATAGTGACTTATTTGGTCATAATGGGAGCGGCGGCAGGATGGGTCGTCACAAGCCCAAGGCTCATCCTTTCGCTCGCTGAAGACAAGCTATTCCCTCCGCAGTTCAGCAAAATCCATCCAAAATTAGGGACTCCTTACAAAGCGATAATATTCCAGGCGATAGTCGCGGCAGTATTTGTGGTGATAGGATTCCAGGGCAAAGGTTATGAGACACTGCTGAGCATTCTCATCCCCTTAGTGCTGATAATGATGAGCGCGGTGATACTGACAGTGCCTATACTCAGGCGCACAAAGCCGGATATCGCGCGGCCGTTCAAGATGCCTTGGGCCAACGCAGGATCGATAATCCTTGTTCTGTTCAATCTATTCCTGCTCACAGTATGGATCTTCGAGAAAGGGGGAGAGGCATGGCATCTCCTCAGCATAGGAGCGACACTGATAATAACCGGAGTGCCGTTCTATTTCCTCATAGAGATGTACTATGACCCTAAAGCGATCGCGGAAGTCAATGACATGTTCGCTTATGTCGCTGTGATGACAGAGAGGATAATGCTTCCGCGGAAAGTGAGAGAGACTATCTTCCAGATGCTGGGGGATCTCAGAGGGAAGAGAGTGCTTGAGTACGGCTGCAATGTGGGGACACTGACGCAGCATCTCGCTGAAGCGGTAAAGCCTGGAGGAAGAGTCTACGCGCTCTCTCACCTTAAATATTCTTCAGTGATAGCGCGCAAGCGCATGACAAAGAAAGGGCATACTCATGTTGACATAATGCATGATCCGGTCCCTAACAGGATCCTTCCTGAGACTCCGCAGTCTGACGCCGCGGTCTCTCTAGGCCAATTAGGGTATGTCCAGCAGACTGAAGAAGTGCTTACGCAGATAAACAGGCGGCTGAAGGTCTATGACAAGATCTGCTTTGTCGATTATGACAAGTTCTTCGACATAATCCCGAACATCGACTGGCTTTCTGATGATGGAAAGATCCAGGAAATATTCAGGAAAGCGGGATTTGATGTAGAGGTCATGCGCAAGCAGGGCTTTGCCTGGCAGTATATCTATATCTTCGGCGAGAAAGCGAGAGATGTGTGAAATATCTTCTTGATTGATTATAAACCGCGAATATAGAATAATTTATATATTTACAGCGCTAATCTGGCATTATGATTCATAAACAGGTTACTCTCAAAGAAGATGTCACTATTGAAGGCATCAATGTTCTTAATGGAAGACCCAACAAAGCCATACTGCATCCCGCAAATGACGATTCAGGACTGGCATTTCTTGTGGACAACTCGAGAATTCCCGCTGCGCTTAACAATGCTTTCAATGCCAGGCATTGCGGTTCAAGCATGATAGGGCTGAAGAATCATGACGCGTTCAGAAGAGATGTCATCAAAGCCGAACACATGCTCTCAGCGTTATACGCTCTTGGAATTGACAATGCGGTGATTGAGCTCTCAGACGATATATGCCCGAGACTTGATCATGGAGTCAGCGGAATAATCGATAAGCTATTGCCGATGCGTATTGAAGGCAGTAGAGCGAAGAGGTTCCTGACCTGCAGAAAGCCTGAGAATGATGATCTTTATTGGACAGAGAAGGAAGGGATTTCAGAGATAACGATAAAGCCGGCGACAGGGATGCACATATCCTATACCGCTGAATATCCTCACAAAGCGATTGGCGGGCAGCAGTGGGAAGGGGAGATTACAGAGCATTCCTACCGCAAGCATCTTTCACATTGCCGCAGCCCGTTCTTTCTTCCATTAGGATTAAGAACACCGGTCGGGGCTTACTTATTTCTTGAGATGCTGTCAGACTTCCATGGGGTAAGAAGATCGAATTCTCTGATCATAGGCAGCCGCAGCAATAAGCGCTATATAGACAATAAGACAGTGCTGAACGATACAAAATATGGCTCAAGCGAAGTCTCTAGATATGTCCGTGAAGAGTTTGTGCGCCATAAAGCGCTTGATTTCATAGGCGCGCTCGCATTGTTGGGAAAGCCTTTCGCTGATATCTCATTCAATGTGGTCAAGAGCGGCCATGACTTCGATATCCGCGCCCTGCGGCGCTTTTATTCGAAAAGAAGGTTTATCGGGTTTGAGGATGCGCCTGCGGCGCAGGCATCTGAGAATATTCTTTATCACGCGCGGCCATCTATTGGACAGTCTCCTGTTAAAGAACCTGTTCACGCGCCAACGATTCTGCCGTCAAAAGCTATTTAAACGGCTGTAATCCTACCGACGGATATGGCAAAGAAAGCGGGCAGGAAGAAGGCTGCGCGGATGCGAGCTGTTGCTGAAACAACCGCGATAGCCGCAGGCAGGAAGGCAAGCGCTAGAAAGGCTGCGCCTGCGATAGATAAGGAATCTTCTGTCAGACAATGCATCATGGATCATAAGGAACCAGCAAAGCGGAAGCTCTCTGCGGAGGATGAGAGATTCCTTGAGTATGTCGAGCGCAAAGTCAGGAACACTATCAATAAGAACGGGCTTTTCTCAAGGAAGAACAGGATAGCTATGGCGGTGTCGGGCGGCAAGGATTCTACAGTGTGCCTTTACATCCTGAAGAAGCTAGGCTATGAAGTCGAGGCCATAACCATCGATGTGCAGATAGGGTGCTATACTGACACGAACCTGGCGAACATAAAGAAGTTCTGCGAAGAGCAAGGAGTGAAACTCCATGTCATATCATTAAGGGAAGAATTCGGGATGTCATTGTGCTATATGCGCGACGCCCTGAAAGAGAAAGGGGAGGGGCTCAGCTCCTGCATGATCTGCGGGACATTGAAGCGTTACCTGCTCAATAAATATTCAAGGAAACTCGGCTTTGACCGCCTCGCCACTGGCCACAATATGGATGATGAAGCCCAGACTTTCGTCATGAACCTGTTCAAGAACGAGATGCATCTTGCGCAGAGGCAAGGCCCTATCACGAGGCAATCCTCTGGATTATTTGTCACAAGAGTGAAACCGATGTATAACATAAGCGAGAATGAGATAATAAGGTACTCGAGACTGCGCGCTTTCCCTGTGCACTACGGCATCTGCCCCTGCTCTGAAGACGCCTACCGCAGGGATTACCTCAACATGCTTGATGATTTCGAGAAGAAGTATCCTTCAGTGAAGTATAATATCCTTCATTTCCATGAGCGGATGATGGAGTTTGTGAACGCTGCGAAGGGGACAGAGATGATTCCTGAGAAGAACAACAAGGATGTCAGCGGCAAGCGCTCAGACAGCCCTGCCGCTGTAGGGATTTGCGAGAGCTGCGGCGAGCCGGCTAGCAAGAGCGTCTGCAAAGTCTGCCAATTATTGGCGAAGATAAAGTCCTAGACTCCAGAATCAAGCAAAGAAGAAAACCAGGCATAACAATGACTAAAGAATTAGAAGAACTTAAGCGCTGCGTCATCATCCACTACGCGGAGATAGGCCTGAAAGGGAGCAACAGGGCGATGTTCGAGCGCCTGCTCGCCAAGAACATAGGCAATAAGCTCGGTAAGCTGATGCAGTCCTGCGTGAGAGAGTCAGGCCAATTGAAAGCCACCCTCTCACCATCCACTGAAAGCGATATCGAAAAGGCTCGTGAGATCCTCAGAGCGATCCCAGGAATAGCTCATTACTCATTCGCTGCTGAGTGCAGCAAGGATCCTGATAGGCTGAAAAGCGAGACGGTATCATTATTGAGAGAGAAAGACAAAAGTTCACCATTCACGACTTTCAAGATCAACGCTTCGCGCAGCGACAAGAGCTACAAGCTGAATTCTATGCAATTGAATGCCGATCTCGGAGAGGCTGTGATTAACGCTCTTGGCAAGAAAGCTCTCATGAAGAATCCTGAAGTCGAAGTCAAAGTCGAGGTAGGGCATAAGAACATCTATGTCTCGCTGGAAGAGATTGAAGGATTCGGGGGGATGCCAACAGACAGCAAGCAAAAAGTCGTTGCGATGCTGTCAGGAGGATTCGACAGTCCGGTAGCGGCTGCATTGATGATGAAACGCGGTTGCGAAGTCATACTTGCGCATTTCCATAACAAGAACCAGGAAGAAGCCTCTGTTGAAGACAAGATTGTACGGATTGCAGAGAAACTTTCAGAATACCAGCAGCACACAAGACTTTTCATAGTCCCTTTCGAGGACGCGCAGAAAGAGATAATCATGAACGTCAAGTCAGAGAAGCGCATGCTAGTTTACCGCAGGCTCATGCTGCGCATAGCTTCAGAGATAATGAAGAGCGAGAAAGGGAGTTTCCTGGTGGTTGGAGACAGCCTTTCGCAAGTCGCTTCCCAGACTTTCGAGAATCTTAGCGCGACTTACACTATAGAGAACGAGACCGGAGCGCACATATTCTCCCCGCTGATAGGCATGGACAAGAAAGATATAATCAGCATCTCAAGGAAGATAGGGACTTTTGACCTGTCAAAGCTAGCTTACGGCGATTGCTGCAGCTATTTCATACCTAAACATCCAGAGCTGCGCGCTAGAGCAGAGGAACTAGAGAGAGAAGAAAAAGGATTGGACATCAAAGGGCTGATAGAGGGAGCGATCAGGAAAGCGAGGGTCAAGGAGTTCTGAGAAGTATTTCTGCAATTATCATTATGGATCATCACATTTGAATCCTCTCCTGATTTTAATCACCTGACAGATACAGCGACAATTACATAAACAAGCTATCCTTTCCGCATATCATGGTAGAGCATGCCATAGACGCTTCCAGAGTGCTGGAGAGGCCACTGCCTGAAGGGCATTTATTCCTCAAGTCAGCGATAGAGATATTCACCAGAGCTATGGATCATGTCGGCATCAAAGCTGTCACAGAGCACTGCCAGATCGACGGCCTTGATAATCTGAAGAAAGACGGCTGCCTGATAGCTGGCCCTTTCCTCTGGCTTGTCAAGCATGAGTCATACCATGACGTGATAAACTTATCAAGAGCTTATCAGCGGCTTCCTGAGAAGCCTGTGTTCAAAGCCATGATCCGAGGAGACGGCAAATACTTCTCGAACAAGGCTCTCAACGCTATTGTCGCCCCTTTCCTTTCCTCGGTAGGTATTCCTGTGCAAAGAATATTGGCTATGGAAGGCCTGTCTGAGAGAGAGAAAAAAGAACTGCGCAGGAAGAATCACGAACTAATGGAACTTACACGCAATAATTTCTATGAAGGGATGAGCGCGGCAGTCACTCCTGAAGGCACGACAAAGAATGATGGAAGAGTGAATGAATTGATGAGCGGATTCTACAAGCTCTCAAAGATAGAAGCGGATGATGGCGCCTGGGAATTCATAAAGATGGTTCCTGTGGGGAACACTGTCGATTACATGGCAGGAGAGCGCTGGCTCGGAAAAAGGAGAGAAAGGTTCTTCTGCAATTTCGGGACGCCATTCACTCACCCAGAGATTGAGAGGCATTATGACATTACAGAATCAGGCGCAAGAAAATACTATGAATCAGAAGAAGAGATAGAGGAAAAATACAAAAGGCTTGTCAAGAAAGAAGCGCGGAAGAAGCTCATAATGCTCAATACGATAACCGCTTCGCAGCTGGCCTCACAGTATATCTATTGGAAAGCGCAAAACATCTCATACCAGGAAGAAGGACGCAAACCATTGACTGTTGATCACCAGAGATTGTCTGAGAGGGTTGCAGATTGCGTCAGTAAGATAAAGACGCTGAATGCCTCACTGCATGATCAGGACAAAGAAAGATACGCTATAGATTCCGATCTCCTTAATGTGTCAAGCAGGATTACGCTCATTGACTGCTTCATTGAGAACCTGCTTGAGAGAGGGTACGGGAGAAAGGGAGATTCAGGGATCGCTCTTGAGCGTGAAGCGTTATTTGATGACACGCGAGGCAAGGACCTGAAGAAGTACAATCCTCTGCTGTATATGCACAACAGGTTCTCGCAAGTGCTTGAGCAGGAGAGAGACCTGGAAAGGAAGCTGAGGATAGAGTAGTTAGGCAGATCAGCATATTCTTCAAGGACCATTATGTCCTCTCAAAGATAGCGCGCTCGCTTGAGCATGAATTTATTGGCTTTGGGCCAACTTCAGAGATAGATTTATAAGATACAGAAGAAGGAGATTCTAAGACTCAGCAGATAAATCATCAGAATGGATACTCATGTACGACCTTGAACTCAAGAATGTCATTGCCGAGATAAAGGCGAAGAAAGCCAAAAGAGTCCTGCTCCAGCTTCCTGACGGCCTGAAGCCTAAAGCCCGAGAGATAGTTGACGAGATAGAGCGGCAGACAAGAGCTGAAGCGCTCATCTGGCTGACAAGCTGCTATGGGGCGTGCGACCTTCCGCAAGGATTGGAAACGTTAAGAATAGACCTGCTAATACAGTACGGCCACAATCTCTTTAAGAAAGACGCGGAGGGATGGTGATGGTCAAGACATTATGCGTCACTGCGGCATGGAAGGGGGAAGTGAGACTGAGCCCTCAAGCGCTCAGACTGCTGAAAGAGAGCAACGCGAAGAGCTTAGCCCTGTTCGCGTCAGCGCAGTTCCTAGAGCTTGATGCCCTCAAGAAGCAGCTTTCAGAATCTGGGATCAGTGTCAGGACAACACAGGCTAGACGGGCAGCTGCCGCAGGACAGATCCTCGGCTGCGATGCCTATCATGACTCATTCTTGAAGGATATAATCGGTGAGAGCGACGCTGTGCTTTATGTCGGCGATGGGATGTTCCATCCGAAAGCATTGCTGCTGGCGCAGATCTACAGCAAGAAGAGAAAGCCTGTCCTGATCTGGAATCCTGTCAGCCAGAGCCTGGAATCGCTCAAAGAAGAGATTGTCCGAGCGCAGACGCGGAAGATAGAGGCGAATATCAGAAGGTTCATGAGCGCTCAGACTATAGGTATTATAATCACGACAAAACCTGGCCAGCAATATCTCGACGCCGCGCGCTCGCTGAAGAAGAAGCTTGAGAATGAAGGCAAGAGAGCGTACTTATTCCTCGCTGACACTATCGATTACAGCCATCTTGAGAATTATAACTTTGTGCAAGCATGGGTGAATACCGCCTGCCCAAGGATCGGCACTGATGACATAACGGCTATCGCGCAGCCGCTCCTCAATCTCAGGGAAGCGCTTGATCCTGTGAAGCATCTGGAGAGACTGGATTGAGGAGACAAACTCTAAGAATACATAAACGATATAGATATAATCAAATGTTCAACAATAAATTTATAATCAACTTATGCATTAATCACTTTGCATGAGAAAAAGGCAGATGGCAAACACAAAGAAATCAAAGAGGGGCAGATCTTCTTCTTATAGAAAGAAAAGCGTAAGAAACAGCAAGAAATCCAAGAAACACGCCAGTGTGAGAGCAAAGAAACCTCTCAAATCTTCCGCTAAAGAGCTGATAACAAAGGACATGTCTCTCAGCGAGATAATGGCTGACCATCCTGAGACCGGAGAGGTATTCACACAGTACGGATTGCACTGTGTAGGATGCTACATCGCCCCTTACGAGACAGTGGAGCAGGGAGCGCGCGGACATGGGATGGATGATGAGACCATCGCGATGATGCTAAGGGATGCGAACTCTGTTATCGGAAAGACAAAAAAGAAGAGCGATTCTGGCAAGAATCCTTTTGAGGTGAAGAATCCTGAAGACTCAGAGAGCGCCGCGTCCCTCAACGACAGGAATGTCGAGAACCCTGACAATTCACTCTCTGCAGAAAGCGAACTTGCTGAGGATACAGCCAATGAAGACGCTGAAAAACAAGCTCCTGAAGACGCTAAATCTGTCTCTGAAGAGCCTGTCAAGAAGAAAAAAAGATGGTTCTGGCAGCGCTGAATTTATAAATGATGAATGATCAAGAGGTATTCATGAAAAAGCTAGCCGCGAAACATCATCCGGACATACAGCACATAAGAGCAGTCTATGATCCTATAAAGGATTGGCGCATGGATCCAGCAGGATACTTCCTCATCAGGATAAATCCTGAGACTGACGAGCTTGAGGCAGGGCTGTGCAGGAAAGACAATACCATAGAGAAGAAAGTCAATGGCAAGACAGCTGAAGAAGTGTATAACACTGTGCTGAAGCATGTCACGCTCCTGCCAGAGCACGCCGCTTATCTAGGGAAAGAGCTGATGAAAGCGCAGATAGCGCGCGAGCTCGGCCTCCCGTACATACAGGATGACCCGCTTGAGCTGGGAGTTCTAAAAAGCAAATAAGAAATCTCTCACTAACAGAATTACCCCTTACATTACAGATTAGTATTTGTGCAGGGTAAGAGCTATACTAAATCAATTATTCAATTATAAGGGAGACGACAATAACTGAGTATTCCACAAATGATTTCTGTAAAGATAGATTACGGCTCAGTCCTGAATCCCCCCTCATTTTTTGCAGTTGCTTAATATCCGCTAGGATTAATTCAGCTAGAAATCTAGCTTTTCAAGCAACGACAAAAAAAGTCTTCATTTACGGATTCAGGACTTCGCCTCGATCCCCATAACCTTTAAAAACAGCCCAATTCCATTGCCAGCCATGGCAGCGATCAAAGAATTCGATGCGGTATTGCTTGAGACTGAAGACGTCGCTTCAGCGATGCGACAGTTCACATTCTCAACGCCTGAAGATTTCTCCTTCTCAGCGGGCCAATTCATCATGGCGACAGTGCCGAAATCCGACGGAACCACAGTGCAGAGAGCTTATTCAATCACGTCTCAGCCTGAGACCAAAGGAAGGATCGATATCTGCTTCAAATTCGTCCCTGAAGGGATCGCTTCAACCCATTTCCAGAGATTGAAAGCCGGAGATACTGTCAGGATGAAAGGCCCTTTCGGGCTCATGAAGCTTTCAGGGAATGAGTGCAAAGAGGACACAGTATTCATCGGAGTGGGCGCGGGAGTGGCTCCTTTGCGCAGCATGATCAAAGAGCTCCTTTCTAAAGGATGTGACAAGAGGATAGTAATGATATCAGGTTTCAGGACTGAGAAAGATATCGCTTATGACGCTGAATTCCGAGCGCTGCAGGAGAAGCACAGGAATTTCTCTTACCATCTCACGCTTAGCGCGCCTATCGATCCTAGCGCAAAAAACCATCGCGGAAGAGTGCAGGCCATCATCCCTGAAGCCGTGCCTAAAGATTTCAAAGGGATGTTCTACCTCTGCGGGATGAGCGCCATGACTGAAGAAGTGACAGCCATACTGGACTCCTTAGGTGTTGACAAGAGACGGATAAAGCATGAGAGATTCAATTGAGGCTGCTCTTTCATCAATCCGCAAAAAGACTGTCAAGAACTGACAGGGCATTAACGCCTCACTACTTCCCTGAGTTCTCCCCTATGAATGAGTAAGCGGCGTAAGAAGCCAGCACTCCTTCCGCGACTCCAGTTATCGCCTGCTTGAAATTGGTGTCTACAACATCTCCAGCTGCGAAGATTCCAGGGACATTGGTCTTTGCCTGCCTGTCGATGATTATCTCCCCTTTATCGTTCAGCTTGACACCGAGATTCTTCGCGAGGTCTGAGAGAGCTATATGCCCTACAGCGACGAAGACAGCGTCAAGAGCCAATTCCTTCTTCCCATTGAAAGGCTTGTCGAGCATTATCTTCTTCACATCAGCATCGCCTTTTATCTCAGTGACATTGGTGTTTGTTATCACAGTTATCTTCTTGTCGCTCAGGACTCTCTGAAGATTTATCGGCTCTGCCCTTATCTTGTCCTTACGGTATATCATGAAGACTTTGGAAGCATACTGCGTGAGCACAAGAGCGTCCTTTGCTGCTGAATCCGAACCCCCTATGACCGCTACTGCCTTGTCCTGATAGAACGCTCCGTCACACAGAGCGCAGTAATGCACTCCTTTGTTCAGGAACTCTTTCTCTCCAGGAACATCTAAAGTTCTCCACTTAGTGCCTGTCGCGAATATCACTGTCTTTGACTCATAATCCTTGCCGTCTGCTGTTGCCCTGAACAATCCGTTCTTGAGCTTCACGACAGCGGTGACCTTCTCCTCTATCAGGTCAATCTTATATTCGAGCGCGTGCTCTTTGATCCTCTCAGCGAGGTCCATCCCGCTGATGTTCTTGAATCCAGGATAGTTGGCGACATCATCAGTCGTTATTATCGTGCCGCCGGTCATCTCGCCGATTATGGCAGTCCGCAATTGGAACCTTCCTGAGTACATAGCGGCGGCAAGGCCTGAAACACCTGTGCCGATGATCAGAACGTCGTAAGGCGTTGCCATTATCGCTCTCCATATTAAAGCTGTCAATATTAGGGATTGAGTCAGCTCCAAACTATAGGATTAACATCGCAACTGGTATATTAAGCTTTTTAGGCATCAGCCACCCTTTCTCAGATCACTCAACTACCCTCCTGACTGCCATGACCATTCCTTGATCTTCGCGAAAGCTGTCTCGTCTTTAAGAATCTCTGTGCCGTGAGCCTTGCCAGCAAGCTGCATATAGCGTCTTTTCGGAGAGGCTGAAGAGGCCAATATCTCTTTCCCTGAAGAGAAAGCGTAATTGTCCTGCTCGCTGACTACAATCAGCAGCCTTCCAGTGTACTGCTTTATCGCGGAACTTATGCTGACTCCTTTGTAATCCATTCCAGGAGAGAGCAATATCACTGCTGAAGTCTCATTGTCCTGCGCGGCGTAATTCATCACTATGTTCGCGCCGATGCTCGCGCCGACAAGAACTATATCAGTGTACCCTTCATTTCTCAGGAATGCCACTGCTCCTTTGACATCATTAGTCATCCTGTTGAAATCCGCATGCCCAAACTCTTTCCAATCAAGGTCAGAATCACCATGCCCTCTCAAGTCTATAGCTATCGACGCTCCGTAAAGCTGAGAAGAGAAATCATCATAGCTGTGCCTATCACTATCAAGCATGTGCGTTAGTATGAACGCGCGCTCAGTATCAGCAGAACGATAAGTCGCTCTCAGGTCTATCTTATCCTCGGTTGTTAAAGTGATATCTTCAGGAGAGCTTGGGACTGCCCTTGCAGGGATTTTCTGCGCTGAATCGCTGACTGGCGCGATGCCTGACGCGACGTTGCTGTCTGCAGCGATATCAGATGATTTGCCGCTGCAGCCTGACAGCGATAATGCGAGAGCTATGAGAAGCATGATAAATATGCAGCCGATCTTCATTGACGGATCTTTTCTGAAACCCATTGTTCTTTTGCAACAAAACTCTTTATCCATCATGCCCTCCATTATCCACACTCTCTAATTGAACTTTCCTTCGATGATCATATCACAGAGCTTCTTCCTGCCGCTGGGGAATTCCCTTTCCTGCAGCTCTTTAGGAAGATCCTCTTTCTTCCCTGGCTTTCCTACAGCGACCATCGCCTCAACAGAGTATCCTTCAGGGACATCAAGCGCTTCTCTCGTTCGCCCATAATCAAACCCTTGCATCGCATGGACGACCAATCCATTGATTATCGCCTGCAACGCGAGATTCTCCCATGCGGCCCCAGTATCGAACGAATGCGTCAACGCAAGACTGTTATCCTGATCAAAGGTTTTCTTCGATATTATCACTATGAGCGCTCCTGCGTTCTTGCACCAGGACTGGTTCTTCTCTCCAAGCAGATGCAGGAATGTCTTCCATTCTTTGCTCTTCCTGGTAGCGTAAAGGAACTTCCAGTGCTGATTGTTGAAAGAAGACGGCGCCCAGCGCGCCGCCTCGAACAATGGCAATAATTCCTTCATCTCAAGATTCTTTCCGTTCATCGCGCGCGCAGACCACCTGTTGAGAAACAGGGGATGGACTCCGTTCTCGAGAATACGGTATTTCTTCACGAGAGGATTGAGCGCGAGCCAGGAAGAAGCTTTAACTGTCTTTGCACCTTTTACAAGGTTAGTGCTTTTTTTGTTTTTAGTCTTCATAAGCATAATCCCAGCTATTGCAAAACATTAGCATATCTCACCCTAATCCCAGTTTATTAATTATCTTAAACGCTTCCTTGTCAAACTTTGAGAATGCGAACCATTTCTTTCCCAGATCCTTTAATGATGCTCCCAGATGGTACACTTCATTATTGTCGATTATGAGAAACCGGTCATGAGATTGTCTGAATTCTTTTACTTCAATAGGGGGATACTGTGAATTATATTTGACCAGATCGAGAGATAATTGTTTGGAGATCTCTTTTGTGAATATCGTCACTTTCACATCCTTATTCTTCTTGATGAATAGCGTCAAGACAGAATCATCGATGTAATTATCAATGAGAACTATGGATTTATCAGCAGTCCTGATAAGGTCAGAGACAAACTTGTAAGAATCAAATATCTGCCCATCAAAGAATATGCCTTTTTCTGGCTTGATATCCTTGCTCTCGATAGCATCAAATACCTGTTCAAACTTCTTATCGTATCCTATCTGCTTCTGTTCTATGCTGTCTAATCTTTGAAAGACCTGAACATTGGAAGCTATAAATCTCCTCATAGCCACAAACGCGGTCATTATCTGGATGCTTATCTTTATGGCAGTGTCGCTCTTCAAGACGCCAGAGAGCATAGCGACGCCTTGCTCTGTGAATGCAAAAGGGAGTTTTCTTCTTCCGCCCCATCGGGAACTTGAAGTCACAGATTGTGATATCAAGTTTTTATATTCTTGCAAGGTTATCTGAAACATAAAACGGGATGGAAATCTCTCGTTATTCCTTTTGACTGCTTGATTCAAGACACGAGTATCTACACCGTAAAGTTCTGCAAGATCCGCATCAAGCATTACTTGCATGTCTCTTATAGTGTAAATTCTGTCTCGTATCTTGTCTGTACTTAAAATCAAAGGATTATCTTCCATGACCTACACCTTAAACACGATATTTTCCAGATATATCCCCTTAATCCCCGTACCAACAATCATGAATCCAATTCAGCAATCAGCCTGTTCATCTTTTTCTCAGATGTTTCTGTATCTTCTTATTATGAGGTGAAATATGCTTCTTTATTTTTATTGCGGATTGTCGTTTAATGTTTCTTTCTTTTCCTTTACTCAGGGTTTTTATTCTCGAACGCTGCTCACGACTGATTTTATCAACAATAACAGGAACATTCCTTCCAATGCGCGCAATCAACCCTTCAGCGGCGCTGACAATGTGCTCTTTGCTGAATCCGAACTTGCTTAACAGCTCTGCGGGCTGCCCGCTCTCTCCGTAATGGTCACGGACCCCTATGCGCTTCAGAGGGACAGGCATCGCTTCTCCTAACAATTCCGCGACAGCGCTCCCTAATCCGCCGATTATCTGCGCCTCTTCGACAGTCAGCACAGCTCCGCAATTCTTCGCGGCTGAGATTATCGCCTGCCTGTCCAAAGGCTTGACAGTATGGCAGTTGATGACCATCGCGTCAATCCCTTTCTTCTGGAGAGCCAATGCTGCGGCGAGACAGTCATACAGCACAGGCCCGCATCCCATGATAGCTAAGTCTTTGCCCTCTTTAAGCACTATCGCTTTTCCTATGCTGAAAGGAGAATGCTTTGTCGTGAATTGATGGGTCTTGTCGCGCGCGAATCTCATATAAGAAGGACCATCATGTTTCGCTATCGCTTTAGTCGCCTTGATCGTCTCCTGATAATCTGCCGGAACAATAACAATCATGTTCGGCATGCATCTCATTAAGGCTATATCCTCAAGCGCCTGATGCGTCGCGCCGTCAGGACCTACAGAGATTCCTGCGTGTGCTCCGATGATCTTGACATTCCTATTATTGTATCCTATTGTTGTCCTTATCTGCTCCCAGCACCTGCCTGGGCAGAAGATGGCGTAGCTGCTCACGAACGGGATCTTCCCCATAGCGGCAAGGCCTGAGCCGACAGTGACTAGATTCTGTTCCGCGACCCCGACCTCTATGAATCTTTCAGGGAATCTCTCTTTGAATCTCAGTACGCGGGTAGACTCGCTAAGATCCGCGCAAAGGACAAATATATTCTTGTTCTCCGCTCCAAGAGCAAGCAATGCGTCACCGTAACCGTCTCTTGTAGGAACCTCAGGCTGGTTAAACTTCAGCTTCGCGCTCTTGTTTATCCCTTTAAGGCTTTCAAGCGAGGCCTTTGACGATCTTGATTCTCCAGTCATCCAATTCCTCCAATGCTTTCTTGGCCTCAGCAGCTGTGGGCGGCTTGCCGTGCCATAAGTAATTGCGCTCCATGAATGAGACCCCTTTGCCAGGGACAGTGTTAGCGATTATCATGAGCGGCCTTCCAGTATTAGCTCTCGCATTCCTGAGAGCGGTAACAACCTGTTCCATGTCATTGCCATCTATCATCATGACGTTCCAATTGAACGCGCGGTATTTTTTCTCCACAGAATCAAGAGGCATGATCTGCTCAGTATTGCCGTCTATCTGGATGTAATTCCTGTCAAGGATGACGATAAGATTATCAAGCTGGTATTTCGCCGCGAACAGGACACTCTCCCAGGTATTGCCCTCATCATGCTCTCCATCGCTCGTTAAACAGAAAACTTTGTTGGGCATCCCGTCCCTTTTAAGAGCGAGAGCCATCCCTGAAGCCTGAGATATCCCGCACCCTAAAGGCCCTGAAGTGGTCTCAAGTCCTGGCAATGATTCCCTATGCGGATGGCCTTGCAGTCGAGAACCTAGTTTCCGTAACGTCATGAGCTCCTCTTTCTTGAAGTATCCTGCCTCTGCCATCGCCGCGTACATTATCGGACAGATATGGCCGTTAGAGAGCACAAGGCGGTCTCTTCCTTTCCATTCAGGAGCTGAAGGGTCATGTTCGAGAACATTGAAATAAAGCGCGGCGAATATGTCCGCCATGCCGAGAGCGCCCGCAGAATGTCCTGAACCTGCCTCTGCAAGCATATTTATGACTTCCTGACGTAAAAGATTTGCTTTAAGCTTGAGTTCGCGGACTGTTGAGATCTTCTGGATCATAAAACCTCTCCAAGACGATTGGTAAGATCATGATTGCTGAATAGGCTCATGAAGATAGGATGCGGCTCAGACTCTGGGATTCTCAAACTCCATCCAGGAAGCGTTCTGCAAGTGATGAGTCTTCTGAGGCCTTTTCGGCCATCTGAGAGATTCGGTCACAGCGTAAGAAAGCGAAGATATGGCAGATTTAGGATTCTTTGCAGAGATGACATAATGGCCTGAGACGAACCTGTTAGCTCCAGCGATAGCCGCGGCGCCGATAGTCATCGGAGTTATCCCTCCGTCAACTTCAATGTCCAAGAATGGGCGCAATCTTCTCAAAGCTCTCACTTTATTGAGGGTCTTAGGCATGAAATCGCCAGAGTACGCTCCAGGATGGACAGTCATGACAAGCACAAGGTCAAGATCGTCAAGGATAGGGATTATCCTCCCTAAAGGAGTTTCAGGATTCAACGCAACCCCAAGATTCTTGCGCATCCTCTTGATAAGCGCTACCGCGCGGAAAAGTATTGTCTGCGAAGGGCAGCTCTCGACCTGGATTATGATCGTGTCCACTTTCCTGCCGTTCTTCCTTATCCACTGCTCAGGCCGGTTCATCATGAGATGCGCTTCATAAGAGTGCTTCTTAGGCAGCAATAAAGGAAAATCGAGAGAGTGATGCGGGACGAACTTGCCATCCATTATGTCGAGCTGGATAATCTTGGAATGCTTCCTGATCGCGGCGAAACGCTCAGCGGCCTCTGCCGGAGTCGCGCCTATGATTGAAGGGATGATAGTGCAGGGCTCAAGCCTGTTCACTATTGCTGTTTTCTTTGATCTTTTAGCTGATCTTTTCTTTGACTTCTTCATGAGTCTGCCTTTCCGTCTTTTATGCATAACTTGTTTCATACAGATTAATGCCTCTCAATGTCTGCTTTCATAACGCGCGATCTTCCTCAATCTGCGGACGTGCCTTTCCGCCTTTGTGAAGCCTGAAGTGAGCCAGAGCAATGCCGCGCGCTTCGCGTCAGAGCCAGTCACGAACTCTCCGCCTATCGACAGCACATTAGCGTCGTTATGCTCTCTTGAAAACTTTATTATCTGATGATTATTGCAGTAGTAAACTATCGCTCTTATCCCTTTGACTTTATTGGCCGCAAACGCTTCCCCCTGCCCTGTTTTGCCTATAAAGATGCCTTTCGCCCCAAGACTGGCCACTCTTTGTGCCGCAGGGATGACGAAATCATGATAATCATCGTCCTTATCATAAATCTTAGGCCCTCTGTCCTCGACGCTAAATCCCTTGCCTGCGAGGAAGCCCTTCAAGGCCTCTTTAAGGGCGAAACCAGCATGATCAGAGGCTAACACCACAGCCTTAGCTCTGAGCGCAAAACGTTTCTGCCCCCGCTTTCCTTGCATAAGCTCAAGAAAAGGTCCATGCTTATTAATGTTTCTGCTATCTGGATAGTGAAAAAAACAGGGAAAATGGGGGAAATTGAGAGTATATAATGGAGGGAATACGGAAAGAAGGGTAAATAAGGCTATGAAAGAGTAATAATGAAATGGGGCTGCGAGGATTTGAACCCCGGTTAATAGGTCCCGAACCTAATGTGCTACCACTACACTACAGCCCCGATGAATGTAAGTTATTCTCTGAATCATTCTTTCTGCATAAACGTTATTGCAGGGTCAGTCGCAACTGATCCCTGCCTGCGGGCAACCCATCAGGGTGCAAACCATGGGCTACCACTACAACCCCTGATTAGCGCTGAAAATATTTATTTAGGTTTAAAAAGCATACGTTTCTGCAAATAATCAGCATTATCCATTATACCAGCGCAATATGCACTTAGGATCGAACACATATTTAAGAACACTGACTGCCACAATGCATAGGAATAGGCATCAACGCAGGCATATCATGACCTTGAAATACTTTCTTGGAATAGACGAATCAAATCACGGCAAGTTTCCTGAGATATACATCGCCGCCCTGACAGATGATCCTTTAGCTGCTGAAGATCAT
>DATDYN010000028.1:0-21918 GCA_035289005.1 Candidatus Nanoarchaeia archaeon
ATGTCTTCAATAACACGATGACTAACGGCACTGCAGGGGTAGAATTCGGAGGCTCTTTTGGAGTCTTCGACAGCAATATAATGGTTAATACTGTGATAGATGTGGTAAGCAATTCAAGCAATATCACGAATAACACGATGACTCGCGGCGAGCAAGGAATGACTGTGAGAGGACATAACAATACAATAATAAATAATACTATAGACGCACAATCAACGTCAGGAATGACAATATCATCCCATGACAATATCGTTTATGGCAACCATATCAACAATTCTGTGACTGCAATAAACATGACAGGCACGGCTCTACGCAACAACAACATCACGATGAACACAGTAACCTACAGCACGACAGGGATAATCCTGTCAGGGCTTGCAAGCGGAACAATTGAAGGAAACAATCTCCAGAACAACACCCAGTTCGGAATAAGGATACTGGCCTCTAACAACACTTTAATCCGCTCAAATGTCGTGAATGCCTCGAAAATAATGTTTGATATGACAAGCGGAGAGAGCAGGAACATTAACCTCTCGAACAACACATTCCATGGTACAACGATACAAAAGATCAACGGAACAAATCTGACTGCGTATGACACCACATTCAAGAGCGCTTTCGGCAACGTGTTCATCCCATTCTTTGACATAAACAATAACACAGTCTTCTACAGCGGAGCCTCAAACTTCAGCATTAATAACAACAGCGCGTTCATCAACACGACAGCGCTGCCAGACCTGAACGTCAGCGCGAACATCACATTCACCAATCCTCCAAAGCTGACAAGAGGGATACCTATCATAAACATCAATGACACCGCGCCTTTCACTCCCTGCAGAGAGCCTCCCTGCTCAGGATTCTTATTCGAATCGATAACAGGGATGGCAGCATTCACTGTGGGGCATTTCACGAACTACAGCACGAAGAATGATTCTACGCCAACGATCACAAGCATAATTGTGAATGCCTCGACAACGAGCAACACCGCAAGCGATAATCTCACAGCTTACCTGACAGGACTGACAGACGCGGACAATGACACGATGACTGTGCTGTACAACTGGTACATAAATGACTCTTCAACTATGGCGCTGAACTTGCCTTTCACCGCCCCTGATGAAGGCAATAGAACTTATGATTTCAGCGGCAATGACAATCACGGAAATATCACTGGACCTGTGTTCAACAAGACTGGAGGAGCTGATGGTTTCGGAGCTTACAGGTTCGACGGAATTGACGATTATATCTCTATAAAGGACAGCGCAAGCTTCAACTTCACGACAACGCCTTTCTCAGTTGAAGCGTGGATTTACAAGAACGGCAATGGGACTCCAGGGGAGAGCATAGGGATAAACACGATAATGATAAAAGGAAATCCTGACCTTGCAGCAAGCAAAGGCGCTTACGCTTTATTCATATTCAACCATCTCTATCCTGGAGTGCCTGGACAGGCGGCTTTCGCGGTCTCTAATGGCGCGGCTTGGCTTATCGCCGCAGGGCCTTTCATAGAAAATGACCGATGGTACCATCTAGTCGGGGTATGGAACACGACTGATGCGATACTATATTTAAATGGGACTTTCCAGGCAGCTACTCCTGCAGCGACAACAGTGAATGAGAAGGACTATAATCTCACGATAGGCGCGTTCCAGTACAGCGACGGCACTCTGCTCACAGGGGCGTTCAATGGCACTATAGACAATGTCAGGATCTACAACAGAAGCCTTTCTCAGAACGAGATCTCTCTTCTCTACCTGAACATAACCAATACCACGCATTTCGATGCCACAATGACTGGAGATACCTGGTCATGCATGGCAGTCCCTATAGATTACTGGGGTTATAACGGGACGTCAAAGCTCAGCAATGGGATAACGATAAGCACGAACACTGCCCCCTCAAAGCCGAACCTCACTGAACCAAGCAATGGCAATGCTACAGTGTTCAACCGCACTGTGACGTTCTTCTGGAACGCGACAGACACGGAGAATGACCCTCTTAATTACACTCTCAACATAAGCAATACGGTCTGTCCAGGATTCATCATAGGCAATATAGCCGCGACGAACTATACTGTTGCACAGAACCTTTGCCTGGACAATATGTACACTTGGTATGTCTACGCGAGCGACGGCACAGTGAACGGGACAGAGTCTGATGTCTGGAATTTCACGGTCGCTTCAGCGCTGATAATGACGCTCACGAACAATACTGTGGATTTCGGAGATGTGATAATCAACAATGAGTACAACACAAGCTATGAAGGCTCTCCCAATCCGCTGGTTATACAGAATGACGGAAATGTTGAAGCTGATGTTGTCCGCATGGCCGCTAACAAGAGCTTATGGACGACTTACGGGCTGAACAATGAGACGTTCAGGTTCAAGGCGAACAACCGCACCACTGAGATGGATGCGTTCAACTGGCCAGGATCGATAACTGACTGGAGCAATGTCACAGATGTGCTGCTCCTGAACAAGACAGTGATCTCACAGCTCAACTTCACAGATTCTAAAGACAATGCAGAGATAGATTTCAGGATCAAAGTTCCTGCTGCAGAACCTCCGGGAAGCAAGTTCACTAACATAGTCATAACTGGAGCAGTCACAGGCTGATCATAAATGAGTAACAGATAGGTTGAGCAATAAATTTAGAATGAAAATAAAGAGATTTTGGAGGATAAAGAGAAGATGGGTAATGGGGAGAGAGAAAGCAGCATCGCGCAGAGAGGCGCAGCGGCAAAGCTTGCCGCGACAATAGTAGCAATGCTGCTGTCCTCATTAATCATCCTGCCAGTAGCATTCTCTCTAGGAGTGACTCCTGGAAGGACAGAGATGGCTTTCAAGCCTGAGACTCATAAGCAGATAACTCTCACAATGATCAATAATGAGCATAAGGACATGCGCGCGCTAGTCTATTCTGAAGGATCATTGAAAGGATTCGTGAATGTGCAGCCAACAATTATAGAATTCAAGGCTGGAGAGAGTGCGAAACGGTACTCTTTCGATCTCGCGCTTCCAAAAAACATCAATACTCCAGGAACGAATGAGATAAAGATAATGATCAAAGAACTGCCTGCGGACCAAGCAACAGGAGAGGATGCAGCCAAGATAACAGCAACTGTAGAGGTCATGCATCAATTAAGGATAATGGTTCCTTATCCTGGCAAATACCTTGATGCGGATTTCATAGCTGATGTCGACAGCACTGAAGCAGCGTCAGACTTCACACTCCCATTGCACAATAAAGGCAAGAATGACCTGAAAGATATCAAAGCGGATATAGAGATTATCGACGCGTACACAGGAAAGAAGACGGATGAGATAGAGACCGCAGCTATAAGCCTGGCTTCAGGAGCGAAAGGGAAGCTGACAGCTAACCTAAATAAAGAACTGCAGCGCGGCAAGTATCTTGCGAAGATCAAGATAAGCTATGATGGAAAAAGCCTTGATTTCGAGAGAGAATTCTTTGCCGGAACTCCCACAATAAGCATCGCTTCAATAACTGTCGACAAATTCTCTCTTGGAAGCATCGCGAAATTCGATATGTGGCTTGAGAACCAGTGGAATAGCAGGCTTGACGGAGTGAGCGCTGAATTCCTGATCACAGACTATCAAGGGAAAGAGAAAGGGAAATTCAAGACTGCTGAGACAGGCATTGACTCCGGAAGCTTAGGACAGCTGCAAGGATACTGGGACACTGCTGACGCCAATCCTGGAGAGCATTCACTCAAGATAATACTGAAATACGCAGGCATTGTGCGCGAGCAACTGTACAAGATGCAGGTAGGGATTGACAAGATAACCATTGAGGGAGCAGGAGCGACAGGCGCAGTGATAGGCAGAGGAAACATAGGATTGACAAGCAATAAAGCGCTCGCTTGGGGAGTTGTCGCACTGATAGTGATCAATGCAGGACTTGCGGCGTTCTTATTCAGAAGGAAAGGGAAAGGAAAGAGTGACGGAAATATGCCAAAGACGACTATTGGAACAACTGCAACTGCTGCAGCAAGAGAGCAGCAGACAACACTGACAGGACAGACGACGATCAGCCAGGATCAAGCACAGCGGCAACAAAATCAACAGTAGAGATAGATTAAGAACAAAAAGACATAAAAAGAATACAAGGTTTTTGTGAACCCTCAGTTGAATACCCATCCTTCTTTTCTGAACATCTCGATTAAGAATATACATTCAATATCATACTCTTGACACACATAAGGGACTTTAGTCTTTTTACCGCTCATTCTTTCTTCTGAGACCACTATTCTCTTCTTGATTGTCTCGATTAATGTTGCTTGAGCGTCAGTCTCCATCTCAATAGCCAGTGCAATAACAAAAGGATCCGCTATAGGAACCATGCTGTCCTCATTCAGCCATTTAGGGTATTTAGCTAATAACTCCTTAACAATATGGATTTGCTTAGGGGTTAAATCTTTAAACAAATTTGTCTGTCTTCTAGCCCATTCTTTCAGATGATCGTCTCCTCTTTCAATCTCCTTTAAGACTTCCTTAGGAGAAACTAAAAACCCTTTAGATATTAATGACTCAATCTTATGCCATAAAGGAGGAAAAATATCCATGGGATACTTCCTATTCAATTCCATCAACGAACATGAATCAATCACATAGTAATTCTTTATTGATGTCATTTGAAAGTCCTTTTTATCACTTTTTCAAGATATTTAGTCTTAATTGAAAGATAACTCAATGCGTCGCTGTAAGTGATGAATCCTTTATCCATATTATCAGCCACTAGAGAAGGCAGTTTATGACCTAATTCGGCGATACATTTCTGGTCTTGAGTTCTTGGATCAACTATTCTTTGCTTTCCTTCAGGTTTAATTTGGGTTGGTCTCTCAAGGATTGAATTGTAGATTGTTTGAGTGATGAGATTCAGATTAAACATGTTGTAGACAAGCATAGCTTTACTTACTTTGTATTTGCGTTTTAAAGTGTTTAATGTCTTTGTCTCTGTAAATGATTCCTGCTTCTGTGAGAATATTGACTGCGCTAATTCTTTCGGAAGCAAGAAATTTGAAGCGAATTGATTGCACCATCTCTCAATCTTATCCTGAGTCTGAAACTCTGATAAGGAAATTGCTGTCTCGCCAAGCAATACATGCCCAAACTCATGCATCAAGGTGAATATCCTGGCCTCAATCTCATCCTGTGAGTTTGCAACAATCACTTTTGGATCCTTATCAGATAATGCAAAACCTCTTGCATCTTCTATAGGCATAGATATCTGGAATGAATAGATATTCTTATCCTCTAATGCCCCCCTAAGATAAGAATAGACTTTGTATGCATCTTTTAACTCGGTTGTCTGCTTTTCTACTGAGAAATCTAATAACCCTCTATATTTAACTGCTATCTCTTCAGGATCATCTGTGATTTTTAAGATCATAATCTTTGGCTTCAAATCGTTCTCGATATTTATGGCAAGTTCTTGAATGATTCCTTGTAGATATCTTGCTTTCCTTATCGCTAAAATGGTTTTTTTGTTAAATTTGCCATATTTTCCTGGAAGCATACGATAATCTTTTGGCTTCGGCTTTTCCTCTGGCGCTTTTGGCAGAAGGAATATGGCCAAAGGTCTTTTTAATTTATTAGCAAGATTCTCTAATTGAGTGATAGTGATGTTCCCTTTCAACCAGTCGCCATAGACGGGTTCAGAGATATGCAGTTTTGAGATTAGTTCAGACTTATCCCATCCTGAAGAGCTTATCGCCCAGTTGATCACTTCGGGATTTATCTCTATCTTTTCTGATTTAGTCCGCAGCATCTTGATCAATATCCATCTTCAATGTCTTTATTTCCATTCTTTATTGAAACATGTGTCGCACATTCCAGCGTGCCAGTCTTTGTTATGCGCAGAGATTTTTGCGCTGCACTGTTTGCATGAGAAACGCATATCTTCATCATGACCGAGGCGTATAGTCTCTTCTTTTTCTTTGATCTCTTCCGGGCTCATTGATTCGATAAATGATCCTTCATCCCAGAGCGAATCAACTTTCATTGCTTTTCCGGTGGTCTTGACATCTCTGTTAAGACAACACTTCTTATATTTCTTCCCTGAACCGCAATGGCAATGCTCATTCTTGCCGAGTTTTCTAAGTTTATTATGCGCTGCAGCCATCTCTTTCCCAACATCAGCTATATTCTCAGGAGGATGATATTCAATGCCCTCTCTTGATAGGATATCTGCGAAACCCTTCACATATTCTTCCTTGCCAGAGAAACATATGATCCCTGGCAGCATCTCAGCAAAGTAATGGTCACATAAGAAAGCATAGCATATCGCGGACTCGTCGTCAGAACCATCATAGAATAGGCCTTTATCCTCCCCAAACAGCAATAGATTCTTGCTTATCTCTATCAAATCCATATCATGTATCTCTTGGATCACGCCATCATACAATCTGACCACTTTCAGCTTAGTATCGGCATTAAACTCCATGAAAGACTTTATTAACTGGATAGGGTCTGTATTCTTCTTGTGAGAAAAGAAGTCATGCATTGTCTCTAGATAGAAGTCAAAGCCGCATTCTTCCTCCAGTTCTTTGTCTGATTTCCCGATTAACCCGATCATTTGAGAACTATGTTTACCAACTAATTTCTTAACTTCCTCTTTTGCCTGTTCCTTAGTTAGTTGAATAAAAGTCATTGATAACCTATCCCTTTCTCTTTTCTTCGAGTTCCTTTCTTATAAGAGTCTCAACTTTTCTAGAAATAACCATATCATTTTCTTCACAATACTTCTTATATTTCTCGTAAACTTTCTCATCAAGACTTAAAGCAAAAGTTTTTCTTCCCATATAAGCCCATATAAGGTTATATGTTTATAAATGTTACTTTTTATTGCGTTAATTCCTCTTTCTAACTTACTTTAGTTCACAATATAAAAGCGTCTTTTTAATTGTTTAACTAATGAAGGTTATTAAACAACAACATAATAGACAAGAAATAAAAAATAAGACAAAAATAATATTTGGTTCATACTAGATCTTTCAATCCGTCAGTCTCGACGTGGAAAGCGCATTCTCCTTCAGCGAGATGGGGGGAGTCTATAAGTTTCGCGACCCTGCTCCCTTTCTTTCCCTTTCGCAGGTAGATCCTGAATGTGCTTGCGTGCGCGACAATATGGCCCCCTACCGCCTGTGTCGGGTCTCCGAAGAAGACATCCGGCTTGGCCATCACCTGATTGGTCACATAGACGCAGACATTGTAGCTGTCAGCGGTCTTCAGCAGAGTGTGCATGTGCTTGTTCAGTTTCTGCTGGCGCTCTGCGAGAGTCCCTCTGCCCACAAATTCTGCCCTGAAATGCGCGGTCACTGAGTCAATAACGACTAAGCGCACATTAAGGCCTTTCTCTGTGACAAGTTCTGAGACTTTCTCTGTCAGCAGCATTTGATGGTCTGAATTGTACGCTCGCGCTACACGGATATTAGCCAGGACTTTATCAGGATCCAGTCCTGAAGCTAGAGCTAACTGCTTTATGCGCTCAGGGCGGAAAGTGTTCTCGGTGTCTATATATACCGCCACAGCAGTAGGATCCTGCTTCTGGCAGCTTACGGCGAGTATGTGCCCTATCTGGGTCTTGCCGCTGCCGAACTCCCCGAAACATTCGACAATACTGCCGGTCTCGAATCCACCGCCAAGCAATGTGTCGAAACTTTTTGATCCTGTGGAAAGCCTTATCACGCGCTCACGCTTCTTGAGAAGCTCATCTCCTGATTCGAAACCCATGCTGAGGCTGTCCCGCGCTGCCTGTATCATCTTGCGCGCCACTACCTCAGTTATTCCTGTGGCCTCGACTATCTCGCCAGGGCTTGCGACCGCGATAGATATTGAATCCGCAAATCCAGCGTCTTTAAGCTTCTGCGCTGTCGCCACTCCGACTCCTGGAAGGTCTACAAGGCCCGCGTTCTTCATAGAGCTTGCGGGGATCTTGATCTCAATAACTTTATCTTCGTCATTCAAGACTTCTGGCTTTTCGTTATTTTCTGCCATGACCGCGATCTCCTCTGACAATTTCGCTTCTTCACTCGCTTGGATATCTTTCTTTCTTGACATAATGCACCTCTAAGTATTTATTGTTTGTTGTTCTGCATCGCTGTGATGCATGCGCGCGCATCGAGAGGGCAGAGCTATTGCTCTGCCTCCCCTAAGTGCTGGCCTTTGAGCACTAAATGCTCATAGGCCTGCTGGAGAACGACTACTGCGCGAGGCAGGTCGTTAAGCCTTAAAGAACCTGTATGCTGCCATGCATCGTTCTTGTCCTTGTAGCTCCGGTTCAGAGAGATTGTCCGGTATTCTACCTCTTTTCCTTCTTTGCTGCTCACGTTCTTCCAGATCGTGGCGCTCACTACTCCGGCGCGGAATTTGCGCTCGGGCATGTTTGGCAGTTCCGCGCTTTGCGCAGCCTGCATCTTTGTCTGTTGGTACTGTTGGGATGCCATGCATCCACCTCCTTGCTTTCGCTTTTTGTTTCAGGTCCCTGTTTTGGGCGCGCTTTTCAGCTGCCCCAGAGACTGGAGTAAGGTATGTAAGTCCTGGCTTGCTTAAATACCTCATTTCAGCCTGTCCAGTGTCCAGTGCAAGGATATACAAGCCATAATCCCATAATAACAGGGTTTGGAGCTATGTCGAAAGAATGAACACTGTCCAGTGCCGCAATAGATCAATGGTTCAGAAACCAAGCTGAAATTACGCTAAAGAGACACTATCAGAAGAGAGATATGCGCTTGATCACTCAACGCGTCAGGACTAGTTCGAGATGACCTTTTGTTGCGCCTTCATCAAAGTCAAACCCAACTATTGCGACATATGAATCTCTCTGCTTCCTGACCTTTTTCAGACTGATATATCCATAAAAAGAGAAGCCAGGCTCTATTTTGCGATAGAACTTCTTATATGATTCTCTCACATACATTCTCTCTTTTCTTATATCAAGATAATCTGCGAACGCTAACCCTTCAAGCCCCTTCCATCTATTTTGAGTGATGCCCTGCCAAAAGAACGCATAGCACATCTGGTTAAGGCACATCTGAGCTTCTGCATCAGTAAGATGATTCAGCTTTTCGCGATATTCTGTTTCACCGATAATGAACCTTCCTCTGGCTTCAGAAGAGGCAGGAGAGGCCATATCGACCTCTTGCAGATATCTGTACCCTGGCACATATAATTCCAATACCCTGTCAACTATATCTTGAGAGACTCTCATGAGACTCGCAGAAAGTCAATATTTTATAAATTTATCTCTTTCTTAGTGGTAGAGAAAGAGTTTAATCTTGATTATTGACAGGATCACTTCAACAAAGACGCCCCTATCCCGAGAAGGATGAGAAGCATGACAATGTATTCCAGAGAATGCCCTGTGCGGACTATCCCTCTTATCCGCCAATGCATCAGAGGGTGGAAAGGCATTATCCCTTCCTTGGTTATGCTGTCAATCAACAGGTGGGAGAAGTATCCTAAAGCTATGCCAAGCGCTGCTCCAGTGCCCGGAAAAGCGAGGACGCCTATGCTTCCGAACAGCACTAGCGCGAACAATGAATGGAAAAAACCCCTGTGCTCGAACAGGAAAGAGACTATCTTCACTCTCTTCCCTATGACTGAATTAGGATGGTCTATGTCAGGCAGCATAGATCCCAGCAGCACTAGCGCCATGAAAAGGAAAGGCTGCGTAGGAGCAAATACTGTATAAGTGACTACGCCCAAGAGTATCCCGAACGCGACATGGGTCTTGAACATCATTTGCAGCACCTTTTTTGAGGATCAAATGCTGAATGGTTTAAAACTTTATGGGTCAGATGGCGATGCCTTATCTAGAGACTTAAAGAAAGAAAACCATATAAATGGCAGCCTAGCTTTTAGAGGGAAGGTGAGGAAATCGATAGCATCATGCGAATCAGGAGAGTATCAGAATCCGGGGATGCGATGGCTGACGACTGGAAAGGCAGCGCAGGAAAGATAATACTCGCGCTAGGGACAGTGCTTTTCATAACTTGGGGAACTATAACTTTCTTCGCTGGCAACAAAGAGCTGATATATGACAGGTATTTCACTGCGGCGCTGTTCTTGGTCACGCTCATATTCTACAGAAAGATAAGGCTCTCGCTTGCTGGAGTATTGATCGGAACGGCGACATTGGCCATCCATCACATGAAATTCTACGGGATGGTGTTCTTCGGATGGCTTGAGTTCGACATGATCATGCATGTGCTGGCAGGATTCGCTATAGCCTTCATTATGCACAGATGGCTGAAAGGGGAGAAGGAAGACTGGTGGAGAGAGCACAAACTATTTATCGGATTTATCGTGTTCTTCTTCTCTTTCGGGATATCCTCCTTCAACGAGATAATAGAGTATTTCGGGTACGCGCTGCTAGGGAGCGGCGAGGGCATACTCTTCTATGGCGCTGGAGATTTCGGGGAGTACGCTGATACCGCCCTTGACATGACGAGCAATGCTATAGGCGCGCTGCTCGCGGTGCTTCTCAAGACTGCATTCCTTATGATGATGGCGAGATATGGTTCAGGAAGATACGCTTATGATGGGGAGAGTGAGGACGAAAAGATAATCAGCAAGAAGGAAAACCCTCTGTCTATGAAGAAGAAAAAGAAGATAGAAATGATTTCTTGAGAAGAATATGCATAGAATGTATGAATAGCGTCTAATAAGAAACTTAGCTATCAATAGCAGACATAGATTACTGCCTATTAAGATTTTCCTCCCCCCTGACTCTGTCGATGGGGAGGAAAATCTGAATGAATTAGACACAACGACATTACCGCAAACAATCTATATCAAAATACATAAACTAGATTATTTTCATACAAAAACATAGAATATAATAAGGATTTATCACGCCTTGACAGCTTCCGCTTCTATCCTCGCGAGCTCTTCAGCAGGGTCAGGATTAGGGAATACCTTGCCAACCATGAATTCTAGGCGGTCGAACATCGCGTTCTTCCTTGTCTTGCCCACGACTTTCAATTGCCTGCCGAGCAGGTCATGCTTTACGCTGTCAAAAGTCGAAGGGGAAATCCTGTAATCCTGCAATTGCGAGGCGGTCTTGCCAAGAAGATGCTCGACCTGGTTGCTGAAGAACACCGCCCGTATAGTGCTTGAGCCGTCATCGATTATCAAGTTCAATACTGAAGAGAACGCCTCCCCAACGCTGCCATGCGTTGTGCAGACAGTTCCTTCAGGGCTTGTCAATGCCTTCTTGCCGCATTGAGGGCAGACTGAGAAGAACCTTAAATCATATATCTGCACGATAGTGCCTAAAAGCTCGACGTTCTCCTCTCCGTCCTGCAATGCCTTGATGTCTTTGCGAGATTGCGCTTTCTGCTTGAGCTCAGGGATGTCTTCGCCTTCAGGATTGAGAGTGAGCTCTCCCCTGTCTCCGAGATGCAGCTCTTTCCTGCCATTGTTCTCCTTGGCATAGCCGCTCTTTATCTTGAGCGCAGCTCCGGCAGTGATTCCCGGAAGCTTGTCAGCCTGCGAGCCCCAAAGCACTAATCGTATAGTTCCGCTGTCATCAGCGAGAATGAGCGATCCTACCTTGCCGCTGCGGCTCTCGGTCTTGAATTCCTTGACCTCAAAGACCTGCTGAGCCCTGCCTACGACTTCGACATCGCGCATACCTGTGAGAATGCTGCCGATCTTGAGCTTTCCGGAGATCTGGTCGAAAAGCTTTATCCCTAACTCATTGCAGATGATATGCGCTGCTCCTTCGCGAGAGATGAGCCCTGAGAGCTGCTCTATCTTCTTCTTGATCCTCCCCTCAAGCTCCTCATCAGAGAGCCCCCCTTCCTTCTTGATCTTCTCAAGAACGTCAGGAAGAGGGACTTTGATCATTCAACCACCACGGATTATTTTATATATACTAATTCTTTGCATAGACTAATTTATTGGCATCTCCAGCAGGATAGATTATCCCGACGGAATTATCCTTCAGCGACAAAGAAGGTTTATATAGTTTTGTATAGTCGAGAATAGGCGATGCCCTGACTCTATTGATAATCGACGCAAGTGTCGACAATCAATCCAGAGAATCACAAGCGATTCTCGTTGTGAATGAAGACTTATTTTGACGTTGCGCTAAATCCAGTTACTTAGCAGTTGAAGAACTCAGCATACTGAAGCGACGGCAAAAGATAGAGATTCAGGACAGCGCCAAAGAATAATCATATTAATAAATGCAGAAGCTCTTTTCTAAAGAATGTTCAGAGCAATCATATTTGATGTGGGCGGCGTGATTCTGAAAGGAAGCATTGGCGGCGCATTCTGCGAGAAAGTCGCACAGCATTACGGCCTGCAATCAGACCATCTCTTGACTGTATATCGTAAACAATACGATGATTACGTAATGGGCAAGGAAAGCCAGAGACAATTTTTTGAAAGATTCTCAGAACTTATAGGAATAGAACCTGATTACCAGTTATTGGCAAAGCTGTTCAGGGCATCTTTTGATGTTGATGAAAGCATGTTGCAACTTATCCATAAGCTTAGCGACGCTTATGATTGCATAATCGCATCTGATAACTATAAAGAAGCTGTAGAGTTCTTAAAAGAGAAAGAAATTCTTAAAGAGTTAAGAATGGTCTTATTCTCTTGCGATATTGGCTTAAGAAAGACGAATCCAGAGTTCTTTGATGCGATTCTTGAAAAGTATAAACCTTCTGAATGCGTTTATATAGATGATCTTGATTCTCGCATCGCCATAGGGAAGAAGATAGGATTTACCTCAATCAAATATACCGATCAACTTCAATTAGAGAAAGAATTGCTCTCGCTTTCTATCATCATTGATTGATAAGGAGATATGATCACTGCCCGCCTGACTGCGGCGGCATTGATTCTGCAATATTCCACTCATTGCCGCCTGAATCAAGAGCTGTGACAGCGTAGAATTGCGCTCCAGGGTTCTGGATTATGAACGAGCAACTGAAGCCAGAGCATATGGATGTTGTGAAGCTGTTCGCTTTTGCTGCCGCACTCACGCTTGAGAACTGGCTCTGTGAAGTGTAAAGCTGGAATCCTGCGAGGTCAGCCATTGGAGTGCCATCAATGTTCGTGACAGGCTGGACAAAGGAGATCTGCAGCTGGCTTGCAGAATCGTCAAGAGGAGCGACTGATAAGCCAAGTATCATGCCTGGAGGAAGGTCGTCCTTCACGTCAACGCTGGATACAGAGAGTTTCTGCTCAGGATCAATGTTATTTATCTCATTGCCTTTAAGGTCGATAGCTGTGACTGAGACGTCTGTCTTCTCATTGCCTGCTGAGGTGATGATCGAGAAATAATTGCTTTGCGCTGCTCCCTTGACTTCGTAAAGAACTCCAGATTGCAGGATTATCGGGCTAAGATCTGGGAGATCAAGGAATAAATACGCGCAAGTCTTTGCTGCACTGTCGAAATTACATCTTGAGAAGTCAGGCATTGCAGAAAGCTGCTCAATATTGGATTTCGCTGAGTCGAGGGAATAATGCGTCACAGAAGCCTCTTTCTTTAGCGAGAAAGTGTCGATGCTTGAGCTGAATAACGCTTTTGAGGAAGGGCTCGTGATAATATCATAGCCAGAGAGGTCATTGTCAGGAGAGGCCTGCCATTGCGCTATGAAATCTTTCTCAGCCATAGGACGATCGACAGCGATTATCCCTGTGATCGGCGGCGGAGGGATCCTGTCTCCGAACCGCATTGCGAACTTGTAATCTACAGGCTTAAGGACTGTCTTCTGGGACTGCTCATCGAACACTGAAAACTTCTTTGAAGAACGCACGCAGACCTTGACTGCGTCGCGTGCTGCGGGGCAGTGCGACAATCCGCCATCTTCAGCAGAGACTTCAGGGATTGCGCTGGATCTGCGCAGCAGGAACAATCTTGATTCAGGTTCTGAGAACGTGAATTCTTTATCAGAGACTTCAGCATCAAGGGCATAATTCAGTGTCAAAGAATTAGTCTCGAGAGAGACGAATGTTGTGCCGAGCTCTTTCTTCAGCGCTACAGAGACTTCTTCAGGATTCGCCGCGAGGATTGAATGCCTGACAGTGAACGGGCAGGCGCAGTCCTGCTGTGAAGAGCTCTTCGCTGATGAAGAAATGCATTCTCCTATCCCTTCAGCCATATCGCCCCAGACATTCTCCCGCTCATCGCAAGGGCCGTCATATATCTTCAAGCCTGCATCGGCCATCTCTTTCCTGAGATTTATCTCTTTCGCCGCTTCCGCAAGGCACTCATCTATCGGCTTGCCGCTTTTGCACTCTCCGACAAGATCTATCAAGCCCTTATCTGTCCCTTTGCCAAGAACTTGTCCTTTGATCGTGAAATAATCATTGATGTCATAATCGATAGGCACTGAGAATGAAGGATTTACAGAATATGTCCCTATCTCAGGGATGCGGGTCATGAACGCGTTCGCGTTCTCCTGCTGCGGAACTATTCCGCTTCTATCTGAAGGGATAGCTATTGTGTTCTTACCGCCCCAGGAAGTGTAATAACCTGAGACCTTTATGATGTAATTGCCTGTCTCGACAATCTTATTTGCGGTGAACTCACTGCCAAGATCATTGTACTGCTTGACAGAATTTATGGCTGAAGGGAGCAATGCGAGAACAAGAGAGATAGTTATTTCCTGACCGTTGATATTATCCGAAATATGCTGAGAGACTGCAGGCCCTGCATTGTAAGCGACAAGAGCGAGCGGGATGTTTCCCTTATTCTGCCTTAAAAGATTTGAGAGGTAAGCCGCTCCTGCCTCTATGCTTTTTCCTGGATCGAATCTTGCGTCATTGGCTTTATCGCAAACGGGCGCTTGGACATCACACACGCATCTCTTGTTTTGGACGCAGTCGCATGATGTCAGATCATTGCCGAAAATACCTTTGAATTCATCCCCTTTAGCGGTATTGTACGTGAACTGCATCAGTCCTGCGGAGCCGCATTCAGATACCGCGTCAGGATCACCCCCCGATTCCTGAGTCATCACCGCTTTTATCAGCTCTGGAGGCACTTGGTATTTATCACTGTAGATGCTTATCTGATCGTCGTGAAAGTTCACTTTCTGCATTAAAGCGTCAGGGATTCCGGGATCTGCGGCAGTATCGGAAACCACAAACCCAGTTATGCTCTCGCCCAAGAAAGCATTGCCTGAACTCTTAGATCCAAAGATTCCTGAGAAGGTATCAGTGAGCGATAACACTCCGATGAATAAGGCGAGCGCGATCACTATTCCGGCTTCGACATGTTTGAATCTCATCTTATCATCCATCATTCACTTCCCGCAGGAGCGCTGCCTGCGGCTATCGCGAGATATTCAGGAGGATAAGGCTTGCCGGTCTTCTCCGCCACTGATCTCATGAACGCTTCCCAATCAAAAGCAGGCCCAGGGTCTGATTTGTCCTCGCTTGTCTGCTCATGGCCGAGTATGTGCTCTCTATCGAATGGGATTCCTGGATTCCTCTCCATTATTTCTGCGACTAATCCTGAGAGAGAGTCCGTCTGCTGGGAAGTATAGCTCTGCCAGCATATCTGCGTTCTTGGATTGCCAGGAGCAGGAGCCCTAAAACACTGGTCTGAATCCTTGCAGGAAGTTATTGAATCGCAGCTGAATCCGAGATTGACTATCTCTATGCCGATTGATTTCGCGTTCATGGGTGTGCAGGCCGAAGTCTTATCATTGCATCCGGCATGCTCGGCTATGCGTGACTCATCGATCCAGGAGAATACTGCGCCGTCCCTTCCAAGGATGTAATGAGCGTTCACTCCGCGATTGTTCATATCTCTGGCTGTCGCTTCAGGACTGCTCGCTCCGGCAGTGTAATGGATTATTAAGCTATCAGCAGGGATTGAACGCGATCTTCCTTTAGAAAGCGCGCTTGCCCCTTGGGATTGCTGTGTCTGCGCTGAAGGCTGCCCAGTGCCTAAAATCTGATCTCTAACCTGTGGAGAGATCACATTCTTGACTGTTGTGCTGAAACTGCCGACAGGGATGCCTATCACTGAAGTTTTTCTTGTGTCCTCATCGCGGAAAAGGGTGATTATGAAAGGGACTTTAGGGGAGCTAGGATATGCGGAGAGATATTGCGAGAGCGCTTCATCCTCTAGCTGAGAGAAAGAGTACGCGAGCGTGTTGATATCTGAAGGGAGGCACTTAGCTCCGCCGCGATCCTCCCAGACAATGTAGCTGTAGAACGATTCACATCCTCCGCTCTCTGAAGGAGAGACTCCTCCTGCAGCTGCGAGGCGTATGAAAGAATCATAAGAGGAATGCATCACTGACTGATCAAGATAGAACAATGACTTCTGAGTGTAGCTGTCAGCGTCAAGCAATGCTTTCTGGAGATCACTGATGAATCTGACTCCTTTAAGGCTGTCCTGGTTTATCTGACTGTCATAAGCGAGGAAGATTCCCGCAGAGACTATCAACGCGAGAACCATCACGATGAACATTGGGCCGAACGCCACTCCGCGCTTGCCCTTCAGTGCAGTGTTATGAAAGATTCTTGAAAGCATAGTTCACCCGACATTGAGCAGGACATTCATCGCCTGCAAGGATTTCTCATTTAAAGGGGGGATATCCATCCTCATGATGACGCTGCTCTTGAGACTTGAGCAGCCAGAAGCATGCTCAAGAGAGAGTGATCCTGCAGCGAGTCTCCAACATACCCCTTGGCCGTACCTCAAGAAGAGGATCTCTTCAGTATTCTTACGGACAAGCTCTTTTGCCGCAGGATTGCCTGACTGCGCTGCGAAAGCGATAAGCTCAGCGATATTGCCCGAAGAGTAGCCTTCATAGCCTTCAATATCCTCAGTTATGGGCGTGCGCAGATAATTCAGGAGCATCCTGTTCTCCTGCATCCCTGCGAACACGAGATTCACTTTCTGCTTCTTCGCCTGACTCTGGAGCATGAAGAATCCGACAAGCAGCATGGCTATGATGATTATGAGGAAGACAGTAACTATCTCCTCTCCCCCTTTGCGCGAGCCGAGCATCTTCATCATAACGCTTTCACTCCCTGTAGACTAGCTGGATCTCAAGCAGCCCTTTATGCAGCTCTTTGTCTTTCAGGAACAACACATATTCTTTCTGTTCTATCCTGCGGTTATTGCTGAGAGGGACTAGAGGATTTATCAGATCATACTGATCCCTATTCCAGAAGGCAGGGCCTGCGATGATGCTTCCTGTCTCATCCTTGAGCTGCATCATCATCCCTAAAGATTTGGTTGATGCCCCTATATTGATATCCTCATCAGTTATCTTCTCTGGAATGACTATCCCTTCGTAAGCGCGGTTTATGGCTGTGTCCTCGAAAGATACTTTCGAGATGGCTCTTTTCAGGTATACCGCGTGCTCGATCCCTCCTGAAGAGGTTATAACCGTGATGAATTGCATTCTCAGAAGCACTATGAATCCTATGACTACTCCGAACAGCACAAGCCTGAAGATCCAGAGCATCATCTCTTTCTCCATTCAATCCCCTCCGAAAGCTGCTGAATAATGCTCTGAAAGGCCTTTGACTATAGCGTCGGCTAAGGCATTCAAAGCGGCTGTGTCTGTCCCTTTATCATCTATCTCGAGATCGATCTTGATGTAAGAGCTTGCTGCCAGGCCTGAATCAAAGACTGGCTGCGCAACATCCAATCCTTTGCTCTCGAACTCTTTGCGGATCAGGCAGCCTGCTTTAACGCTCCTCTCATCGCCGAAAGATGTAGCTGTCTGGATTCCGGAACTCGCCCCCCCTCTTAGAGTCATTCGCAAGGAAGCGGCGAAAGGATCGGCATTGCAGTCAAGCTTAGGGATCGCTACACTGCATTTCGCTCTGATGATCTCTGACAGGCGCTTAAGAGAATCATCCCCTCCGCGAGAGAAATCAGTATCTATAGCTATAAGGGGCTTTGCTCCACGCATGTCTGCCGCAGGGCATTGCTGCTGCAATACTGCAGGAGGCCTTTGAGCAGTGAAAGATTTAGGAGAGACATCAACGACATCTATCTCCCTGCCAGTCTTGCGGTACTGGAGGATGATATAATCTTCAGGGAGCAGGTTCACGAAATCATCAGTTTTAGGGATTAACGTCTTGCTCGGGAAAGAATGAGAAGGATCCCTGATGAAATCTTTAGAGGAGGACAGGCCGTAATTAGGGAACGGACCTGTCAGGTAATTCACTGAGAAAGTCCCTTCAGAGTTTATGTCTAATGCGAACCCCTGCGTGCTTAAAGGATAAGTGAGTATCGCGTCTCCAGGGACAGCGCTCAGAGTGTCAAGCATGAGAGCGTTGTCAGTAGTTAGGAATTCTAGCTGGAAAAGGCGCAAGGTGTTTGTCGAGCTGAGAAAACTGAAAGCTGTGAGGAAGAATATTGAAAGAACTATAAAGACGACAATGACAGACACTAAGTCTGCAGCTTCTTGCCCTCTTTTTCCTATGCGCACCCGCATGACTGATAAATAGGCCAGAGCGTTTAAAAAGGTTACGTCATGAAAGGCGATGTCCTGAATCGATAAATGAAAACTTTCTTGACGTTGCTTGAATAGCAATGCTTCAAGCAGAATTGATGCTGGCAAATTTCTAAGCAACGGCAGAAAATAGTGATTCAGGACAGAGCCGTAGTACGCCGCTAGAGAAGACTGATCATTGCTGCGCTGGCTCAGAAACAGTTATCTCCACTTTCCCAGCCTTATTTATTGCCGCCATATCGACATTCATGAGCGCGTCTTTACCCTTTATCCCTCCAAGGATTATCGTCGCGCCATTGATCAGGCATTTCTTGGGCTGTGAAGGATTGTCTTCGTGGAACATGCATAGCCTGGAATTGTCCGTGCCTCCGCCGCTGACAGTGAACTGTTTCGCGATCTGCACAGGGACAATTATGCTGGCGATATTGCCAGAGTCACTCACATCTTCTACTAACAATAATATCTCATTGTTCATCGTCTCAAGGCTCTGAAGAGACTGCCTGTCAGGATTCTTCAGGAAGACATTGACTACCCCGATAGAGATCTTGAGCAGCAGAAGGATGACTATCGCCGCTATGATATACTTTATCACAGTCATCAGTTCAAAACCGCGCTTGTCCATTGTATCAGCTCTTGAAGGAGATGCCTAAAGCGAATGAAGATTTAAGTGGATATCATAAATTTAGGGTAATGCTGGAGGTCGGCAGCAGGAGGATCCTGCAGCGCAATCAAGATACCCTACACAGGTATAGCTTCTCGCGCTCTTTTCTGCAGAGCCTGCTCGTTTCTTAGCTGCATCCCATCCGGATATCATAACAGCGTTGGCGCAGCTGAATCCATTGATTCCAACAACGTCTTTGATATCAGTGCATGTCTTTATCTCATCAAACCTGCCGCACTGGAAAGGGTATTCTGCGCAGAACTCTGCCCTGCCGCCGATCGCGTTAGATATCCTTGAGATATCTTCAGACTTCTTAAGAGATGTCCTGCTGTATATCAGTATGATCACCAATAACACCACTATGGCGATACCCGCATAAGTCATGAAATCAACAGAGGAAGAAGCTCTCTTGCCAGAAACCTCTTTTCTTGAATGCGCCATAACCTCAGAAAGCCAGTGCGGCTATTTAAATGTTTTGAGTAGAGAGCTGATAAATAGAAGAAGATCGATGTGTGGATAAAATCGCCTAACAAGAAAATATTTAAACAATGCTATTTTATTGAGAGGATATGCGCGCATCGACAATATTCATCCTTGCAATGCTTGTCATACTTGCAGGCGTCGGGATATTCATGGCGCTGAAGCAGCGAGAGGCGAATGCCTGGGTCATCGCTGAGAACGGCAAAGAGAAAGTGAACGTCCCTTCAATAACTGGGGGCGAGGCATATGTCGATCCTGCTCAGAACCAGCAGTACGACAGCATAGGCACAGTGTTCTCTTTCGACGGATGGTATAAAGGACAGTCATTCTTCAGGGAATTCAAGGACGAGAGCGGAAAAACGCTTATGCGCATCACTTCAGAACTGACTCCAGGAGATGGAGTGCCTGAAGGGTACATCGTGCATGCTGTCGAGGACAGCAAGCCGCGAGTGTATATCTTCGTGGATGATGACTGGAAAGAGAAGATCCCTTCAAGGATATACTGGGGGAGGAGTTACGAGAAAGAGAAAGATCTCGCATTCACTGAATTCAAGAATGGCATATTCATGGACAGCATCGATGACGATCCCGAAAGGTTTGAGGACGGGTACAGTACCCATTACGGCGGGATATGGGTCGGAGACCTGCAGGAGACTCCGACAAGCACTTTGATGACGTCGAAGTGAGAGATCGCAAGAGAGAATTCGTCATCTTTCTATTTATTCCTTGACGTTATCCAATCAAAGCATGCGCCGATATTAGGATTATGCTCAGGCCAATCACCGCATTTCTCTATTATCAAAGAGGTTGCAAGGCTTGCGGCGTCAGCGACTCCAGCAGTTATCACCAATCCTGCAGGCGCTCCAGCACCCCCTGAAAGCCCAGTCACAGCAAGACCTCCAGCTATCCCGACAACATCCGCTACTGTCCCAAGTGCCTGAAGACTAAAGCTTACATCAGCGTAGCAATAATTCTTTCCGGAATTGTAATCTGCATAATTAACCCTCGAAGGGTTAACGGTTATGCACTGAGGAGTCAGAGTTATATCAGTAATTCCTTTATCGCTTACTGTCGGGCCTGAATTGGAAATGTCAAGCTTACTAGAAAATATCTTTACGACAGCGTCCTTATTCTTCACTTTTTCAATAGGGATCTCTGTCGTTGTCAGCGCTACCTGCCTGGCAGCATAATCCATGAATCCGCTGAGGAAGAAGTCGTACTTCGCGATATCCTCAAAATTGCCTCCTTGAGATCGCATCTTTACAGATACTTCTGTCTGCTGGTCAAGCCATGAATCCCAAGAATCAGTTGATTTCCAGCTTGCGGCGAAATATTTACCTCGAAGGAACTTTAACCAACCATCATAATCATCAGAAAGATCGCTATTAGGATAAGAATGAATTATTGTTGAAGCGCATTCATCCTCATTAGCAAAACCATCGAGCGCGTAAAGGAACATGCGGGCATACGCTCCAGGAAGCCATAATTCAGGAAGACTGTTAACAGAACATTTGAAAAAGAAAGGTTCAATATCTCCAGGAACATGTTTCTCCCTGAAATCCACCAAGCCATCAATAAATTCAGAGAAACATGAATTCTTTCCAGAAATAACAGAATTCGATCTGATATCAGCACCTATTGATTTCAAGATGTTAGATACCTGTCCAACGATTATATCGTCTTGCTGTTCTATAAATATTTGCCGTTCATGAATATTTTTAACTAATACGTTTACATCTGTAATAGTAAGAAAATCTTCTCTGCACATCCCATAAGAAGAATAAGGTTCTTCGGGATATGATGTGGGGGTTGATACTGGAAACACTTCGAGAATGCGATAATAAAATGCAGAAATATCATAATCACCATAAGCATCATACTTGAATTTCAACGCTAGCTTGTGCAGGTCAGGATCTGAATAGATGAAATCATTGATCTTTTCACTGCCGCTCTCAGAGAAAAGTGCTGATACTGTGCCAGCGAACCAGGAACCACCAGGATTCACTCCATCATTGATGAACTTCCCTTTCTCTTCTGGATTGTAACTATCCCACCAATATTTCCTATATGTCCCTAAATTGCCGCCTTCGACATCTTCTGGCTTCAGATCACGCATAGGCTGCTTGTAAACCTTTCCATCAGAGCCTGTGAATACGAGCAATTGCTCGCTGTCAATGACTTCATCGCTGCAATGCGCAAGCGTGATGGAGTAGTCAGTCTTGCAGGGGCTTGCCGCATAAAATGTGACTGGGGCTCCGCTATCGCGGTACATGCTAGCCGCGAGACTTCCTGAAGACTTCAGAGGGAAACG
>DATDYN010000029.1:0-32178 GCA_035289005.1 Candidatus Nanoarchaeia archaeon
GCATATTTGGCGAGCAACTGCTCGCCACAAGTGAGCAAGGATTGCTACACGAAGCAGCAAGCAAAGTCTGGGCATACCAACGAATCAAAAGATATGGCGAAGCATAGCGAAAGCCATCAAAGAATTATGCAACACAGCAAACTATTTATATCAATGAGCCTGATTGGATGTCATGGTTGACAATTATAAGCAGGTAATTCTAGTGCGCAAGGATCTCAAGCTTCCTGCAGGCAAGCTCGGAGCGCAGGCAGCGCACGCGGCAGTCGAGGCGGCGTTCCGTTCTGACAAGAAGAAAGTCGACGCCTGGCGGCAGCAGGGCATGAAGAAGATCGTGCTTGAAGTGAAGGATGAGAAATAGATGCTCAAATATAATCAAATGGCTAAAGATGCTGGTCTCATCACTGCAGTAATCACTGACGCTGGCCATACTGTCGTTGAGCCTGGCACAAAGACCTGCTGCGGGATTGGCCCTGATAAGGAGAAAGAGATTGACAAAATCACGAGAGAGCTGGATGCGTATTAAGTCGTAGAGGATATATCCATTTCGTATTCTGCATCGAAAAGTTTATATAGTCCTCGTATATACTCTAGCTATATGGTCACAGAGATGATTACATTGAAGCTTGAGAAAGGATTTCTCAAGGAAGTGGATAAGACTGTCAAGGAGAGAGGCTTCCATAACAGGACAGAGTTCATCAGGAACGCTCTGAGGGAAAACATGAACGAAGCCAGGATGAAGGAAGCGTATCTCAGGATATGCCATCTTAAGGGAGCATCTAAAAAGAAAATCACTGATGAGGAAATTCACGTTGCGAAGGAAAAGGCATTTGAAGAAATAGCTAAACGTTTCAGATGATATCTTCTGGTTTGTGGAATGAGCATATATCTGTCAGCTTCCTGAAATGATTATCTCGGGTTACAAGAATTGCATGGCTATCTCTTGCAATAATTGCATGAAGAGCATCTGCTTTCGGTATTGATCGCGTAAGCGCAATAAGTTTTGCTTCTTTTACCTGGTTTTCAGTGGCTAATCCTCTTTTTATCACGTGCTGAAATGGAAGTAACATACTCTGAATTTGTTCTAAAGAATAAATTACCCTAAGTTCTTTCAGGACAATATCTGTGATAAGAAGGGAATGTTTCTGTTCAAGAATCATTGTTAGCAACTTTAGTCCCATATCTCCTAAAGGCTCGTTCTTGAATCCCTTTCTGTTGTTGCATGTATCAATCCAGATAGAGGTATCAAGATAAAACATCATAGCCATAATGAGAATAGAATACTCTCCTTAATAAGTCTAATCTATAAAATTCCGGAAGATTTCCGGCAATGATTAATATATCACACAACAACCCTCACTTCATCCCCGTCTTTCAGGCTGAGCCTTTCGCGCAGGCAGTGATCTGATATTATCTCCACAGTGTCCTGCTCATGCACTGTCCTGTAAGGGATCACTATCGCCGCAGGCACATACTCTCTCGACGCGCCTCTCTCTTTGATGACTTTCGCATTGCAGCATTTCAGCCCGCCGAAAGTCTTCTTGCCTATGCTGAATCCCTCGATGATGACGCTGTTCAGCTCGCGTACCGCATTGCCTGTCTTCTTATCAATCTTAAGGTTGAGAGTTCCGGGAAATGGATTGATCCCAAGCTTGTCGATGAATTGCTTCCTGTACCCTTTCAGTCCTATGAAGTATTTCCCTCTCCCTAATCCGCTTATAAGCGTTCCTTTGAAAGCGATAGTCTTCCTTCCGAATATGGATGCGAGAGCATGATAGCGCCGCAGCAATGCCTCCTTGCCTTTTCTTGAGAATCTTATTGTCTGGCCTGAAGAGGTGACTTGTCTGGAGACCATCCCTTCTTTCTCCATCTCTTTGAGAATTCTGGAAGCTGACTGCTGGCTCATCCCTATCTGCGCCGCTAGCTTTGGGGTGGATATCTTCATCTCTCTGTCTATGCCGCGCTGCGCCAGCGCGAGCAATACTTCGATATGTGCGCGTTCAGGAACTCTCATGATACTCAGGAATGAGTAAGGGGGTTAATAAGGATTTCTGAAATCAGAACCAGAACATTTATAAGTATCTAAATAATTCTTGGACAAGAGCAATCGGAGTTGTGATATGGCAAAGAAACAATCAGTATTATTCGTAATATCACTTATCATATTGCTTATGCAAGCAATCTCAGTTAGCGCGTCAGCATCAACAGACGCGCAGAAGAATTGGATCGATCTCAAGGAAGCGACTAAAGAGGCGCAGGCGAAGCATCAGGACGCGAAGCTCGCTCTCGCAGGAGATAATTCTGAGCAGAACAGGCAGGCAGTCGTCGATACAGGCAAAGAGGTCCTTAACTCCGCATTGGATGAAGCTGAGGCATGGCTGGAATGGAAAGACGCTGAAGCAGTGGAGAATGACAAGATATCTGATGATTTGCGCAACATGATACAAGATGATGTCCAGAAGAATATCGATAAGATCAGCGGATTAAAGAGCGAAGTCGCGCAAGTGAACAATCAGGCGGCTTTAGGCCTTATGACATTGAAACTCATCGGCAAGTACGGAGAGCTGCTTGTTGACGTCGCGAGAGATACCGGAGCTACATGGGTTTATATTGCTAACGCTTATTCTGATAAGCTCACAGAATTCGAGGGCAGGCTGCGCAATGCTGCTAAAGACAACAGCGACGCGCTCGCGTTGTTAGATAACGCGAAATCAGAGATAGACATCGCTGAAAGGAATATCGCCAATGCTGAAGACACTTATAAGCAGGTAGTTCTGCCTGGCAAGCCTTTCATCAAGTTCAATGAAGCCAATACTTATCTTAGGGCGGCGCAGATCAACATGATCAATGCGCAGGCAAGCCTTAATCAGGCATATAGCAAGATAATAAGAAGGTGAAGGATATGAATAAAGGACAATTCTTAATAATATCAATCATCATTGTGATCGTTGGCCTTGTGCTGACCGGCTGCGGCCAGAACGCTAGGCAGTCAGCGAGATCACAGCCAGCGAGCGCAGCGCCAGCAGTCGCTGATTCCCAGCCAATCGCTCAGCCTTCCGCTCCTTCTTCCGCACAGCCTGCGGTGCAAGAAGTCAAAGACACTGCTTCACAGCAGCCAGCATCAGAAAACGCTGAAGTCTCACAGCAGGATCTTGATCAGCTAAAGAAAGACCTTCAGGAACTCAACCCTGAGGACCTGAACGGTTTTGCAGGGTAATACTATTCAGGATTCTAGTTTCTATAGCCATATTATCTTTCTTTGAAGAACTCAGTGCAATGAAAACGCTATATCCTGTGGGCTCTATCCTGAATCCTCCACTTTTTTTGCCGTTGCTTATAGGTTTCCTGGAATCAATCCTGCTTTAAGTCTTGCTCTTCAAGCAACGACAAAAAAGTCTTCATTCAAAGATTCAGGATATCGCCCATCCTGTGCTAACCTTTAAAAACACCTCTTTCATCCCTTGAATCATGGCAAAGGATTCAGCAAAGCAGGATTCAAAAAATGCTGCGGAGAAGCAGGAGCAATCCCTCTACTGGGCTGACCAGATAGCTGATGAGATCCTCTCAAGGAATGTCTATAGGTATAATGATCACAGGATAAAGAAGTTTGATGAATACGTCGTCAAAACCTCAGCGTCATTGTCAGGAGTGCTTCACATCGGCAGGCTCAGCGACACTATCCGTTCTCATTCAGTGCACAAGGCGCTGCTTGACGCAGGAGTGAAATCCAGGCTGATCTGGGTCTCTGAAGACATGGATCCTTTGAGGAAAGTTCCTGCCGGCGTACCCGCGGATTTTGAGAAATATCTGGGTATGCCTGTGACAGACATCCCTGATCCTGACGGGTGCCATAAGAGCTATGCTGAGCATCACAGGGAAGAGTATCTCAAAGTCATACACCAGTTCGTCGATGAGGACATGGAGACTTTCTCTATGCGTGAAGAGTACAAGAAAGGGACTTTCAGGCCTTTCATAAAAAGGATCATTGAGAATGTCGACGCTATAAAAACAGTATTGATGAAATACCGTGACACTCCATTGCCTGAAGGGTGGAGTCCCTGGACTCCGATATGCGGGAAGTGCGGCAAGATAGCGACTCCGAAGATAACCTCTTTTGAGGAGGGGAAAGTGCATTATGTCTGCTCTGATTATAATTTCGAGACAACGACAGCTAAAGGATGCGGTCATAAAGGGATCAATGACCCGCTTAAAGGAGAGGGCAAGCTAATGTGGAAGTCAGAATGGGCTGCGCAATGGGCGTATTGGAAGATCTGCTCTGAAGGCGCAGGCAAAGAGTATCAGGTGCCGAACAGCGCTTTCTGGGTGAATTCAGAGATCGCTGAGACTGTGCTTGACTATCCCCATCCTGTCCCGATCTTCTATGAGCATCTCATGATCGACAACAAGAAGATGTCAGCTTCTGTCGGCAATGTGGTATATCCCAAGGATTGGCTTGCTGTAGCCTCTCCTGAACTGCTGAGAGTGTTCTATAACAAGCGCCTTATGAAGACTCGCAGTTTCTCCTGGGCGGATATCCCTCGCTTATATGATGAATATGACCGCATGCTCTCGCAGTACTGGAAAGAGGAAGATCTTCAGGGAGAGGATGTGAAGAAGGAAGAGCATGAGCGCAGGCTTTTCGAGATGTCTCACGGAGAACATGTGCGGCCACCATTGAAATTAAGTTTCTCTCACGCAGTCATGGTCTCGCAGTTCTTCGAGAAAGAAGAGGACATCATCCATTCTTTGGAGAAGACAGGGCAGTGGGAGGAAGAGAAGAAGAAAGAGATATTCGACAGGCTTGGCAAGGCTTCCGCCTGGCTGAAGGATCACGTTCCTGAAGAATCGCGTCTAGTCCTGCAGTCAGAAGTCCCCGCGGAAATAAAGAGCGGGCTCAGCGATAAGCAGCGCAGAGCGCTGAAGAGGGTTGCAGAGATTGTTGAAGAGAAGGAATGGGGAGAGAAAGAGCTGCATAACCAGTTCTATGAGATCTGCAAGAGAGAGGGTCTTGATCCTAAAGAGTTCTTCTCTGCTGCCTATATTGTGCTGTTCAGGAGAGAGCGCGGACCGCAATTGGCGAATTTTCTGATCTCTCTTGGCGACAGGGCGCTTGGTTTGTTCAAGAAGCTGTGATAGTCAGGCTATCATTCGCTTTATTGGCAATTAAATTCTTTTTTCGAGAATTTGCTTCTCTATCTCTTTAGCGTCGTAACCTAGTTTTTTATAACCATTACTCTCCAATAATGATGCTATGCGTTCTGAGATCTTTAGCCTTATGGTATTTTTGCCTTCTTGAGCCAGGATATCTTCAATCTTTTGGCATATAGTTGTCATCATTCCTGTCTCCTGCTCAGAAGGTTTGATTGCCAAAGCAGCCAAGTACGCTATTCCTTTAGGAGCATTCTTGTATGCGTCGCTGGGAAGCATTGCTGTTATCACTTTAGCGTTTTTAGTATTTAGTGAGAATACCCCTATAGCTCTTCTGCCTGAATACGCGATGAAGGTCTTTGTATGCTGCAATAAATAAACGATCTGTGCATGCTTTTTATACTGGAGAGCTAGCTGTTTTTCTTCCGGATTTTCGCATTCGGAAAACAAAGACATTATGCTTAGGATGTCTTCTCCTATGGCTCTCGCTTGTTTGAATGTGAGAAACCTGCTCACATTATTCTGAAAACTATTTTCTGGTCTGTATTCAAATTTGAGCGCATCTACATCAAGATGTCCACTATGCGTGATTCCTTTGATCTCGATAGTCTCAGGAGCTCTGCGCATTGTTTCTTGCATGGCGATAAGCGTCTTTTCAGGAGATAATATCCTTTCTGGACCTACTGATATCTTTGCAGAATTAATCAGCGATTCCCACCTTTTCTTAAGCACCTCTCCTGGGAGGGTTGGTGTAGGATTGATGTGTCCTGAGAAGACATTCGGTCCAAGCGTATATTTATCAGGTGCCAGATGGCGTTGTTTGCTCATTCTTGTCCGAATCAGATAACCTATATATAAAGCTTTTGGAGATTGACTACTTATTGATGGAGAATATATTAGGGTTTGCGGAAAGGATTTATTACACCAAATTAATCCTGTCTGATTTTTGCAGACTGCGTATAAGCACTGAATTATTGGGTTATAAGCCGTATAAACCTTGTTCGCAATCACAAGATTTATAAACAAATAAAGGCTTCTGAGAGCTGTGAATCCAGAGGCTATCAGCGCGTTTCTCCGACGGAAGACGAAAGATGGCTTTTGGGATTTATTTCAATAAATATTCAGATGATCAGACCATAAAAACGGGGCAGAACCAATAAAATATTCTGAAGACACCATGGAAGAAACAACACAGAATACTGATGTTCCTGAAACGGGGCAATCGCTTCCGGAAGAGGCTGCGGAAACCGCAGCTGAAGCCACTGCAGAAGTCGCATCTGAAACGAACTCTGAAGCTGCTGTCCCTCGGGCAGATTCTCAACCGCAGGAATCTTCCCCTGAAGAATCTTCTAAAGACGAGCCAGTAAAATCCGATAAGCGCGGAGATTACGGAGCGAGCTCTATCCAAGTGCTTGGTGGGATAGAAGCAGTGAGGAAACGGCCTGGAATGTACATAGGAACTACAGGCATTGACGGCCTGCATCATCTTGTCTATGAAGTCGTTGATAATTCCATAGATGAAGCCATGGCCGGCTACTGCACAAAGATCATGGTGTTCATCAACACTGACGGATCAGTGACCGTTGCTGACAATGGAAGAGGGATCCCTGTCGAGAAGCATCCTCAGTTTGACATGACAGCTCTTGAAGTCGTAATGACTAAACTGCACGCTGGCGGCAAATTCGACCGTAACACCTACAAAGTCTCTGGAGGATTGCACGGTGTAGGTATATCAGTAGTCAACGCTCTCTCGACTAAAGTCCATGTGAAGGTCAAACGCAATGGGAAGATCCATGAGCAGACTTACAAGTTCGGAGAGCCGCTGAATAAGCTCGCGATCATAGGCTCGACCAATGAGACAGGCACTGACGTCACATTCTGGCCTGACAAGGAGATCTTCGAGACCACAGAGTTCCATTTTGATACGCTCTCAGCGCGCCTTCGCGAACTCGCGTTCCTCAACAATGGGCTGCACATAGCGATAAAAGATGAGCGTTCCGGGAAAGAGCATATCTTCCAGTATGACGGAGGGATAAGCTCTTTTGTCGAATTCATCAACCAGAACAAGAAGCAGCTGCACAAGACGATCACTGTCAAGAAAGAGAAAGCCAACATCCAAGTCGAGATTGCCCTTGCGTACAATGAAGGCTATCAGGAGAATCTTTACTCATTCGCGAACACGATAAACACGCGCGAAGGAGGGACGCATGTCTCAGGATTCCGCACAGCTCTCACGCGCTCGCTCAATAAGTACGCTGAAGAGAAAGGCCTTTTGAAAGATGATGTGAAGGTGACAAGCGAAGATGTCCGTGAAGGCCTCGCTGTAGTCATCTCAATCAAGATCCCTGAGCCACAGTTCGAGGGACAGACCAAGAGCAAGCTAGGCAATTCTGAAGTCAAAGGGCTTGTCGATTCGATAATGTCATCTGAACTGGACACTTTCTTGCAGGAGAATCCAGCAGTGGCTCGCGTGATAATAGAGAAAGCTGTCAATGCTGCGGAAGCCAGAGAGGCGGCGCACAAGGCGAGAGATATGACGAGAAGGAAGACCGCTCTTGAAGGTTCCAATCTTCCGGGAAAGCTCGCTGACTGCTCCAACAGGGATCCAGCGCAGTGCGAAGTCTATCTTGTCGAGGGAGACAGCGCTGGCGGAAGCGCGAAACAAGGCCGTGACAGGAAATTCCAGGCGATACTGCCTTTGAGAGGCAAGATCCTTAACGTCGAGAAAGCGCGCCTGAACAAGGTATTCGCGAACAATGAGATCGTCACTCTGATAACGGCTATAGGTACAGGCATAGGGGAAGAATTCAACGCAGCGAAATCAAGATATCACAAGATAATAATCATGACAGATGCCGATGTCGATGGAGCGCACATCCGCACATTGCTGCTCACGTTCTTCTACAGGTACATGAAAGGGCTGATAGATTCAGGATTCATCTACATTGCGCAGCCGCCGCTCTATAAGATTGTGAAAGGGAAGCTTGTCAGGTACGCTTATTCTGACTCTGAGAAAGAGAAGATTTTGCGTGAGATAGGGAATGATAAAGTCAATATCCAGCGTTATAAAGGATTAGGAGAGATGAATCCCAGCCAGCTATGGGAGACGACTATGGATCCTGAGAACAGGACATTGCTCAAGGTCGCTGTCGAGGACGCTGTCGAGGCTGACAGGATATTCTCGATACTCATGGGAGATGAGGTAGAGCCGCGCAGAAAATTCATCGAGGAGAACGCTCTGCTCGTGAAGAACCTTGATGTGTGAGCGCATCAAGAGCCAGTTCTGCTTGGAATTTGTATATAAATGTTCTTTCAGTCATCTCTACCCCCTATTTCCACCTCTTCATAAACCAAAAACCTTATAAATACCCCCCTTGTTCAGCAACATTATGGCAACAACGCCTCAGAAGGCTAAAGCGGTCAAGAGCGGAAAGCTCATTGACGTCTGGAAGCGTAAGCGATGGTATAAATTAGTTGCGCCAAGGCTGTTCAATGAGCAAGTTCTAGGAGAGAGCCCTTCAGCAGAGCCTGAAGCCATTGTCGGAAGGACTATAGCGGTCAACATGATGAACCTTGTCAGAGACATCAAGAGGCAGAATTTCAACGTCGTATTCCAAGTCGAGAAAGTCCAGGGAGAGATGGCGTACTGTGTCGTCAAGAACATCGCGATGATCCCTTCTACCATAAGAAGGATGATCAGAGCCGGAAAGAAACGCATCGATGACTCATTCATTGTCGCTACAAAAGACAAAGTTCCAGTGCGATTGAAGCCTTTGATGGTCACTACAGGGATGGCGAACCATTCCGTCGAGACAGCATTGCGCAAGCGCGCGGAAGAATTCTCAAAGTCAGTTGCGGCGCAGATGTCTTACGAGGATTTGTTAGGAAATGTCGCTTACGGAAAATTCCAGCGCGAGATGAGAGAGGCAGTGCAGAAGATCTACCCTCTCAAGATCTGCGAGATAAGGATGCTCCAGCGCGAGAAAGGGACTCTCGAGCCGCAGCAGATAGCGCCGCAGGCAGCTGTTGAGGAAGTGGCGGCAGAGGGAGCAGTAGAAGAATCAGAAATCCAAGAGCAGCAGATTGAGGCGTGATTTCTTCTGCCAGTATTTTCTCAGAACTATTTATTCAGTTCTTACAAATGCTTTAAATAATGCTGAATATTGATCTGTTCTTATGAGGATCCGCATAGCTGCTGTGGGCAAGGTAAAGAACAGCGCGGCTAAAGAGCTGATAGATGATTACGCCGGAAGGCTGAAGCATTATTGCTCTCTGGATATTGTTGAAGTCAAGGACTCCAATCCCGCGGAAGAAGGCAGGCGCTTGCTCGAGAAATGCGAGACTAAGAATGGCAGCATATTCATCATCGCGCTCTCAGAGGAAGGGAAGAATTATTCTTCAGGAGAGCTTGCCGCCGCGCTAGGCAGGCTGAACAAGGACGCGGCATTCCTTATCGGCGGCCCTTACGGTCTGAGCGAGGAAGTGAAGAAGAAAGCAAATCTTGTGCTCTCGCTCTCGCGCATGACTTTCACGCATGAGATGGCGCGAGCGCTGCTCTCAGAGCAGGTCTACCGCGCTTTCACGATACTGAAAGGGGAGAAGTACCATAAGTAGAAGTATAGGTAGTGGCAAAAAAGAACATCATGTTATTGTCCAAAAGAATGATAAGTGACTAGTGCCATGCCCTGACTTCTGGCTGATACTCTGAGACAATCCTTTGCATCAGCTCATTGCCGATGTTTCCGCCGCTGAGGATGGCAAGAACAGTGACATTCTCTTTGTCGATCCCGAGTTTCCCATAATCAAGATGCGCTATTCCCGCGAGCGCGGCCCCTGCGGCGCCTTCAATGACATCAAGAGGTCTGCGCAATGTGAAATGATTCTTATTCCCAGGAATACGCCGCTCAGGGCATTCCGGATCCATGTATTCCCCAATCTGGCAAGACTTCTTATGAAACAAGGGATGCCAATGAAACTCGCCGATTGCCCTCATGATCTCTTCATCACTGACCCGGACAATATCGTCTACGTATCGCTGCACCGTCCTATACATGCGCAGAGACGCGTTCTTGACTGCGATGCCGTCCGCGATAGTCTTTCCTGAATCAGAGCCTGGATGAAGTCCGCCATTATGGAATGACTGGAACATGGAATCCGCATGCTCGGACTGCACGCCCACGACCCTCATATGAGATCCTAAAAGATAATTGATGTGCTGGGCAAATGCGCCCATGCCGCAAGTCAGCCCTCCCCCTCCAAGGCCTGCGATGACTACATCAGGAATGAGCATATGTTCTTCCAGATATTCAGCATTAGCCGGATTGAGCATCCGAAGAAGATTTCGAGAGAACATCCCAGGAACACAACTGAGAAGATATTCTGCCAAGACAGTCCCTTGGCCCGCGATGACTGCGGAATCGTCATAGGGCGAGACAAAGATCTTTTTTCTTGCTGATGAATCAGATGGTGATTCAGAATATTGCAGACAATGAGAAAGCGTCTCATCAAAGGCATTTCCTGAGTTGACGATATTGATCTGCATCGCTGACGCGGCGTTAGCGACACGCAAAAGCCTTTCAAGCTTAGGAGCTGGCGTTCCCACAGGAATGAATATCTTTGCAGGGATCCCCCACCTGCTCGCGGCAAGGGCGACTCCCTGAGCATGATTTCCTGCAGATGCGGTCACTAGTTCAAGTTCAGAGAGAGAATAGACATGGGAAGGGTTCGGCACCTCGCCTTCAAGAGCGAGCTGTCTGCTCTTCTCATACTGCCCAAGGAAGCTAGATGCGATTTTGCTCACTTTTATCTCCGCACCCCGTATTTTAAAGGTCTTCATGCTGTTGACGTGCTCACATTTCACCAGAATACGCACTTTTCTTCCAGAAGGCATGACCGTGGTGTAATGGAAAGCCGGACTCGCATCAAAAATACCGCTAAGATGCCTATATGCTGAGATGATATCTCGAGGTTCGATATTCCAATATTCTGGAGATTGTGCCATAGGCGATCGATCGGGTCATCCTCATAAGGTTGATACATGGTTTATAAATATGGTGGTGATAGACTACTAGAGAGTGACTAAGAATTGAAGACCAAAAGAACATGAGTCTCACACTGAGAAGAATCTAAAGATAAGAGACTATCACAGATAATGCATGATCCCGAGAAACCCATGGACCGCCGCGATGCAGATAGTGAAGATGGCCACCCTAGGATGCCATTCGAAAGGGATGATATGGACGCCTTTCTTGTTCAGGATAGAGATGGACGCAGTGAATAAAAGAGACAGCAGAGTCAGTATTCCGCCGTACATGATGAGCGGCTTGCCGAATATGAGATAGTAGGATATGGACTCCAGCATTTCAATCTGACGAGTAGTCATACCTCCAATTTTTGCTCTTCACGAGCTTTGCCATCGAGACACTGTTTTCAGCGAGATCCCGCACTTCATTGATATAAATCTTGTCATTCAAGAACTTTTTGTCCTCATGAGTCGGATTCTGCACTGTCGCCATTGCATAGACATTGCTCCAGGGAGCGAATATCATCCCGTAATGGCTTAATGTCATGTACAATGAGGAGATTGCCAGCGCGGCGCCCTCTTCATGGCCTGTGACGATTATTCCGGCGACTTTTCCCGCGAACCTTCTCAGGAAGCCGCTGCCTGGAACTTCTCTATCAGAATTCATCTGGACAAACTTCGTGTGCTTGATGTTCAGCGCCCTGTCCTTGGTGAAGTCAGGATTCGCGGGCTTGAGGCTGCCGTCAAGGCTGATGCATCTGTCGATGAACAATGACATCAGGGAAGAGATCTTGAAGTTATTGACTGGTGTCGCGAAGATGATGATGTCCGCATCAATGATCTTGCCATACAGCACGTTGCTCATGTCATCGCCAGCGGGAGTTCCTTTCGGATAGCAGGAGCAGTAGAAGTGGCATTGCGTGTTTGTGGTCGAGTAGCACGCCTTGCAGTGCTCTATCTTATAATCGCGCAGCTTGATCATCTCTGCAGCAGCGCCTATCTTTTCGCAATGTCCAAGGCAGGCAGAGAGCAGCATCTCAGAATTCGAATCCTCCTGCGCCATGTCCTCTTTCGATCTCGCAGAGCCGGAGATGCCAAGAACTCTTATCTTTTTATTTGTCTTTGAGACAAGCCGTCTCGCTTCCACTATAGTCTCTTTCTGTATCTGTCTGAATCTATCTAAGGTCTGCTTATCTATCTTAAGTGCCTTCATCAACTCTTTGTCGCTCAGTCCCATTAAAGACCCATCTGCTTCTTTGCTGCGTCCTTCTCTATGGCTTCATAAGCGTTCTTCGTCTGGCAGGTAGGGCAGATCTCAGGCCATTTCATCCCGTAATGGATGTCGCCGCAGACTTTGCATATGTAAAAGCTCTTTGCCATACCGCACCTCACTCGACAATTATCGTCCCTTTCATTGATGGATGAATGCTGCAGATATATCTGTATGTTCCGGAAGTGTCAAAAGTGTATTCAAAAGCGCCATCCTGTGAGAGGCGTTCTGAAACAAAAGCTCTTGTGTCAGAGACAACATCATGCCGCGCAGAATCTTTATTTGTCCAGGCGACAGTCGTTCCTTTAGTGATAGTCAATGTCGAAGGATTGAACGCGAAGCCGCTGATGTCTACTTCTTTATTGATGGCGAGATTTTCCGCTGGAGCGATGACATTGACAGGAGGAGTTACAGAGGGGGTTGTGGTAGCGGGTGGAGTTTCAGGTTGCGCAATGGGGGAAGTATCCTCTTTTTGGATGGCGGCTGTTGGAGTTGCAGACGGAGGAGTAGCAGCAGGTGTAGGAGCGCTAGGCGCAGCCTGATAAGCAGTACAGGCGCTGAATAGTGATATCATTATCAGAAATCCTACAGCAAGCAATATTTTCATCGCAATCACGCTCTTTTAAGGCTATAAATCCGCTGCCGTATTTAAATAATGCGATAATTTCCGTAAGAATAATAAAAAAATAAAAAGATCAATCTCCTATCACCGTATCTCATACACAAGGCCGATGGTCGCGCTGACGTCTATATCCTGAGGGCTGATAGTTGTCGCTTCCTTAGCCGCGTCCATTCCAAGCGCTGCCGCTCTCGGGTAATATACATACGGTGAGTAGCCGACATTGCTCTCTGAGACTGTAACAAGCTTTCCTAGCTTGACATCCAAAGTCTTCACTATTGATTGCGCCTTGTCGCCAGCCATCCCTGAAGCTTTCGCGAGCGCCTGAGCATTGACCTCTACCTGTTTCTCATCACTGAGCTCGAAGTTCACGCTCTCGACACTGTTGGCTCCTGCGCTGACAGCAGCGTCAAGATACTTGCCGACATTTGAAGTATCCTTAGTCTCGACCTTCAAGGTGTTTCTCAGCTCATAGCCGACTATCTCGTTCTTCTCAAGCTTAGGATTCCATTCATATTTAGGATAAAGGTAGTATCCCGCAGTCTCGATATCGCTTTCCTTGATGCCTGCCGCTTTCAATGCGCTCAATACTGAAGTAGAGATGCGCGAATTCTCGTCCTGCGCTTCTTGCGCTGTAGACTTCAAGGTCTGCACGATTATAGAAGCTGACGCCTTGTCAGGCTGGGTAGTCACTTTGCCATAGCCAGTCACTGTTATCGTGTCTTTAGCCTGCCGCATCTGGCCGTAAGACAGCATAAGCACTACTGCCACTAGGCCGATGATCACGATGCCGATGAGTGTGTCTGATTTCTCCATTGTTGCCTCCGACAGGGTTTCTGTCTAGAACCAGAAAGCGAGGGGGATATAAATAGGTTATCTTGACTGCGGTCTGGGTTGAAGCTATAGTTTTCTATTATTCGTAATCCGGCCATGATCAGACTTAGAATTGACCTATCCTATTTCAGTATGCTGGCAATCAATGCCTTTCATGCTCTTCCGATTCTGCCCTGTCAGCATCCGCTTTAGTCTTGTGGACAGTCTTCGGAGGATGATTGGGCGGAGAGTAGACTGTGTAGAGCTTCAGCCGCTCTGTCTTCGACTCATTGATCACATTATGATAGGTTCCTGCAGGGACTATGACTGCGTCATCCTCTTTGGCAGTATGGGTCTCAGAATTATTGAGTATGAATTTCGCAGAACCTTTCTCTATCCTGAAGAATTGGTCAACATGTTCATGCACTTCATTGCCTATCTCTTCTCCGGGCTCAAGGGACATCAACACAAGCTGCGCATGCTTGCCTGTGAACAGGACCTGCCTGAAGTATCTATTGCTGAGAGTCAGCTTCTCTATATTCCCGAAGAATCCAGTCATTGAGGCACCTATTTTTTTCTGGTTATAGGGGCAATCTGTCTAAAGTTTATAAAATTAACGGAAAAAGAATGTCTAAGTTGAAGCGCTATTGGCGCATGTTAAGATCAATCCAAGAATGTTGCAATGACCAAATCAGGCGCCTCTTTCTGTTGGGCAGTGGCATTGAAGAATTGAAGTGTTGCTGAGGGATTACTGCCTAATCTCTCATGCACTCTATAATATTCTGAGAATTTACCATAATACCTATAATGTGTCAAGATATAAGCGTTATTTATCTCACGCTCATTGAACTTCTTGAAAGAAGCGTGCAATTGCGTCTTTATTGTGTTGAATTCATCGCGTTTATTACTGAAGATAATCTCACGTTCAGCAAGTTTCTGTTCCTTTGTCTTATCGCTTTTGTATAATCCATCCAGCTCTTGATAAAATCTTTCAAGGAATTCAGAGAATAGCAAGAGATCCTCAGTCCTGTTGATGAGAGTTCTGAATTCTGAGGAATTCTCTCCAAATCTGGATCTGGCAAAGTCAAGAGCAACGATGTTCCCGATTAGCACCGCCGCGTTCTCATTGAAGGTGACATCATTCTTCCTGAAGAAGAGCTGATGGGTACGCTCGTGGTAGATTGTCTCTATCAGGACTGTGGAGTCATTCTCGTCGATCATGGTCTGGACAATCGGGTCGGGAAGGATGCCAAAAGTGCTCATGGCGCTTGAATTGCTGATATAAGTGTCATACCCTTTGCGTCGCAACTTTTCACCTTCGCTTACTGCCGCACTGGAGTCAATAAATCCTTTGTAAGGTATAGTACCGATAATCGGCCACCACCAAGTATAATCCTCGAAAGCGTCCTTCTTGGATCCTGAAAGGGTGTGATAGAAGGCTTCTCGATCAACGCTGGTATATTTGGAATAGGCTTTTGTCTCAGGGAATCCAGCATTGTCCCCATAACTCATGATTTCAGGAACAAGCTGAAGCTGGGAGATGATTTTGGGACTCGCAAGCCCTTCAGAAATCACAGTCGAGATCTTCTCGCTTCGCAGTATTAGTCTTGCCTGCTCCCCTGCAAACCCAAAAAGGAAACGGGATGTTGGAGTAAACAGGATAAAAATAACAATGAATAATATAAAGAGATAGATAATAACTTTCTTTTTCATATCCTTGTTAAAGAAGCGGGGTTTTAATAGTTTTTGTATAAAGGACAAGCGTTCGCATCAGAACGTGCTATTCAGCAGATATCCTCCGATGAAGATAAGGATGATGAATATAGCCTTCTGGATGATGGTCCTCAGGCTCAGGTCTTCCTTGATCATCTTTGGCAGGAACAATGTGAGCAGTATCCCTATCAGGAACACGAACACTGAGCCAAGGCCGTTGATCGCTGAGACAAGAGCGAGAGGCGCCTGCAGCGCTGCGTAAGTGAATATTATCGTCGCAGTCAGATTTATCGTCTCATTGATGGCGTTAAGGCTTATGATGGCTTTCTTATTCTTCCTGAATGAGTCCACGAAATCATGTCTGAATTTCGCCGAGAATACGAGCAAAAGCATAGCGAACACAAAGAACCCGAGATACTGCCAGAAGCTCACTGTCCAGAAATCAAGGTCCAGAGCGAAGTACTTGAACACTGTGGCATTTATGCTTATCAACAATGTCGCAATAAGCATTAGTCCGAGAACTTTCTTGTTCAGCCTGACTTTTCGCTTGAGACTTAATGATATCCCTAACGCGCCGAGGATTATCAGGCTTGCAGCTCCGATCTGCATTGGCGAGAGAGTCTCTTTCAGTACTAAGAACGCTAGGATGAAATTGAACACTGGGATCATCTGGAACAGAGGAACTACCGCTGACGCGTCAGTCATCTTGATGGACGCGTAATACGGGAATAAGTACCCTATCACGAGAAAACTGTTCACAGTTATAAGAAGCGCTGAGACAGGATCAATGCCAATGACTTCAGGCTTGAAAAGCAATATCAGCAGAAAGACAGGAAGCCCTATCAGGCCTGTGTAGACGACAAGAGTTCCGGAGCTGGACTTGAAATATCTGCTCACTAGGAATCTGTCGATGAAGACAGAGATTGAGAATAACAAAGGCGCCAGTAAAGCGATAAGGATCCAGTTCATGATTTCCTCTCTTTGCGTGGCATTAATCCCTAAAAATAAGTAGCCCCGCACGGATTTGAACCGTGGTCAACAGGTCCAGAGCCTGTTATCCTTGACCGCTAGACGACGGGGCTGTATTCTCTCAATAGAAGACAGCCCCTTTTTAAATGTAATTGTTTGTCAAGCTTTGTCCTGAATCATTCTTTTTTGCCGCCTTTACAGTCTTATCCAGCAGTTTCTTGCAACAGCATATGATGACGTCAAAAAAGTCTTCATTCAAAGATTCAGGACATCGCCAAATCCTCAGCAACATTTAAATACTGTACGGAGTATCCGTATCCTATGCTCAAGGACAATAATCTAAAGACGCTGACAGATTCTCATAAAAGATGGATATTCGTCATTTTCTTCGTTGCTCTGATAAGCCTTACGATCTTCATGATCAAAGACTTCCTTATGGCGCTGCTCACTGCAGGGCTCATCGCCTATCTGCTCCACCCATTATATATCCGTCTGATAAAGAGCGGAAGATCAAGGACTCTCGCCGCGTCAATATTAAGTTTGCTCAGCATAGTGCTGCTTGTGATGCTGGCATTCCTGTTCATGCCTCCGATGATAGAGCAGACGCAGATACTCTATCATAATTCAGACAGGTATATGGCGGCGACAGAGCAGTATTTCGCGAACAAGGTGCCAGTATTCTTCCCCTGTCCTGAGATCCCTACAGGCACAATCTCCTGCTCCCTGAATGAGATGCTCACTCCAGTATTCGAGGACGGTGAATTGCGTAAGCAAGTGGTAGAGATAACAAAGTCAGCGTCTTCTTACTTCACAGGAAGCGTCTCTCGCATAATCGGAGAGCTCGTTGATTTCTCCATCTTCATAGTGATATTAATCTTCGCGATATTCTATTTTCTTGACAATGGGACAAAGATAAAGCGTATCTTGATCGAGATAATCCCTCTAAAGGCCGCGCATAAGGACATGATAATCAAGAAAGTCCAGCAGACAGTCCATGCTGTCATTGTAGGCAATATAAGCATGGCTCTGCTGCAGGGTATTGTCGCGAGCATCCTTTTCTTCGCTTTCGGATTCCGCGCTCCTCTGCTCCTCGGGCTATTGCTCGCTGTCCTCGCGTTCCTTCCCATGATAGGTCCGACAATAATCTGGATTCCTGCGGCGATAGTGCTTCTTGCGGAAGGGCATCCTTTAGCCGCTCTGCTGTTCGCAGCCCTCTCAGCCACATTCCTAGGGCTTATCGAGAATTTCTTAAAGCCTATAGTGATCGGAGACAGGATGAAACTTTCTGCGTTCATAGTGTTCTTGGGAGTCATAGGGGGGATCAAGGCTTTCGGCGTCATAGGGCTATTCCTAGGCCCGATACTTCTTGCGCTCGTGACAACCTCGATAAAGATATACCGTGAAGATATCATCTGAAGATCGTACGGAGGGATCAATGGCTAGGATTGTGGTCAAAGAAGGGAACAGCCCTATAGAGATAAAAGTTGGCGGAGAGAGCAGATGGATCTGCATGTGCGGCTTGTCCAAGAATATCCCTTATTGCGACGGCAGCCATAAGAAAGTCGCTGATGAGCAGGAAGGCAAGGTCTACAAGTATCTGGATGACGGCTCTCGTGTTGAAGTAAAACAGTGATTGTTCTTGATCTCTTCTTGCGCAATGACTTATAGGAGGTAATGGTTTGGTTTTCAGGAAGATAGCTCAAGGCGCTGAAGCCGTGATAACTGCAGACTCGAAGATTGTCAGCAAGCAGCGCGTCCAGAAGCGTTACAGGCATCCGATGCTCGATATTCTTCTGCGCAGGCAGCGCTCAAGGCATGAAGCCAGGATGATGCAGCGTCTTCATGATATGGGATTCCCTGTCCCTGAAATCCTCTCTGTGGATGAGAAAGAGAGCGCTATCTCTATGGAATTCGTCAAAGGGAAGCTTGTGAAAGATTTGCTCGCGACAAACCCTTCAGGATTGAGCAGGGAGATCGGGAAGAATGTCGCCGCTCTGCATAGCGCTGACATAATCCATGGGGATCTTACCACTTCCAATATGATCCGTTCAGTCAAGGACGGCAGAGTGCATTTCATTGATTACGGGCTGAGCTTCATCTCTCTCAAGGAAGAGGACAAGGCTGTTGACCTGTTTATGCTGCGCAAAGGGCTTGAAGCGAAGCATTATGATATCGCCGATGACTGTTTCAGGGCTGTTGTTGAGAGCTATAAGAAGAATTATCTCAGATCAAGCGCTGTTCTTGAGCGGTTTGCGAAGGTCGAGAAGCGCGGAAGGCATAAGAAGCGCGCAGGCGATGTCCTGAATCCGTAAATGAAATTTCTTTGCCATCGCGCAACAGCCAGTTATGTAATCGCTGAAGTCAGAGAATACTTAAGCGACGGAAAAAAGAAAGGATTCAGCCAAGCGTGAATTAAAGATAATCTTAATAATCCTGCACATAAGACGTCAGCATTATCTGCGGAGAGCCTGCAGTCGTGAATTCCAAAGGCTTCTGCGGCTGCGCCAGAGCTTTCTTAGGCAATAATGGCATAACCATATCAGTCGCGTCTTTCGCAAGATCTCTCGACAGCCAAGCGCTGTCAAAAGCCAAAGTCTCTACCAGACAGCCCATCTCTGAGCATATGTTCGTCACTCTGTGCTTGGCAAGCTTGAGCGCCGCGACTGAAGGATTTTTTATAGTCTTAGTGGCGATCCTTACATTGTCAGCTGCCCTGACACAGTTTTTTGATGCTGTAGAGAATGCGTGAGAGATATTCTTAGAGAATTTTATTGCCTTATTTCTGTCAAAGAATGAGGTCTTCTGCTGTTCATTCAGCCCACAGGCTAAAATATCGTTATCCATATGTACACCCCATTTCTTGCGTATCAGTTGAAGGCACTATTTAAATGTTACGCTTGGCTTCGGAGTCTCTCTTAGAACGCCGTAATTGTTCCGGAAAATCAGGGCAAGAAGATATAAAGCTTATATTCTTTTAGATATTGATGGATGAGCGCATTCTATTGATAGCTTCTGTCGCCTGTTCGCTTGTCGGCATCGCAGTCCTTTTCATATTCTCAGGCAGCGTAGCTGCTGAAGAAAGCTCAATCTCTAAGATAACCGGCGGAGTGATAGACGGAACTGTCGCGGCTTCAGGCAGGGTTGTCAAGATAAGGGATAGCGGCAAGGTCTCTGTGATAGATATAGAGAGCGAGGACACTGTCTCTGTCGTGATGTTCAAGGAAGGCAATGAGCATATACTCCTCTCGAAAGGGGACAGGGTACAGGTCCGCGGCAGAGCTGGCATTGAAGAAGGAAAGGCGCAGATAATCGCGGATGAGGTCAGGGTTGTAGGGTGAAAATCTTATCATCTTCTGAAGCTAAATCTATCTTCTTTATTCTCATCAGACTTGACCGCTTTTGGATTAGGCACCCAGATATCGATAAGTTCGATGAGGCAGTAGAACAATGGGAAGAACAGTACCATCGCAAGAACGAACTGCCAGGTCACTGCCACAATGCCGTAAATAACTGGAGTGAACATGACAAGCACGTAAGTGACTTCGCGGATCCTTCCGTAGAATCTCACGAAATGTCTCGCTTTGATCCCGTAATATATTATCGTGAACCCGTAGATTATGACCAATAAGCAGAGGAAATACTTGAATACGATCATAGCGCTGAACTTCAGAGTTCCTTCTGTGAGCTGATTAGTGATATACCTCGCCCAGTCAATTCCTATTATGAGCGGCACAGCGCCGTTGCTTATGGCATTGCCGAAAGACGTTCCTCCTTTCTCCTGGAAGAATTCCGCAAAGAACCAGTTTATCCAGATAGGGATTATGATCCAGAGCATCTCTGGATTCTTCAAAGGGGAGATGAAGAGCAGGAGCCAGTCTATGAACAGGCTCCAGAGGAAGAGGAGTGTTGAGATGATCGCGGAAAGGAACGGCATAGTAAGTAAATATCTTGCCGCGTATTTAAATGTTTGTTAGGGCACTGGCAGGGTAGTTTAACTCAATTGTTTTTTGATGATATCTGATAAAGTATGACTTTTCTGTCTCACTATTTACCGAAAAGATTATATATCCCTTTGGTTATATACTTCGTAGAGAAAGAGAGCAATATCTTAAAATTTGACAAATTAATGGAGATATGACTCGCGTAACATCTTAAAAAAATAGTATATGTGATATAATGATAAATTACGAGGGTAAATGTTTGGGTAAAGCAGATGGTAAAGTTGTAATAGTCAGTAATAGCGTTGAAGAAGTTATGGCTACTCTTAAAAAGAAATATTCAACATGCGTGATTTCTATATCTTCTATACCGAAAAGCAATAAGATATTCATTTTATAAAGTGATTTAATGGTAAAACCGATAATTCTTAATTATATTGAATATCCTATAAGCCGTCAGGGCAGTAAAGGAGAACCGGCTTCTAATAAACCTATGTTAGAGATGCCTATCACAGAAAAAAGAAAGATAGCCTGCTTAATCGATTCAGGTGCGGATAGGTCAATATCTTTTAAGAACATAGGGGAAGTTTGGTTTGGCCTGAAATTTAATAAAGAAGATGAGATTGATAAGAAGATTTCTGGTTTTCATAGTTGTCCTGATGAGGGATGTGAGAAACATCCTGTCAAAGCACCTCAATATCTTAAACCAATAAGTTTTAAGATGGGCGGTAAAAATATACTCTTAAATGTTATTTGGATTGACAGAGGGCAGAATCTTGATGAAGACGTTTTATTTGTGTTAGGAAGAGATTTCTTTGATTATTTTGATGTTCTTTTCAAACAAAGAGAAGAGCAGGTATGGTTATATCCCAGAAAATGATTCCAGGCATAATCTCTATTGAAAATTGCATAGAGTGCAAAATTCTGTCATTTATGCGCAATCTTTCCGGTATTCTCTATATATTCCCGCAATAACTTCGCGGAACACAATCGTATTTCCGGAAATCCTTGGCATAATGATATTAATCTATTGTGCGCATACTTTATCATGCTCCTCTCCATTTTCCTCGCAATAGCTTTCGGCATCATTGCGGGAGTCTTCACAGGGCTGACTCCTGGCATCCACACAAATCTTGTCGCTGCGGTCCTTGTCTCTCTTTCTCCTGCCCTGCTGCATTACACAACCCCTGTAGTCCTTGCAGTGTTCATAATCAGCATCTCTATAACCAATTCTTTCCTTGACAGCATCCCTTCGATATTCCTTGGAGCGCCAGAGTCGGATACTATTCTCGGGGTGCTTCCAGGGCATAGATATCTGCTGAAAGGATGGGGTTATATGGCTGTGAAGCTCACTCTTGTCGGAAGCATCGGCGCAGTCATCATGGGAGTATTGTTCTTTCCCTTAAGCATACCTTTAGTGAAGATAATCTATCCTCTCGCAGAGCCAGTCATAGGTTATCTGTTGATCGGCGTCGCACTTTTCGGCATCTGGCAGGACAAGAAGAAGTTATGGGCGATATTCATCTTCTTCTTATCAGGAGTCTTTGGCCTTGTTGTCCTGAACATGCCTTTGCTCAAGCAGCCATTATTCCCTCTCTTATCAGGTCTGTTCGGAGTGAGCACTCTGCTCATAAGCCTTAATGGGAGCACTTCCATTCCGGAGCAGAAGATCGCTGAAGAGATAAAGCTCTCCCCATGGTTGACTCTCAAAGCCTTGCTTTCAGGGCAATTCTCAGGATTCCTGACAGGGATATTGCCTGGAATGGGGCCTGCGCAGGCGGCAGCGCTCTCAATGCAGATAACAAGGAATCTTGGCGATCACGGATTCATGATACTTAACGGCTCGATCAATATGTTCAATTTCATCTTCTCTATAAGCACGCTTTACGCTATCGATAAGGCGCGCAATGGCTCTATCGCCGCTATATCAGAACTGATGGACGCGGTTACTGTTCCGGACATAATCATATTCCTTGCCGCAATATTGATATCTGCCGCGGCGTCTGTCTATCTCGCGCTAAAGATCGCTCAGCTCTTTGCCGCACTCATGAACCGAGTGAATTACAAGATAGTCATCCTCAGCGTCATAGGATTGATAGTATCTTTCACAATATTATTGTGCGGCTGGCTTGGTATCATCGTGCTTGTAGTCAGCACATCTATAGGCCTTGTGCCCGCGATAGTCAAGACTGGAAGGACGCATGGCATGGCCTGCCTGCTCGTGCCTGTGATACTGTATTTTGTGATGTGAGGGGTGAATTTGCTGTTCTCTTAAGGCATCGCGTTCATTCAGTAAACTATATAAACCCCCTCCTGAATCTTCCTCGTATGGACGCTTTGATAACTCATTTCAGAAGGGGAAGGAATACCCAGCATAGTAGCCAGATGCTGATAATGGTCCCTAACACGGCTACCCGCGCGGCGGCTCAGAAGCTTGTCGGCAAAGTTGTCGTCTGGGAAAGCCCTTCAAAGAAGCAGATCAAGGGAGTAGTCCTCGCGCCGCACGGCAATAAAGGCATTGTCAGAGCCAAGTTCGAGACAGGAATGCCCGGCCAGGCTATAGCTTCTAAAGTCACAGTCCAATGATTTCTGATTTATTGGGTTAGCGTTGCTCTTAACCTCTTTTGGATCTTTGCTTTGAGTCTTTGCGTTCTAGTCAGGACTTCTTAATTTGGCATCTCTAATATAATCTTCAGAAAGATTAATATACCAACTGGACTATATTCCTAACAAAACCATTATCTCTATCATATAAATGTATATTCCAGATGGTATAGAATTAAATAAGTATATATTTTAGATTAATTATATATCCGGGATATACTTCTTCTCATAAGTATCTAGAGGATATATCAGTATATGCTAGTTTTTCGCGTAAACTTGGCGTATTCTTTGTTGCCTCAACATAATCTATGCCTGACTGGATCCTCTGCTCAGTCTACTATCACAAAAGACAATCTTTATATACTTCTAAAGAAAAATAGCTATATACCAAAGAAGAACTATACCAAACGGAATAGGAGTCAATAATTTCGTCAAAGAAATACCGACGGAGGCGATGTCCTGAATCGATAAATGAAAATCTTTTTGACGCCGCGCAACAGTAAAACAATGACGATTAGATATCCAGACTAAGAAAGCGGCGGCAAAAAAGGAACGATTCAGGACAGAGCCCCTACGAGAACAATAGACAGATTAAGAGAGGTAAGATGCGAGAGACGCTTGCGTTAGAGGAGAAATCAGAGAGTTCTCTAGCCAGAGTGCTGTCAAACACTCCCTCATTCTCAGCGGCGATAAAATCTGTCGAATCAGGAAAGAATTCACTTATCCTGGGGCAGAGAGGGATCGGCAAAAGCTGGCTCCTTAGGCAGGCAGCTTCAACGCTTCTGAGACAGAAGACCCATATTCCGGTCATCATTGACGCCGCGCAGGCGGTGACCTCTCCTGAAGAGTTCGCTATCGAGCTGATAAAATCCGCTTATGCCTGGATCAATGACCTTTCTTTGAAAGATTATCGAACGCTTTCGCTAGGAAAGATAAAGACAGAGGCGCAGTCCAAGAACTGCCTTCAGGCGATCTATGACATCGAGAATGAACTGCAGAAGATAAAGCCAAATCATATGATCATAGTAGAGAGCGCTTTCAGGTTTGTTCAGGAAGCGGGGAAAGATTCAGGGAGCAGGATCGCGCTGATGATAGACAACTGCCACGAACTCCTGTCGTTGAACAATTATCCGCAGATAAGGGATATCGTCTCTACAATCAATAATATGCAGCTGAGGAATGTCGCAATTCTCGCCGCGACTTCAGACGCTCAGAGCGCGCGCGCAGAATTCAGGTCGTATGAGCGCATAGAGCTTGTTCCTTTAGACAATAAAAAGACTTCAGAACTTGTCTCTCTCACTGCTCAGTCTGCAGGAGTCCAGAGCTCAAAATCAGAAGAGGAGAAGATATTCCTGCTCTCAGGAGGAATCCCTCTCGCGGCAGCCGCGCTTGCCAGATCCCTTGTAGGATTGAAGAAAGAGAATGGCAATAAGAAGAATAAAGAGATTGAGAGCAGCGCATTGACTGAGGAGTTTGTCGCCAATGTCCTTACCCTCGGCAGAGAGCTCAACACAGGATATTCTTCAGCGCTCGCAGAATCCCTCAGCCGTGCGCGGGGCCAGAATCTGCTGATGAGCGTGCTTCGCGCAACAGCGTTCTCCAAAGAGATGCGCTTGAGCGATATCGCGCGCAGGATCTACCGCAGCGCTCCAGTCACTAAAAGCCTTCTTGAGCGCCTTATCGCTGTCGGTCTTGTAGTCAAGAACGACTCAAGATACCTTATCCCAGACCTTGCATTGAGGACGCTCATAAAGAATTCTCCAGCATTGAGCTGCGTGAGATCAGTTCCTTCAGAAATAATAAAAGACATTTCAAGCGAGCTCGAGAAAGAGCTAGGGGGTGTGGTGAATGGCTGACGCCAAAGAAACCCTAAAGAAAGCTAAGGACTCGCCCTGGACAATCATCATTGTTCTCATCCTTCTAGGCACTATGCTTTATGGAGGGGTGCTGATCAAGAAGGCTGGTTCGCCTGAAAGCGTTGCGAACGATGTAAGAGGATGGGTCAATGGCAAGCAAGGACAATTGAATAATATGCTTGCAGGAAAGCTTGGTGAGGTAAAAAAACCATTCACTAAGGAGGATATCAAGCCAATACTTATCAATGCGGCACTGGCATTCGCATCGTTATTCATCCTGCTACAGCTGAGCACTAAGGCAGCCACGCTTTTCAAGGTTGAGAAAGGCCACACTGCACGCGCAGTCCTTATGTACGCGATTCTCATAACTGCGAGCCTGACTTTAAGCTTCTTGTCAAAGAGGACGCCTTTCTATGAGATCCAAGGCCTCAGCTGGATCATCAGCGGCAAAGTGCTCCTGAATTATATGCTGATAGCACTGTTGCTGTATGTCATCGCCTCATTCACGCTGCTGAAGAGCTACAAGGATAACGCGCACGCGACATACGCGATCATAGCGCTCATCTTTGTCAGCGCGTTCTTCATCACAGGCATGATCAACAATCCAGGCAATACTCCTAACACGAACTTCATCTGGGAGCAGACCGGCAGTACTGCAAGCAGTCTTACTAAATTCCTCTGGGCAGGAGAGGGCAGTGATTACCAGTATACAACTGGCGCAAGCCTATTGCCGAAATACAGCATATTGAGGGGAGATCATCTTATAGTGTTCATCTTCGGAACAATACTCCTCATCTGGGTGTTCCATTCTTTGACTCCAAGTCTGGATAATAATAAGTATCATCTTACCTGGTGGCTTTCTGCCTTCCTCGCTGCGCAGATCGCGAACAGCGGAACAACCAAGCAGTCATTCTTCGTAATCATGTACTTCACAGCTCTATTGCTTACCTATTCAGCGTTCAAGAAGAGCATGGGGCAGGATAAGGCTGCCACTGCTGGAGCGGTAGCGTTCATGCTTGTCGAGACCCTCTCAAGGCTTATCGGCACAGGATTCTCTCTCACTGGAGGCAGCGAGTTTTTTGGCACAGGGACAGGAATAATCACTCTCTTCGTAATAGGTTTAGCTGTCTCATCAATACTAAGCGCTGGCAAGAAGGAATATTCAGCTGCATGGGAATTACGTCAGAGCGGCGCTGCAGACAAGCTGAAGAAAGGGAAAGGCTGGTTGCCTCTCATTTGGATTGCAGGAACAAAAGGAGTTGCGAAGAGCGAGAAAGAGAAAGAGGAGAAAGATAAGAAAAAGAAAGCGCTTGAAATCGAGATCCAGCAACTTAGTGATATGCTCCAAGATGCACAGAATAGGTATGTTCAGGTAAGCTCTCCGTATAGGAATCGGCTTGATTTTCTAGAACGCCGCTTGCAAGAGCTTAATGCAAATATGCGTCAGGTAGTGGAGGACTTCACATCCGGGAGAAGATCCTCTCGCGCAGATCCTGACATATTAGAAATGTGGAGAGAAATCGTCAAAGAACAGAAAGAATTGCATGATCAGATGCATCTCGAATTGACAGAAGAATGGGATCGCGTCGAGCATCTTGAGAATAGAATCCGTGAACGCAAGATTGAAAGGATGAAACTAGGATAAAGAAGGACACAATGGCAGCAATGAAACCAAGCGACATTGAAAGGCTGGATAAAGTCATGGCCAGAGGCATCACTGCTGTGCAGAATCTTTATGCTGTGTTCACTGAACAGACCTCTTTCAAGGCTCAGCAGGCAGATAAATTGCGTGAGTATTCATCCTATCTGAAGAATAGCGGAAAAGAAGGCGATGCATGGTTTACTACAGAGTTCCTCTCGAAACTTAAGCAATACTTAGCTGATCTAGAGACCAGGAGAGAGATATTTGAAGATCCCACTCTAAAAGATCTAAGGCCTTACATCAGGAAAGGGCCTAAAGCTTTCTGGGAAGAGACACTGTATCTCACACAGATAACCGCGGCGCTTGAAGCGGCGTCAGCAGGCAAAGGGCTTATAGAGCCTGCAAGCGGCACAAGATGCGGAACATTTTCTGAATTCATCGTTCTTGTTGAGGATGCGCTTAAAGGAAGATTCGCGGATTCATCCATAGCTTCGCTGCTCAACAGGCTTGAAGAGGATGAGCGCGCAACAATCACATTCATGCGCAATATCCTGCAGAAGAGAGAGGAAGCGCAGACGCTGTTCCCGGACAATGACTTTGAGAAAAGCAGGATATGGATAAGGAATGCGATAGAAGAAGGCCTGTTGACAAAACAAGGTTCTGAACTTGTCAATAAGATGCTTAAGACTCTTGATATCAGGCATCTCGCAAAGTTCGATGAAGAGAGAAGACGGCTGCGTGATCTTGCGGAAAGCATCGCGCATGATGATGAGAAATGGACAACTTTCTTCAAGTTCACAGCGCAGAACAAGAAAGGGATCATTGAGAAAGAGTTCAAAGAACAATTCGGAGATATGATCATTGCTGGCGAGCTGCATAAGCTTGCGCCTCTTGAACAGGACAGGAATGAAGCGCTTAAAAGGCTCACTCGCATAGCTGAAGGGATGTCTGACCAGTCAACTCTCAACAGAGTGAGAGAGAAAGGGATGCAGGCAATGATCGCTTTATTCAATGATACTCTTGTGAAGCTTAATGTTGAAGAGAAATGGCTTGTCAATAAGATGCAGAAATTGATCAGCAGCGAAGCAGAGACGCGCCTCAATAATCTTGCTGCGTTCAAAGAAAGCGTCATTGACACGCTCTCTAAGCGCGCAGACCGTATTGAAAGGCGTGATGGAGACATAGGCAATATATTCTTTGAAGGGGCAATGCTCATAGAGATGTTGTTCAAGATGATCCAGAATAATCAGCTTTTTTTGACGAAAATCGCGACTATGGGCGGACGGGCAAAAGACACTTCTGAAAGAATACTGAGTGAAGATAACGAGATAATATCCTTAGTGCAGGAATCGATTGAGATAGCGAGACGCAATGGCTTGTCTGAGGAAGAAGCCATGAAGCTGGGTGAGAGATCCAATGAATCGCCTCAAGATGTGATAAATGAGATCGTTGAACGTGATAGGAAATCCCCTTTCCTGAAAGAAAGCGATAAGACAGAGTTTTTCGCGATATACCAGCAGGTCAAGAGCAGACTTACGGATGAACTTAATATCTCTCGCTCAATCGATAAAGAACGTAATGCTCTGCGAGCTGAAGAAGAGCGCATCAAGGGAGAACTATTTAAAGATATCAGAGTGATCACAGAAAAGACTGAGGCTATCAGCAATGTCATTGCTATCATGGAGCGGGGAAGAGCAGAGCAGGCGAGAATAGCGCCTAGAGTTGAGGAAGAGCAGGAAAGATTGGCAGCTTAATGCAAGATAATCATATCATGGCAAAAAGAGATATAATACGGATAACATGAATCACACAATAAGAGGGCACAAATGAGCGATACAAGGAAAATGCTGGCTGTGGGATTCCTTATAGCTCTAGCGCTCATAATCCTTAATCTTGTTCAGGAATCAAGCGCTCTCTCTTCAGGAGCGGAAGGCATCACTGGCGCAGTCGTGTTCAACCCTAACTTCTACGGAATAATAGGCACGATGCAGAATCCTCCGATAATTCTTGATGTGCTCTTGTTCTTCACGTTGTTCTTATCAGTATGCTGGCTCGGCCTGCAGAAGACGTTTCCGGGAAAAGAGCAGCGCGGCGCGCTCATCATGCTGTGCGTCACGATATCTCTCATAATGACTATCGGATTAGTGTTCAATCCTGTGTGGCCTGTCAGTATCGCTGATCTTGGGATATTCATCATCATCTTCCTGATATTGATCGCATTGCTGCTCATCTATTCTTTAGTCTTGAAAGTTCTTGGAGGACAGAAGAAAGTCCTCTCGCTGCTGATAGCCATAATCCTTCTTGCAATACTTTACTTGTTGTACATGATATGGAAGAACGGATGGAACGCAAGCCTTGGATGGCAGAGCGCGTTCAGTTTCGGCCTGACAGGAGGGTTTGGAACTCTTGACTGGCTCAAATATCTTCTTGTCTTAGTTGCGCTTGTCCTCGCGTTCTGGGGACTTTTTGAGCTCGCACGGACGATACTCGGCAAGGATCAGCATGGTAAGACGCGTGATCTTGCTGCAGCGCTCATAGCTCTCGCTTTGCTCGGTCTGTTGTATCTGATATATCTCTTGGCAACCAATCAGTGGAGCTTCAGCACTTCTTTCGGAGGGTTTAATGGAGGCTATGGCCTCTGGAATAGCCTGAAATCATTGTTCACAGGCACTAATCTCTGGCTAGGCCTGCCAGTCATACTTGCACTGCTCACGATAATCTTCTGGATGATGCTTGAGAACTTCCTCGGAGAGACGCCTTACAAGATTGTCATCGCTCTGCTCATAGCGCTCCTCATCGGCATGTTTGGATTGTTCATAGCTACTGGCGGAGACCTTAGCAAGATAGGCATAGGGAGCGGCAAGATCACTGGAACTCCTGAAAAAGTTATTGCTGAGACTGGAGCTGGAGGCACTGAAGAGCTTGAAGTCTGCTCAGAATTCGCTGATCTCGTGTGCGGAAATTACAAATATGCAGAATTGGATTCAGCAGGACAATGCATCTGCGCAGAGCCTCCGAAGACTGTCGTTGAAGTCGCGCCGCTCGCCGCTTCATTGCTCTCGCTGAAGCAGGAGCAGAATGTGGCATGGAAAACCTCATTCGGAGAGAAGCCAGTTGATTATTCTAATGATGCCGCATGGGAACAGTGCGGTGATAAGTGCAGCAAGAACCAGGAAGGGATCAATAAGATACTCGCGGATAGCGGACTTCATGCAGGGCCGATTGAAGAATCTGAGGCATTGGCTCTGACAGGCATATTCAAAGAATGCCAGGCAAAAGGGACTTGTGAGAGTGAAGTTACTGCGTGGGAGAATGCGCGCATCATTCGGCTTAAGAATGATGATAACACAAAGAATCTTCCTGAAGTCAAGAACATGCCTGCATCAGGCTGGAAGTATGCTGGAGTCTCTGCCGCAGGACAAGAGCCTAAGAAAGAGGGTGGCGAGATTATTCCTCCTGTGGGTGAAGAACCAACTACTGCAAAACCCCCAATAAGTCTTGCTAAGCAGACAAGCGCATGGAGTAAATTTATCTCAACTGACAAATTATTCGGGGGAGGGGGTATAGGATTATTGATTGTCATCCTCTTGATAGCTGTATTTGCAGGCAAGAAAGAGAGCAAAGGGACAGCGGCAGTCAAGTCCGCATTGCTTTCAGAAGAGAAGATAAGAGAGAAACTTGAAGAATTGAAGAATAAGCTCAGCCCTATCTTAAGCAGGCAAGTTCCAGGACAGCTTATGAATGCCGATGACAAGAAGGCTATTGATGAGATCATCAAAGAATTGGATGATCTGGCGAAGATTCACGCAGCAGCGCCGGAATACGATGGCAAAGTCCTGTCTGAAGTGCGCGAGGCATGGAGACAGGCTAAGGGAATCTGATGATGGATCATTAAAGGGAAACTATGGCAGTATCAATAAGAACAACGCCGAAATTGGATGAATTGCTGGTCCGTCTAGAACGAGGTATAAGCTTCATATCAGGAATAAGGAAAAAGACTGGTGAGAATATCGCTTCAGCGCAAAGATTCTTGACGGCTGGGCAGCCTGATAAAGCGCTCGAGTCGATGAACAATGCGATTGAAACGCTTAATGAAACGATAAAATTAAGGGAGCAAGAGAAGAATCTCCTTCTTGAGCTTGAACAAGAGGAGAAAGAAGAACAGAAAATCTCAGGGCTTATCAAGAAAGGAGTTATCTCTCCTGAAGAGTTTGTCGAACTTTTCAAGCTTACAGGTTCTGGAGAGAGTGCTGGAGCGCTTGAGAGATTCCGCAATATATCTCTAAATCTATCAATCCATCATGCGGGGATCAGAGCGAGAGTCATCGCAGTTCGTATCGACGCTGTCGCGCTTGAAGGATTCACATTTATGGGGCAGTCTCTACCTATCCAGATCAATGTGAAGGAGATCTCTCACTCATTTGAGGAGAAAGTGGCTATTGAGAAATACCGCAAGCCTTTGCTGGACGCTGAAGAGATACTGAGGAAAGCGAAGCCTTTCGGCATAACGACAATGGAAGAGCTTGCGCGACAGATTGTGGAGAAGAAAGTCTCTTTTGAGGATCTGAAGTTATGGGGATATACGAAAGAAGAGTATAATGCGATACTCGCTTTAAGCGCGTGGGAGAAGGAAGAGCGCAAAACTATCGAGTCAATGCCTCGATTCAGCCAGCAACCTTTCAGAGAACAGGCTGGTGAAGGCATCCATAAAGTGATGTAAAGCGGTTTCTGTATCCTAACTACTTTTTCGTAGTGAAGACAGTAACATTTATAAACCAGAGATATCTTGCGCCTATCAGAAGCATCATAGGAGGCACAATGATCGAGGAAATCTTAAGTGGGGCGGCTATTGCCTGTGTAAGTGCAGGCGCAACATACCTTATTGGAGTTCGACCAGGAGTTCTCAACAAAGTTTCTCGCGCTAAGATAAGCGCAGGTGTCGCTGCTGGAGCACTTGCTCTAGGCGGCATGTTCTGCGGAGGAGCTTACTGGGGAAAGAATAGTATGCCTAATGAAACACGTTATTCTATTGAGAATGGCAGATTAGGGATCGAGGTAGGTCCTTTAGAGTCAAAGAATGGCGGCCAATTATTTCCAGGCCCTGATGGAAGCCCGTATAATATACGGATTGGCGATGGTCTTCCAGAGGATAAGATTGAGACAGTATGTGGAAGTCTTGGCAGCAATGGAAAGATTGAGGATATTGTCGTGTGCACTGCCGCAGGAAATTCTGGAAAAGAGCAATCCATATGCAAAGAATATGATAAAGTCTCTGGACTGCAATCATCTGGCGGGAAGAAGAAAGGCAGCGAGTTTGGATTATCTAAATAGTCACGTTGCTTTTAGAGGATGGTTAGCATCATGTTTCCGGGCTTGTAGCTGGCGAGACACGAGTTATATATGACACAAAAATTAGATCCATTTGAACCTTCTGACTTAGATAGGGCAAGAGTAAGGGACTCACTAAATCGCGCAGATGTTGATCTAGACAGAGATTTTAAGAATATGGATATTGAACAGCTTGCTTCTAATTATTTTAGAGTAACTCAAAATATAAACAATCTTATTCATGTTGAGGGAGGAGAGG
>DATDYN010000030.1:0-6605 GCA_035289005.1 Candidatus Nanoarchaeia archaeon
GCATATTTGGCGAGCAACTGCTCGCCACAAGTGAGCAAGGATTGCTACACGAAGCAGCAAGCAAAGTCTGGGCATACCAACGAATCAAAAGATATGGCGAAGCATAGCGAAAGCCATCAAAGAATTATGCAACACAGCAAAATAATTTCGTGATTCTTTGCATGATAATTATCTGCAGTAAAGTCGCCGCGGTTGTATCTGATCAGGAATCTCCTTCAAGCCAGAGCTTCAGAAGAACTCCTCAATCAATTCCTTGAAATGCTGCGTGACTACAATCTCTGAATCATGAGGGAAGCATCTCTTGTAGATCGGCCAGACAAAGCGCTCATCGATGAACACAACAACTCCCCTGTCAGTCTCTGAACGGATGCACCTGCCAGCGCTCTGGAATATCTTATTGAAAGCAGGGAAAATGTAGCCGTAATCCCATCCCTTGCCGTACTTCTTGTCGTAATAAGCGATGACTTCTTTAGTCTCAAGGTCAGGCTGCTGCAGAGGAAGCCCTACGACAACAACCCCTTTGAGAAAGTCTCCTGGAAGATCTATCCCTTCGCCGAAAGAGCCTGAGACAGTTCCTAGCAGCACAGCGCCGCTCTTCTGATAGCTCTTGAAGCTGCCAAGCATCTCTGCCTTGTCTTCCTTGCTCATCCCTTGCTGCTCAAGAAATGAAGTCTTCTCAACAAGTTTAGAGAACTGGTCATTGACAGCGTCTCTTATCGCGTAAGAAGGGAAGAATATCGCGCTGTTGCCGGGAATCGTGTTCACGATTTGAGCGCAGATCTCCGCTATGCGCCTGAACTGCTGCGCGTTCCTCATGGAGAATTTAGTCGTGGTCTCAGGAACGACTATAGTCAGCCTATTGTCTTCATTGAACGGGCTTTCATAAGCGCGCTCTACAGAGCTCTCAGAGAATCCCAGAAGATCACGGTACATCGCTGTAGGATTCAGGGTTCCGCTCATGAGTATCGTGCTGTGCGCTCCGGCAATGACCTCTTTGGTGATCAATGAAGGATCAAGACAGCGGTAAGATAGCGTGAGGAAAGACTCGCGGCTGCCTGGAGTGCAGGCCATTATCCTTGCGAAACCTTCATCTTCACCGAGCCAGGCAGCGAGGAAATCAGCGACTCCGCCCATAAAGCTATTGTTCTTAGAGGAGCGCACGACATCAGCGGCCTCTCTCAAGTCCTCTATCAAATCCTCATAATAGCTTATCTCTCCCACTTTCTGGACTATGACGTGCTTCTTGACAGACATCTCTTTTCCTGGAACGAGGTCTCCTCCTATATCATCAAATATCTCCAGCAGCTTGCGCAGCTTCTCCTCATGCTCATGCATGCCTGCCTTGTTCGCCTCACTCATCGCGCGCTTGAGCATGATTGTCGTCAGCCTTACAGTGCTCATGTCGCGCATCCTTGAAGGAAGATTGTGGCCTTCGTCTATTATGAGTATGCAGTCGCTCAATGATTTTCCTGTCCTGCTGAAGAAGCTGTCGCGTATAGAGTGATTGAAGACGTAAGAGTAATCAGCAATAACGACTCCTGCGTCGCGAGAGAGCAATGCGGCTATCTCATACGGGCAGAAGCCCTGCTCGCGGCACATCGCTGAGAGCGCTTCAGTATGCATGAATTCCTTGTCTTTTATCTCCGCTATCAGCTTGCGAGCCTCGAAAGTCGGAACATTATCTTTCCTTGTGCGGCTATAGAATTCACAGCTGCCCTCTTTGCGCGCGGACTTGCAGTAGTCAGTGAAATCCCTTGAGGCGAGGAGACTGATGCCAGGCATCGCGCACATGTGCTTCTTGCCTATTATATCAGCGACTCCGAACTTCACAGAATGCTTCTTCCTTATCAGGTTCAAAGTCTCTACGGCTATGATGTGCTGAGTATGCCTCGATGTCAGGAAGAATATGGTCTTGCCGTGCTTTAGCGCGTACGCGAGCGCAGGAGAGAGCGCCGCGGCTGTCTTGCCCAACCCGGTCGGAGCGTGCACAATAATGCTATGCTTGCCGCTCACTGCGGCATAGACCTCATCGATCATGTCTCGCTGCACAGGCCTGACAGAATCATAAGGGAACAATGACAACGCGGCTTCTTTATCCTTCATCATAAGCGCTGCGCCTGCAGTGTATATAAAAGTTTGCTGATTGAGAGCGCTGTCAATAATCTTTGATCAGAATATCTGCGCAATGCTAAAGAAAAGATATCTCCATTTGATGCTCCCTCGTTTTTGCCGTCGAACAATGACGATTAGTATATATATCCTGTGAGATATATATTCTGAAATATAAATGTTTATAAGGATGTTCTTTTCGCTATATTGCAGAGCTAGAGAGGAATTCCGAGGGAAAATCGCTCTGGCGCGACAATAATCTTTATAGTGGGGGAAGAATGATGAAAGCAAAAGCTATTTTTGGAGTGTTTTTCCGCGAAAAGCCAGCGATGATGCTGATCAATGTCAAGAACGCGAAAAGCGAAGTCTATGCTTCTAACCTGGCGAAACAGATCGATTGCACTTATTCTCATGTCGTCAAGATCCTGCAGCAGATGGAGAAAGCAGGGCTGATAAATTTCGACAAGCAAGGAAGACTGAAGCTGCTCACTCTCACTAAGAAAGGGGCTGAAGTCGCGGAGAACATAGAGAAAGTGAAGAATTTGCTTTGATCATTGTTTTAGGTATTCTTGAAGCAGAGTATTCTTTCAGCTGCAAGGCTAATATCACTCTTAGATAGCTTATTCAGAACTGAAACATTTATATAACTACCTTCTTTATAGTTAACATCGGGTTGTACAACTATGAAACGGAAATTAGTGAAACAGGGGAAGAACGCGCTGACAGTCACACTGCCCTCAGAATGGGCCAGGATGCACAGCCTTACTGCTGGAGATGAGGTGGATTTAGGAGAGCACGAAGGCAACATCGTCATTAGCGGCAAAGGAACTCCAAAGATGAAGAGAGTGACTATCAATGCTGCAGATTTTCAGCCCTTTCTTAAGCGCGTAATCTCGACATTATACAAAGGAGGATATGATGAGATAGAGATACTGCTGAGCGCTCCGCAGGATATCAAAGACGTCAAAGAAGCGCTTGCTTCGCTCATCTCATTCGATATCATCGAGAAGCAAGAGCGGCGCGTCATCATCAAGACTTTGGCAGTGCCTGACGGCATGGAGTATGATGCTGTGATGCGCAGGATCTTTCTCATGCTCCTGGACATGTCAGAGAAGACTATCACGATGCTAAAATCGGATAATTACTCTCTGGCAGAGGAGATTATCGATCTGGAATCCATGAATAACAAGTTCACGGATTACTGCAAACGGCTCATCATCAAGCAACTGCTACTGACTCCTGATAAGACAGCGAAATATTATGCGTTTCATTCCTATCTGGAGATGATAACAGACCAGTACAAATACATCGCAAAGCAGGTTTCAGAGAAGAGGCTGTCAAGGATCACGGATCTTGTCCCTCTTGCGCAGGCAACACATTCATTCCTAGAGGATTTCTACAAACTCCAGTATTCCTTCACCAAAGAGAGATTCGTCGCTTACAGCAAAAAGCGAAAACAATTGCTCGAGGATTTGTTCTTAACATTGGAAAGATCAAAAGAGAAGCGTATCGTTCACAATCTTTTGAACGTGGTGCAGCTGGCTTATGACGCGTCAGTCAGCATGAGCGGAATCCAACTTACGAGAGAGATAGGCATAAGTTAGTAATGCTGTGCCTTGAGTGTGTGCTCGATATCCTGGTTAGTGATCGGCAGTGATATGATAATCCGTGAAAGGCCATCATACGCTTCCTTGTTCTTCTTATACTCGTCGGGGAAGTCGCTTTGGATGCGGAAGATATCCTGCAAGGTATTTGCCATGAATGACATCCGCATCCGCTCTTTCTTTTGCTTGTTATAGCTGAAACAGTAATAAGAGAGCGCTTTCAGGACTGAACCTTGCAGATGCTGCAGCAAGAACTCCTCTGAAGAAAGTACGCAATCCTCTGCGAGCGCTGTATCATTATACACCTCGACATATCTGCTTAGAACTCTGTCCTCTATCGCCGATTTCTGCCTCCAGATCGCTCCGGCCTGGTTGATGACTTTGACTGTGTCAAATACTGGATGGCCAATCCCTTTGTCATCGAAATCAAGCAGTGTCAGAAGCCCGGGACTCTGATCTTTCTCTGATTTCGGCGTGATGAGCATGTTCTCTCCATGCGCGTCTTTTAGGAAAACCTTCCTGAAATAATCAAACTCTGAGAAGATTCGCGCGCAATAGCTTTTAATCTCTTCACGCGTGCAAGGCGTAAGAATCTGGCAGCTGTTCAGTGAACTTTCCAGCATAGGAAGGGCGTATGCTGGCCTGCTTTCTCGCGGCATCAACGCATGGATGATACCCAGTATCTCGCCGTAATTAGGCAGCAGCTGCTCTTGGACAGTCTCATTAAGATCTGAAAACCTGACTCCAGGCGCGCGTTTCATGACATAGACGCCTTGAGAGGTGTGTTCCAGAACTGTCAGCGGCACCGCTGTACTCCACCGCTTAGTCATCCGCTCAGAGAACGGAGATCCAGAGATGCGCTTACTTAACATCTGTGTCCACCTCATTTCTTTCATGAGCTGGTCAAGATTTCCCTGTTTGAAGATAAGAGCATTCTTGATATACCTGTTCGGGGCATATTCGACAACCCTGTTTACAGTCTCATCTACAATATAGGAGTGTTTACTGAATTTAGGATTTGTGAGAATCATCGTCGCGAGCGCATTGAATAACATTCTTGCTTTGTCTTTCTCCCCTTGCTCTTCTGCAAATATTGCACGCAAATAGGTGAGCTCGATATGATCCGGGAAATGCTCACCTATCTCATCCATCGTTGCGTTTACACCTTCAAGTTTTTTAAGGTCAAGATACAATCTCACTTTCTGCAGATAATGATCAGGATTGTCCGGTTCTTTAGCGATTGATCTTCGCACTTTCTTGAATTTAGAGATGACACTTTTTGATGAAAGTAAGGATGTAACTGAATTAGCTTGTAAATAAAACAGACCTAATTCCCGGATATTCGGTCTTTTCATACTATTGGAGAGAGAGATAAGAGCATCATCAAGATTTCCCTGTTTCGCGTATATCTGTGAGCGCAAGAATGCCATATCTTGCAATTCTTCTTTTACAGGTAGATAGTCCAGTATTTCAAGCGCTTCAGAGAATTTCCCCTGTTGTTCTTTCCGGAACGCTTTTTGTAGTGGAATAAATATCGGTGAACTCTTTGAATGAGATTTGAATGATATGCCCTTTACTAATATATCAATAAGGTTATAAGTATAATAGATAAATCCCCCCATAAGGAGAGGTAATCCAGGAGAGAAAAGAAATCCAACAAGAGGTGAGTATTCCTTCCCCCCCACTATTGTAGGTGTCCATTTCATCAAATTGATGGAGTTATCCACGGTTGAAGTATATACTTCATAAAGAAATGGTGTAGATAACATAGGAAGAGAGAATGCTGAGACCATAAGGAGCGCTGTCTTTTTGGGGTTTGAGAGTATTACCTCGGTCAACCGCGCTATATTATTTGTGGGTGGGTTGATCACATCAGGATTTATCATCTCTTCCAGAGAGGGCTGATTTTCAATGCTTGCAACAATCTTTTTTGACGGGAATACTAATGAGTCTTTGATCAGCTCGCGAAATGCCACTCGGTCAGCAATACTCTTCACGATATTGTAGGAGAATAAAGGAAGAAAATATTTGCCAAATATGAAAAAAGGAGACTTAGTGGAATCTGCCATCTCAGATATATTTTCCATACCATAATATAACCCGATCCCGGTCGTTATGCCAATAGCGTGCGGAATGTGCTCTTTTGCATAATTGCCTATCTTAATCAATGTATTTGCGGCCCCCATAAGTCATGATTTGTTCATTGCTGTTTATAAATTCTTTTTTTGATGGCAGGAATATTATTTACTGATATAGGACGATTAGTGATAGAATGCGCAGCGGAAGGAGAGACAAAAACCTCGACGATACAATTCACTATAAAGAAAAAGACAACAACAATAGCTGACGACCTGAAAGGGAAACCGAAAGAATCGCTCTTAGACTCCCTGAAAGACAAGAACGAGCAAGCAGCGCAGAAACCGCAAGAAATGGTAGACACACTGAGCAAATACCTCCCCCCGACAATAAGCATGGCAGTGCAGAAATACGGTGAAGGATCACTGCTCTCTTTCGCGGTGAAGAATCCGCGCCTCACCTCTCTAAAAAACACGACAATAACTGTCACAATCCCCAAAATTATAGCGCAAAGCAGCGATGAGCTCTCATCAGAAGAAACGTTCCTCACGATCAACCCTGACCCTATAATAGCGTTCATGATAGGAGACATACAGAAACAGGAAGAGAAAACGATAACTTTCAGCATAAATAAACAAGTCTCGCAGGAGATGCTCGACAGCATAGGAGTCAATGTCGAAGAAGACAAAGACGGCACACTGCAGAAATCATTAGCCACAGCTGACGCGAGCAGCCTGAAGATAAGATCCTCCTATGACAAGGACTCAGACACGACGACAATCACTACAACAATCACTCCAAAGAAGACGCTTAACG
>DATDYN010000031.1:0-12070 GCA_035289005.1 Candidatus Nanoarchaeia archaeon
AAGCCTGAAAAGACGCTTCGGAGACTACATCCGAAGCATCAACTTTAGATCTCAACACTCAGAAATCACCGCAAGAATTATCCTCCACAACCTGAAAGCTATTCTCGATAGACTTTTTCACCAGAGCCAGGATCAGCGAAAGATTTATAAATAAGTCTGACTTAGTGTGACTAAGGTGAACTGATATGGTGCAAGCGCTCGTGCAATTGGATGATGAGACTAACAAGGTCTTGAATGTAGTGAAGGCGAAGAACGGCCTTAAGGACAAGGCTGAAGCGATAGAGTTTGTCGTGCATAAATATGTCGAGTCTGAAGAGCCGGAACTGAAGCCTGAATTCATCGCGAAGATGAGAAGGATAGAGAAGCAGCCCAGCATCCGCGTAAAGGATTTCGCTAAAAGATACGGTCTGAAGTAAAATGTATTCTCTTGACATCAAGCCGGAAGCGGATAAGATATTCGTTAAGCTCGCGAAGAAGGATCAAAGACAATTGGCGATCATCAATAAGAAACTGGATGAGATACGTTCAAACCCTCTTCACGAATACAAATTCTTAAGGCGTCCATTGCAGTCATTCAACAGAGTGCATATCGACACGCATTTTGTCCTGATATTCAGGATCGATCATTCCGCCAAGATCGTATCGGTCTATTATTATGATCATCATGATGAGGTCTATGATTGGAGACCCTGAAGCAAAAAAACAATATTTATATAGCTGTATACTTTTTAGGGGTTCTATGCATCAAAAGAGGGCACAGGCAGCGATGGAGTTCCTGCTTACTTATGGCTGGGCTATACTTATAGTTCTCGTCGTCATCGCAGCATTGGCTTATTTCGGCGTGCTTTCTCCCTCAAAATTCCTTCCTGAGAAGTGCACTTTCCAGCCAGGCATCCTGTGCAAGGATTTCAGCGCGATGCGCGTCCAAGGCTCTGGCTTTGAAGGAGCGATAGAAGGGGATAAGGCGATCGTCCTCTTGTTCGACCTTGTGAACAGCGGAGACAATATCCAGTTCCGCGGCGGAAGCATAACTAATGACAAAGGGATGAAATGCCTTGAGATAAAGAAGGAATGCGAGCCTGGGACTGAGATACCTATCGATCCGATAAAAGTCGATGAGACCCATCTATGCACTCCTTTTGATGTATTGCTGAAAGGGAGAGACGTGAATATTGTCTGGCCTGCAGGAGAGAGCTTAAGGTCTGTCACAGATTTCCAGTATATGCCGATACCTTGCTATCCTTCTTCTGAGCTGCAGAAAGGCGACAAGCTCAGCGGCACAGTGAAGATCCTTTACTCAAAGCCTGGCAGCGATATAATCCACGAGTCTTACGGCGAGTTTTCATTCACAGTCAATTGATCAAGATTTAGTAACGATCGAAGATTAAGTATAAGAAAGAGCCTTGATGCCTCATCTGGCTTTTGAACAAAAGGTGACCTCTATGAAAAAGATCAGTATTGTCGTTACAATTGTCGCTGTGCTTCTTGCTGCAGTCATGCTTCTTTATGGCTGCACTTTCAGGATCCAATGCGCTGAAGAGTCAAAGATGTGCAGTGATGGCAATATCCTGAAGACGTGCGTCAAGCTCGGCGAGAACAACAACGCTTGGGTGCAGAGCGAGGATTGCGCCGCTGCAGGGATGATCTGCGATGGCCAGACTAAAACCTGCGTTGCGGGATGCACTTACTCTTACACTGATCAGACAGGCACTATGCGGAGCATAGGCGTTTCCGAAGGAACTGCGCAATGCTTCAACGCTTCTATCCTTGGATCATGTACTGGCTCAACTATCATTATTACTAATTGCGCAGTCACTGGCAAAAGCTGTTCAAATGATGCATGTATTGCGCCATCAAACGGAAGCATTTATGTGAGTTCTTCCCCTACTGCCGCTGTTAGGCTAAACAATGTTCTTCGGGGAAATAGTCCGCGAAACATTAGCTTATTGCCTGGAACTTATAGTGTCAATGTGTCAAAGTCCGGATATCTTGATAATGTGACTAGCATTTCTGTCACGTCCGGCGCGAATAAGAATCATAATGTGATTCTTCGGAATGTAACCTCTGTCATTAATAACGGCAGTATCTATGTGACTGGAACCCTTGGTGCGACTGTGCGTCTGAATAATGTTGTTCGCGGAAATATCGCTATCAATATCAGCTTGTTGCCTGGAACTTACAGTGTTAATGTGTCAAAGTCCGGATATCTTGATAATGTGACTAGCATTTCTGTCACGTCAGGTGTGCAGAAAAATCATTATGTGAACTTGAGCTTAATTTAATATTTTTATTTTTCATTATTAACTGATTATATAGATTTTATAATATAACCCTGAACAAAAGGTGACCTCTATGAAAAAGATCAGTATTGTCGTTACAATTGTCGCTGTGCTTCTTGCTGCAGTGATGCTTCTTTATGGCTGCACTTTCAGGGTGCAGTGCGCTGAAGGTTCGAAGATGTGCGGTGATGGCAATATCCTGAAGACGTGCGTCAAGCTTGGCGAGAACAACAACGCTTGGGTGCAGAGCGAGGATTGCGCCTCTGCAGGGATGATCTGCGATGGCCAGACTAAAACCTGCGTTGCGGGATGCACTTACTCTTACATTGATCAGACAGGAGTTGCGCGAAGCATGGGCTTTGCTGAGGGAGCGACAGGCTGCATTGATGCTAATACTGCTGCGGCGTGCCAGAGCGGAGTGATTGCGCAGACGAATTGTGTCGCTAATAATCAGGCATGTGTCGATGGTGCCTGTACTTCTGGGGGATGCGTCTACAATTATATCGATTCGACTGGTGTTGCGCAAAAGATGGCATTCCCTGATGGAGCTACTGGATGTGTTGACAGTGTAAGGCTTGGAAGTTGTCAGGCTGGAAGTGTAGCTATCATCGACTGCAATGCCCAGGGAGGAGTTTGTGAAGGCAGTCAGTGCACCACAAGCAATGTCGGCACTGTCAGCATTTCTTCGAATCAGGCGGATTCGCTTGTCTATATTGACGGCCAGTACACTGGCACTACATTGGCGAGTGAGGTTCTCATTCCTGGAACGCATGATGTGAAGGTCTTAAAGACTGGATTCAATGAGTTTCAGACAACAGTTGATGTTGTTGAGGGAATTCCTGCGGCAGTCGATGCGACGCTTACGGCAGTGACTGGCACAGGGACGCTCAGCATCTCGCCCACTCCTTTCACTGGTTCGGTTAATACTTATTTTTATCTTGATGGCAGTGCTACTTTTTCGGCACAGACTACTCAGCCAGTCAGCTTGAGTGTTGCTGCGGGCACGCACACTGTGCGCATCACCAGGGGTGGTGTTAGGGATTATTTGGGCTCTGTGACTGTTCCTGTTGGTGGAACTGCTGCTCTCACTCCTATCCTGATACCTCTTAATGCTGGTAATGGTAACTTGTATGTTTTCCCTACTCTTCCTGGCGCTGAGGTGTTCGTGAATGATGCTCCAACTCCGGTTGGTGTGGCGCCTTTGAGTGTTGAGCTTGCTGCTGGAACGTATAAATTGCGAGTCTCAAAAGCAGGGTTTAAAGATTATCTTTTTTCAATATATATATCAAGTGGATCGACAGCGACTGTGAGTCCGACAGTAACTGCTCTTGCTGCTGATCAGGGTAATCTTTATATCTCACCCACTCCTTTCACTGGTTCGGTTAATACTTATTTTTATCTTGATGGCAGTGCTGCTATTTCGGCACAGACTATTCAGCCAGTCAGCTTGAGTGTTGCTGCGGGCACGCACACTGTGCGTATCACACGGACTGGATATCAGGTATATAACACTCCCACATCAATCCAGGTCATTGATGGCCAGACAACGCCGCTCATAGTGGCGTTGACGCCAAATCCTTGATTCTTTTGTTTTATTCTTTTTGTCTTATTCAGGCAGATTCCAGAATAGCAGAGCAGCCATAAATCAGCTGATGCTATTGAGATAACATCTCAAAGAGTGGTATTTATAGCTGATGTTAGCCCATCTAACAGAAAGATTTAGATAGTCCTTCGTTGTTATATCATCTAACATGATCACAAAACAGCAGATCTCCATCTTCAAGAAGTCCGCAGACACTCTCTATTCTTCAGGAGACTATACTTCTGCGACAATCCTTTATTTCAAGACATTGTTCGCTATTCATGATTTTCTCTTGTTAGAAGAGACAGGGAATTCGCCAAAAGATCATTCTGAGCGTTTCCGAAGCCTTGAGGCGCATTTTCCTGACATTTTCAGAGAAGCTTGACAAGGAATTCTCGACTTATCGCGACACGTACTCTAAGATTATCGATAAAGAAACTTGTATCAGGATCAAGAAACTGGTGGAACATGACTTTGAACAGCTTGATTAAGAGATTTCAGCAGGTCAGCGACATATTTCTTTTCGGATCGACTGTCCGGGGAAAGCTGAAACCGCAAGACACTGACATCTTGATACTTTTCAAGGATAAGGTGGATAAGGAAGTTGAGTATTCTATAAGAAAAATACTTGAGAAAAGATATCCTAGGCTCTCAATCATCTCGAAGACAGAGAAAACCGTATTAGATGAGTCATTTGATGCGCGAGAAAGCATATTATTTGAGGGAAAAAGCCTTATTTCCGGTAAAAAGTTCGCTGACCGTTATGGATTCCAATCTTTTGGTCTTTTCAAATATGACTTTGGCAGCTGGAGCAAGTTGCAGAAAACAAAATTCTATTATGTATTGAACGGAAGGGCGGGGCGGCAAGGGATGGCTGATGTCCTTGGATGCATCAAGATGTTTGATTCCGCGTTGTTAGTCCCTCTTGAGAAGATAGATCCTCTTAAAGATTTTCTTGATTCATGGAATTTGCGCTATACTTATATCCCGTTATTGATCCCTAAACGGCTCAGCAGAAAGAAGATACTCGAATGACATTCTTGAGTCATAACAATGTTCTGAATCTATTCAGATTCTCATCACTTACCGAATTCAGATATGTCCTGTTCTGTTGCTGGAAGAACAAAATCAGCGTCGCTCACTGACGCGCTATAGTCTGTCGCAATCTTTTCAGTTCCTGAGATCTTCATATACATCAGCGCGCCTGCGCTGTTATGGCAGAATTCTCCTCCGCCGTAAGTGAAACACTTGCTCAACTGCCCCGCGTAAGTCCTCTCTCCGATATAGGGCAGCTTGACATTCGCGTACTGTGTCTTAGTCTTTTCAGGATCGGGCGCCGTGATGGGCTGATCGTATCCAAAACACCTCCAGGTGTTATCAACGCCAGTGCTGCACTGCGTGAGCTTATCATTGATCTTATATATCCTCATTTTATAATCTTGATCGCCGATAGAATTCACGTCCATGCGAAGACTTGTTCCCATTATATACATTGATGAAGTTGAATCAGGCATCTGTCCGCCAGAGTAACTGTCCTTGTATTCAATCCTATATCTTGCTTTATTGCTCAAGGCGTTCATGAGCCAGGACTGCTCTTTGCTTACCCCTGAAGAAGGGATAGTTTTCTGGGCAGCGGGAGTTGGAACTGCAGAGTCATCAGAAGATTTAGGCTGAGCAGAAGAATCATTAGATGTTCCTGAACTGCAGGCTGCTAAGAACAGGAGAATGACTGTGATCGCTAACACTCTTTTCATAATGTTAAGAAAAGAAATGGGCTATATAAATATTCTTATTGTCTTTCACCCCTAATCCTGAGCTAAATCCGTATTTTCAGCGTTTTTTTTGTGAATATCTTTATATACTCACAGTCATTCCTTGCACTACGATTATCATGATTGATGATTTCAAAGGAGGAGATTGTTATGGATAAATCAAGGACGATGCATTTCTTATTAGTGTTAAGCCTTTTTAGTGTTATTTTTCTTTCATCATGCAGTCTTTTCGGTCAGGCTTCAAGGTATAAGACGACAATCAATCTTTTTGATTGCTCTGCTGGACAAGCTGGAAACACTCGTTGCTTAGGTGGTGTGACCGCATTGCAGACCTGTCAGCAGAGCGGCAGCCGCTATTTATGGACCAGTACACCTTGCCCTTCTTCTCAAGTGTGCATCTCTGCGACATCTGATGGAGGAACAACATACACTGGCAGCTGTCAGAATGGCTGCGTCTATAATTACACCGATCAGAATAACGACAAGAGGGCGTTAGCAGTCTCTGAAGGATTAAATGCATGTGAGAGCCTCATTAATTCCTCAAGCAAGAATCTTGTCATCTGCGAAGACAGCAATATCTTGAAAATCAATTGCGCGGATCTTGGCGGCGCTTGCCAGAATAACAAATGCATATGCAGTGGCGTTGAATGCCCTAGGACCTTAAGCGTCTTCTCAACTCCCAATAACGCGCTTGTCTACATCACTGGCCCTACTTCGGATCAAGGAATGACGACAAGGATCACCAATCTGGCAGCTGGCGATTATGATGTGAAAATAGTCACTCCAGGATATGAAGAGTATACCACTTCATTATCTGTTGGAGACCAGCCGATCAATCTGAATGTTAACCTCACTCCCGCAACAGGCACCGGAACACTGCATTTGACCTCTACCCCTTCTGGAGCGAGTATCAGTATTGATGGGACTGTTGTCGCTGGCTCTACTCCAGTCGATCTATCACGTCCTGCAGGAAGCCATATCATCGCATTGACAAAGACAGGATCTCTCCCTTATGTCACCATTGTGAACATCAACAACGGGGGAACAACTCCTGTCGACGCCGTGTTAACCGTTCTTGACTCCGGAAATTATGGCATTTATTATTCCACCCCTTTCGGTGTTGATGTCTATTTTGATGATGTCTATAAGGGGATAACTCCTTTTGGCATGCAAGCGCCAGCAGGCGCTCATAGGGTTCGTGCCATAAAGCATGGGTATAAGGATAAATTATATTATAATAACGCTCAATCGGGCAGTGTTGGTACTGCGGGGCAAAGCATAGTCTCTACTGCTTTAGCTATAGGTATTCCAACTACCCTCCTCACTTCAGGTAAAGGGGGGCTGTATGTGAGTGCTGCAACGCCATTAACTACAGATGTTTGTGATGCAGCAAGTACATGCATCATGGTGGGAATGGCAGGAGGGGCTGGATTCATGGAATTGAATCCCGGAACATATCTTATCTATCACCTAGAAGCGGCAGGCTATCAGTGGCTTCCTCTCAGCTTTATCATCACCGCGGGATGGACAACGTCATTGCCTCAGCTGATTTTGACGCCAAATCCTTGATTCCAAATTCTTTTATTTTCATTATCTTCTATGCTATCTCTTCTCAAGAACTCTGCCGGATTAGATTCTCCCCTGCCACTCTTTCATCGCTTCAACAATCTCTTTCTCTCCGAATTCCATCCAATGCCTAGCGCAGAAATATACCTGGCATTGGGTGCTGTCCCATAGCAGGAATCCATTAGTTGATCTCTCATTCCCTGTGGAGATGAGTATGTCCGGCGGAAGGAAGTAGGATGAATAGATGCTGTCTTTTATCGTCTCTTTGCTTATCGATTCAATGGCGAGCTTGCCTGCCTGAACTTTCCTGCTTATCAGGCTGCAGGCATCAACAATCTCTTCCTGGCCGTCGTAATTGAGGCAGATATTGAAGAACAATCTGTCATTGTCTTTAGTCTCCTGCAGCACTGTCTTTATCGGCTCTACAACCCTGCCAGGGAAATCATACCATTTGCCGAGTATCGAGACTTTGACCTTGCTGCGCGCAAGTATCGGCGATGCCCGCAATGCTGTGAAGAACTCAACCAATGCGTCCATCACTATAGAATAATTGTCTGACTCCTTGACTTTGATAGTCAATGCATGGACGCTTATGATAGAGATGCCGTATTTTGCCTGCAGTGCGAGTATGTCAAGCATCTTGAAGAACATCAATTTATATTTATGCTCATCGCTGATACGGTGTTGTGAGCAATAATCGCTATGCTTTCCGATAGTCAAGCCTATATGCTGAGGTATCCTTCCTGCCATAAGATCACTGGATGATGCTTCCGGTCTTTACTGAACTGAAGCCGCTCTCTCTATATTGCGGCATTCTCGCTCAAAAGCCGCGCCTCTAATCCCCACCCCTAGAGAATAGGCACAAACCTTTATATATTTTGCTTTTAAGGAGTGGTTAAGCGGCAGCTCTTTAAGACGGAAGTCTTTAAGGGGAGATATAGGGAGTAGATGGTCTTTTCGTTAAGCATATGAATTGACTGCATTAATGTCATTGCGTAGCTAAAATCTAAAGACTTTCGCTACCCAGTTTCCCCTCACTCCGTCCCCCTGACTTTGTCGAGGGGGAGGAAAATCTGGTTGTGTGAGACACAACCGCGGCGACTGACAACAACAGGGTACTCTATATTAATCCCTTTAGAGAGGCATATCAAGCAGTAAAAGACCGCTAAGTCTAAAGACAGGTAACACAATGACCGATTGGATTGTCACAGGATTGTTCTTGGCAGCTGCGCTTGTGGCGTCATTCACTGATCTGCGCTCCAGAGAAGTGCCTGACTGGCTGAATTATGGGCTATTGTTCGCGGCGATAGGGTACCGAGTGATATTGTCTGCAGTCTCTTGGTCATGGAATCCTATAATAGAGGGCGCGCTTGGATTCGCGTTGTTCTTCGGGATAGCCTGCCTGATGTTCTACACAGGCCAATGGGGCGGCGGAGATTCAAAACTTCTTATGGCCGCAGGGGCATTGCTCGGCCTGCAATTAAGATGGGATAGTCTCGCGTTATCGTTCCTGACAAATGTCTTTGTTCTCGGCGCAGTATATGCGATGTTATGGGCGATAGGTATCGCAGCGATGCGGAAGGATAAGGTTCTTGCCGCGATAAAGAGCAGCATGAGGACTTCAAGGATGATATTTCTGAGGAAATCTCTGCTCGTGATCATAGCCGTGCTGCTAGCCAGCGCTTTCATCATCAATGACCCGATAATCCGCATTATGCTCGCAATACTCGCAATGCTCATCGCGTTCTCTTTCTATGCCTGGATCGGGATAAAAGCTGTTGAGAAATGCTGCATGCTGAAGCAGTTATCTCCTGAACGGCTAACTGAAGGAGATTGGATCGCTAAAGATGTTATCATCGCAGGAAAGCGCATCGCAGGGCCTAAAGATCTCGGCGTAAGCAAGAAGCAGATCTCTCTGCTGCAGAAGCTGAAAAGGCAGAGAAAGCTGAACACTGTGCTTGTCAAGCAGGGAGTGCCTTTTGTGCCGTCGTTCTTGCTAGCTTATATCGCTGCTCTTGCGTTTGGGAATGTGTTCTTGGTGTTCTTGTGAATTGTGATATTTCTGATTCTTCTTTAGTGAAAGGCTTATGATTCTTGGTTTCTAGGAGCGATAAATATATATAGGGTTATGTTTTTAGGGAGGTATCATGAAGCAGGTGATGTACGGAGTCATTGTTCTTTCAGTATTAGCTTTATTCTTTGCTGTCTCTTGCGGGCCTATAGGGCAGGCTGGTAGCGCTTTCAATATAGGCAATGGTGTTTGTGAGGCTGGAGAGAAGGAAAGCAATTCTCCTAATGATTGCAAGGATTTCATACCTGCAACTATATCTTGCACTAGAGGCAGCCCCCCTGAAAATATAAATTCTGACATGTGCAAGAAGTCTTCCTCAACATGTTATTTCTCGAATGATAATTTTTATTTTTGCGCTGACCTGAGCGGTGAGGGTTTCAAGTGGAGGGAGCGTCAATATGTCGCTGCTGATGGCTGCAAAGGATGGCCTGATAAGTGGGAGAATGGAGCTTCGCAGTGCGATTATGTTGTAATGTATAATTCAGGGCTCACGATCCCGAAGACAAGGATCTATTGCAATACTATCAATGGGAAATTGAAGTGGGGTGTTGGCGCGGAGTGCGTAACTTCTGGGGGGGAAACACTCACAAGCATTCTGCCTCAGAGTTCTCAGACTTCTGCTGGAAGTTCTACGCCAAATAATTTGCCTGCTGTCACAATTAGGTATAAGTGCAAAGAAAGTGATACTGCTGGTTCAAGACCTGCTCCTAAAGGGAAGAATATTCTCACTGGAGGATTAATTTATATCACTACTAATGAGCCGTCTACTGAACAATTTTCGTCATACAAAGACAGTTGTAAATCAGGAACTGAACTTACTGAATATTGGTGTTCTTCGAATAACTGGCAGAGACTCGCATCCACAGCGCAAAAATTTATTATGTCTGAGATAATCAATTGCGCAGCGGATGGCGGAACTTGTGTGGAAAGTCCGACAGGAGCAGGAGCGTATTGCAAGCCTGCTGATGCTCCTCCTGCTAATGTTATTCCTTCTGCGCTCAAAAACGCTGGAGAATCCTGCACTGCTCATTCAGACTGCGCAAGCGGAGTCTGCACTGTCTGGGAAGATACTAAGATCTGTACAGTGACTCTTACGGTAGAGAGCATATGAGGCGAAAAGAATGAGATTGCATATTTTGATATTGATGGTTGGTATTCTTGCTCTTTCTTCATGCGGGCCTCTAGGTCAGGCAGGAGGATATACTTCAACTGATCTTGCAGATTCTTTTGGGCAGTACAGCAAGCCGTTCTCTAGCACTCAGACTTTCTTTGAGCTCATTTCTGCCACTGAAGCTGATAATCGTATTACTGTGAATTATCGCGTCCAGAATGTGGATCTGTCTTATATAACATTTAGGGTTATAAAGAATAGTGGAGAATTTACTTTTGTAAATCTTGATCTAACAACAAGAATTTCTACAGTTTCAGCATGGTCAACGGTTCAATCACCTATTGAAAAGTCATTTGTATTATCTTCTGCAAGCGATTACAAAGATTCAGAAGGGAATATCCGTGTTCTGGCTTATCTCTGCAATATCGACAGCGCTGGCGCTCAGAAATGCGGCTGCGAGATCAATGGGCAAGGATGCGATAATAACCGCAAGAAGTGGATGGTGCAGAGGGTACGGGTTAGCGGATCAGCGGCACAGTCTCCAGTTATTCCTCCTATTGGTGTTCCTGCTGGCGTTACACCTCCTCTATGTAACCTTGATAATATCTGCCAAGATGCTGAAAAAAATATTTATAAACAAAACTTAGCGTCATCATATTGTTCTGATTGTTATACTTGCTCACAAAGCGTAGTATTTTTAGATAGGAAAGTGATTCTTCACCCTAAAATTAATAATATTCCTGAATTAACGTTTAAGGCGGAATGTCGTGAAGATAGCATCATAAGTTATTCTTGTGATTTTCCTAATCCAAGATCTAACTCTTTTGATTACACCTTTTTCTCTCCTTATAGTAGGTGCACTCCCCCTTATTCTTGCATAACTAATGATAATACTGGAGTTGCGCATTGTGATAGGGATCATTCTGCCGGAAATATGTTTTTTACTTGTGATGATGAGGATTATTATAATAATCCTAGCTCCCCTAACAAACTTAAGATAAGGTTGTCTACTGCCCAATCTCCTGTTGTTCACTGGGATGCCTGCGATAATTCAATAGATGTTGAATTATACTGTAGACATTCACAGGGATATTATAACTCTCTTGAAGAAGCGGAGCGAGATATGAAAGGTACTTATAATATAACCTGCACATCTGGGTGTAATCTTAATCATGGAGGATGTAAAGGCAGTACTCAACATGGTTACTGCGGCTTTATTCAATCAAAGATTCCTATTGTTATATATCATCCTTCTTCTGATTCTACGCGTTTGTATTATCCGTCAAATGCCATATTTATAAATTCTCCTGCTGGGCCAGGTGACTTTTGTGCCCCTTCTACAGGAAATAAAGCGTGTCATGATGCGCATGACCAAAAATCTAGTATTCCTGCTAGTTGCAAAACAGTCTGGAGTAAATATAAAGATTCTATAGGTTCTGGAGGGGTTTGGCGAGAAGACCTTTCAACAACCGCATGTTCATCTGTCCATTCACAAGATACTGAAAAAGTTTACATCGCAGTATGCGGATAATTTGATATGTTTATTTCTTGCTGTGTTGCATAATTCTTTGATGGCTTTCGCTATGCTTCGCCATATCTTTTGATTCGTTGGTATGCCCAGACTTTGCTTGCTGCTTCGTGTAGCAATCCTTGCTCACTTGTGGCGAGCAGTTGCTCGCCAAATATGCG
>DATDYN010000032.1:0-11652 GCA_035289005.1 Candidatus Nanoarchaeia archaeon
TCTGTCGGCAGGGAAGCGCGCACGCAGTACATAGACATGGTCCCGCTGAAAAAGCTGGCGGTGAGAGGGATGAAGCAGAGACTGAGCGCAGGAGAGCTGCTTGATCCTGAAGCGCTGGAGCAGGGAGAGCAGCTGGCAATATTTATAACCTCTTACAATCATCCTGAATATGATTATTACGCGATATATCCTTTCGATGATAAGATTCCTAGCGATATGAGGACGTTGGCAATTCCAGACGAAGACGCGGTCTATGACCTGAACATCATACTGTTGAGGAGCGATAAGGTCATGATTGGCGGCTACCGGGGCAACTGGACAGTCGGAAGAGGAGAGCTTGAAAGCACGAGCGGAATAATCTTCAAAGCGCTAGAGAAGATCCCGCATCCAGCAAGCGATGAGGATACTGTCTCATTGTTCGGCATGATAGAGGATGAGGACAATCTCAATAGGATCAGGCCAGTGATAGGGTGAATGATCCGGCAGCAGATGATCGCATGACCTATTTTTGAGACAAAGATGATCGGGTGGAAGCGATAATAAAATCAGGTGAAGAGAGAATCGTATGCGGAGCCAGAGAAGCCGCAGGGCTTTCCGGAGAGAGCGCGCAGGCAGAAAGCTCTGCTGATGAAGGATCTCACGCTCCTAAATCTAGCGCAAGCTTTTATCTGCTCCTGATGGCGGCGTTCTGCACAGCATTGATGCTCAATCTTCCTCTTGTTGAAGCGCTCTCGATAAGCCATTCGCCAATAAGCGATGTGATAATCGACAGGAACAATGTGCAGGTGAGCTGGATCACTGACGTTCCCGGAGACACGCGCATAGATTACGGAGATTCCATCTCTTCGCTTGACAAGAATTACGGGAATACAGAGCAGTCATTGGTGCATTCTGCGAATCTCCTCGGACTGGAGTATGACACTGTCTATTATTACAAGCTCACTTCCCACGCTCCAGCGCAGACAGCAGTGAGCGACAATTACGGCAATCTCCACACTTTCAGGACAAGCCCTGAAGAGGGAACTCCTCAGGTCGATACCGTTCCTCCAGTGATCAACGCCTCAGTGCCGAGATACTGGCGCAGCACGAGCATAGACATCTCCGGAACGACAGACCCTTACTCCTGGGTGAAAGCTTATGTAAATAAGGAAGAGAGCGCTATCGGAGGATTCACCCAGTTCATAACAAGAGCGGACAATAACGGAGCGTTTGTCGTCCGCAATGTGAGGATCACAACTCTCAATGAGATAGTCTTGCAGGCTGAGGATCCCGCAGGCAATAAAGCGACAGAATCTTACACTGTTGAGATTGATAATGAAGCTCCAAAGATAGGTTTCTCACTGCCAGGAATCGCCTCAAGCAATCCGGCGATCTGGCCAGGGAACACTTCAGAAGAGGTCACAGTGGAAGTCATAATCGGCAATACTTCGACAAGAACTCAGGTAACTGGGGATTTCCGGATATCAGGGCAGCTGCCTGAAGGGCAGAAGACTCATGTCATAGTCAGGTTCTTCGATAAAGGATTCAATACTGTTGAGTATGAGCGGGATGTCATTGTCGACAGGCAGCCTCCGATCTTCACCTGGACAAACCTTCAAGGCCTTGATCCTTCCTATGTCCAGGAAGTGATAGTGAAAGGCAACGCGTCAAAGCCAGGGATAAACATCGTTGTCTTTGTGAACGGAGAGACCACTTCAGGGAGCGCGTTCAGCACAAGCCTTGTCGATACAGTGAGGCGTGTAGGAAGGATCGTTGAAGGAGAGCAAGGGTACAACACAGTGACCGCCGATGACGGCACTTTCGAAGTGCGAGTGCTGCTCACAAAGAAATTCGAGAGCACAAGGAGAGAGTACGCTCCCTATCCTCAAGGCCACGCTCCTGGAGATGTCACAACCCAACCTTCCAGGGATCCATTGAACACACAGCCTGACGCGCTCGCAGGATTGCAGTCATTAGGCACAGGATGGGATAATAATATCACCATTCTCGCGATAGACCAGCTCGGAAGAACAACTACCTCAAGCCAGACAGTGACTTTCGCGCAATGCGGCTTTGGGGGAGACTGGAACATTCAAGTTGGAGAAGCGCTTCCGACAATAATAACTCCTGAGATACTCAATATAGGTTATGCTCAGCTCGGATTCACGATCAATCTTGACTGGCAGGGAGGAGGAGACGAGAACAAAGTCAAGATATTATCGACGCCTACAGTGCGCTCTTACACTCTTGGAGAAGAGGCGAAGAAATCCTATGCCTTTGACCCTTCAAGGATTGTAGGGAAGATAAATTCCCTGTTCGACACGAGCGGCTACCGCGACGGCTCGATCATAGTCAACCTTAACGCGATAAATTACTCGCAGAAAGAGCTGCAGGATATCGATCCTAAAGACCTGCTGATAAGGATACCTCTGCAGCTCGAGATCAATTATGAATATGAGAGTCTAGGGCGGTTGATTCCCGCAGTGCAGCGCCAGTGCTGGGATGTCAGCACTCTGCTTGATGTCAGGGTTCCGCCTAAGAAAGTGATCCCTGACGCTCTTTTGAATGACTCCATCCAGGCGCTTGACGCTGCGGTGAAATCGATAGACAGCATACTGAAGCCTTTAGAGACGATAACTATCGCGGTGTTCGTTGCAAGCATTCTTGCTGGAGTGTTCTATTTCGGGAAGCTCGTGCAGGAGAAGATGACTTGTTTCTCTATTACCTCTTCAGCAACTGATGATGCAAAGGCAAAGTGCCAAGAAGCAAAAGACGAGACAGCCTATTATGAGAACGTCATGCACTGGGTCGCAGACAGGATATTCTGCCCTAGTGTTCCTATGGTTGATAAATACCTAAATGATCATCAGGGGGAGGGAGATATATGCAAAGGAGTGTTAGGCAATGCAGCGATTGCTGAGTTGAAATCAGATCAAAGAGGTATTGGAGAGGCAAGCGTTAAGGCAGCTAAGAATGATTGCGGCGCAAAGTACATGCTTCAGTGGGATTCTGCCTGCATGGGAATGGATGAGCTTAAGCATTCGAAATGCATTCTTGGGCAGGCGTATAATGATGACGAGCTAATAAAAGCAAGCGATTGCCCTGGCGCCACAGGCAAGCTTTTCTACGGCGCCGCGGAGATCTGCGAGGAGAAAGCGCAGCCGCAGAATCATGTGATCTCTTTACAGCAGGGAGGGAAGACTGAGACTTACTGCATCAAGGAAGACGGGACAGTGAGCTTAGGGAGCGCGAGGACGCTGACAACTGTTGAAGAAGGAGAAGATAAGATATTCACCTCTATAGGAGATCCGAAAAGCGGGTATGCTTGTGAAGAGAAGCTGCTTACTTTGACAGGTGGAGATAGTGGGAATATCAATTCAGCGGAATGTGTTGGATGCGCTGGCGCAGACGTCAAAGTAGATCCTCAAGGAAGGTACTATATCGGCGGAAGCGGAGAGGATGATCCAAAGAAGTATATCATCAATGACAATGGAAAGTATGAGACAATCACTGAAAGCGATCTTGTAGGAACCAGACAGGAAGAAGAGAACAGCATAGAGCGCCTGCCTTCGACAGTGAACAACGCGAGAGCATTGCCAACAACCAGAGAGTACGTTGTCGATCCTGTATCGACAGGATTCCTGACTTCAGTGCAGTGCGTCTGCCTTCCGGCGATCTCTGGTTATCTCACGATGTGGAGGAACATCTTCAATGCTATCAAGCAATGCTTCCAGGCGATACTCATCACAGGAGACGGCTCGGCAGGGATGTGCAGGGCAGTGCTCACGCAGTACATCTGCGATCTCGCTCTTGACGCCATCCGCTGCGTAGTCAACGCGTTCGGAAGCGGCGAAGGAGGGAGGCAAGGTCCTACAAGCGGGATCGAGAAGTTCATGAGCTCTCTCAGCGACGCGGGCGAGAGCCTGAAAGAGTCAGTTGAAGGAAGATATGGCGCGTCAAGCATCTACAAGACGATGTTCGTCGAGAAGAAACTCATACATGCTGCCTGCCTTTACGCTTTCACAGGGGATTTCGACCTTGACATCGGCGGGATGCTTTCAGGGACAAGCGCTCTGCCAGTCAAGAGTGAAGGATTTGTCTATCCTGCAGAGAGGCGCTTTGTCGGCTCTAATCCTCTGAATAATGGCTATGCCACTTATATCTATCATGTCGGCGCGGGATTGATCGCTGGCGCGGATATGAATTATCAGCTAGAGCTTGTGTGCTCTGATGACAACTCCTGCAATGACGCTGATGGCTTTGTCGGCGGCAGATGCGATTGTTTCGGGAAGAGAGAGGAGACTTACAGGCTGACGCGCAAGTTCGGCCCTGGAAGATTGTCAGCGGGACAGATGCTCGGCCCTTCAGAAGGAGACATCTATGAGAAGATCGATAATGCGCCGTACAGGTTCGATAAGGTAAGGCTGTCCTGGGAGTACAAGGACAATAATAACAAGAATGTCAAGGACAAGATACCTGAAGATGTCTCTATAAGGCGTGTCGGAGACAAAGAGCCTGTGGATTGCGTGTTCGATGTCGCTATCGGAACTTACCACTGCGAATTCACTGTCGGAAAGAGAGGGTACGCGGTGTTCTCTCAGGAGCCATTGCCTGACCAGAGCTCTTACAAGATTGGAGAGACAGCCACTGTCAAGGCATTGATCGAGAAGCACAGCCCAGGGATTGCTGATGCCGCTTCAGGAATCGATCCTAGCAAGACAGTGCTTTTCTATCTGAGATACACGCTCAAAGGCCCGAACGGAGTACCTATCCCTCTAGGAGATAATGAGGATAAGATAAGCAGAGAGGGAGCTTCGATGATAGAGAGATCATTCTTGCTGAATGAGAGATACCTTCCAGGAAGGATGCAGGGAGACAGGACTCTGGACTTTTATGATTCTGAAAGCAAGAAGATAGGTACTGAGATCCCAACAGTGACTCATGGCCTGAGCTCCGCTGCTAATCCTCCAACTCAGGCAAGTCCTCCTTTAGGGATCATCACGTTCAAGTCTGCGAATAAGGCTTACTGCTATGCGTTTTACAGCGGCGTAGAGAGGACTGTCAATATCGATGGAGTCCAGAAATCAGGATTTGTCTCAAGCGCAAGCATAACTCCAGTCATCCAGCAAACTTCACAGTCGCCAATCGCTCTCTCAACATGCGCAATCCCTTCAGGAATGACTCTCCCTTCACAAGCGATAGCATACAATTATATAGAAGGCAATCAGATAGTCTATAATTCTTATTTATTGACCCTAGCTGCTGATAGTTTCCCTGAGACCGGAATGAAAGCGGCGGCGTTCATATTCTCTTCAGGTCAAGCTCCGACAGAGCAGCCAGTCTGCCAGCCTTCAACTTTCAAGCTAGAGATGGGATTGTACTACTGCCTGCCAAAAGATGAGACGCAGCCGCCAAGCCTGAACAACTGCAATGCTGGCTCTGAAGCGGTCTCTTACAATAATGAGCGCCAGATAAAGACTGTCGATCTGAAAGTGACTTGCGATGTGGCCAGTTCGAGCGAAAGGATCTGCGTCGATAACCAGTTAGTCATTGGAGGAGGTTGCAAGTGTGGAACTGACACTTGCACTGCTGGGAATCAATATTGTTATTTTGATGGTGAAGAGCATTCATGCCAGTCTTACAGACAGTGTGATAAGACTACACCAACTACTGATATAATAAAAATAACTGCGCAGAATTCTATTGAGATAAATGAGAAATTATTCTGTGACTGTGATAATACTCCTGGTAACGATATGGAAGATTGCGGTACTGCAAACGACCCTAACATCTGCTGGCAGACTGGTGTTGGAGATTCTAAGTGTGTACCTATGAGCGTATTTCAATCTCCATCAGGTTCAAATCAGTAATCTATCTTAATGACTAAGGCAACCCCCATGCCCAAACACAGACCAACCCAAGAGCAGCATTCATTCCTCCACCACTTGCTGCGCTCTTATCGGCTGTTCTGGCAGAACGCAGTGCTTGTGCCCTGGATTTTCACGATCGACTTATTGTTCTTTGTCGCGTTCGCAGTAGTGTACTCTCTATTCGCTGTCAAGATAGTGGATATACTCTTGGCAGTGCAGCAGATGATCTCCCAATTGAGTTCTTCAATCGATATTGACGCAGCGCCTGAATCCCTCACTGCAGTGCTTGCGCAGAAGCAGGCATTCTCGCAATACTTCACAGAACTCATATATCTATTTGTAGAGCTCGCCGCAGTCATATTGGTATTATGGATCCTGTTCCAGGCAGTCTCCTGGCATCTGACGCGCAAGGCAGTGCACGGCGTCAAGTATCGCACACAGTTCTGGCAGCACACTGCCCGTTTTGGGATAGTGACATTGTTCTGGTTCGCGCTGGTATTGCTGTTCACCTATCTCATAATCTCTTTCTCCGCGAGCATAACCAGCGCAAGGCTTCCGCTCGTGAAGAGCCCCGCAGTGCTGCTGTTCTCAGTCATGCTCACTGTGGTGCTCTATTTCGTGCTGGTCTCTTACTCTTTCGTAGGCAGGCATTCTATCATTCAGACAATGAAGAACACGTTCTTCTACGCTTTCAAGAGAGGGCATCATTTCGCGCCGGCATACCTAATCCTGATACTGAAGATCGCTATTGTCGCTGGATTGGCTAAAGCGTTCAATCTCTCGATGGCCTGGACAGTGATCGCGACAGTCTCTCTGTTCATACTCGCTCTCGCCTGGGCGAGGTTCTTCTTTATAGGAGTCGCGCATGAGCTTGATGCTGAGGAATCAGCGTTTGAAGCGAGAGCGCGCAGAGGATGAAGAGAGATACTTTATTTTTTATTAGTGTCTATAGAAAGCAATAAGATCATCTCATTTAGCGGATAAAATTCCTGCAGCAATGTCGCCGCTGTTGTATCCCTTACAACCAGACTTTACCCCATCTCAATAGGGTCAGGGGTTGCCGTAATTTCTGATTTATACCAACCCTTATCCTCCCCAATAGAAATCTTTATATTCCAGCGAGCCAGTCAGTGCTGTGAAGAGAGCGTGTCACCTCATGGCTAAAGAAACAGATCTCCCAGCGCATATCGCTGATTATCACAGGAAGAGAGACCAGGTCAAGGAATTTCTCTCCCGCACAGCGCAGATGCACCAGAAAGCGTATGAAGAGACAGCTAATGAAGTGCTCAAGAAGAAGGACGGCGCTATCGACACTTCATTATTGGATAATCCTTCAGTGCTTGAGGATTTCTCCAATAAGCTTGTCGAGAAATACACTAGAAAATCCCAGGATGAGCTGAAGATCTCTTTCGGAAAGAATAAAGAAGAGAAGACTTACCTTCTCAAGGCAGCGTCAGGAATACTTCTTGACAGCCTGAAAGAGCGCATAGCCCAGCATAAAGGAAGGTACACTCTTCAGGCGCATCTTGAGGGCGCTAAAGAATATGTCAAGAGAGTCGAAAGAAGGCTGGCGCCGCATCCTTATTCCCATTTCTCTCCAGAGCACACTCCAGGCATCGTCGATTATCTCAAGGCGAACAAGCTGGTCTATTCCAGACGCATGAACCTGAATGACGCATTCGAGCTGCTTTCCATGTATGAGCGTCGTGGCGGCAAATTACTCGCTCTCGATGTCGTTGAAAAGCCTTACGCCACCCCTTTCGCGATCGAGCAGGCGAAGAAAGAGCACGCGGACTTTGTCAAAGCGCAGAAAGAGCAGGCAAAGCTGCAAGGGGCGCAGAATCTAGACAGAGAGAATCCTCAGGAATATCAAAAGCCTCTGACTCCTGAACAGAAGAAAGAGCAGGAAGAGAAGATACGCAGCATCCTTGAACAGCTGGCAGGAAGGAACGCGCAGCAAGCTCCTGCGGATCTGAACGTTAGACGGGCGAAGAAAAAGCCATTGCCTGCGGATATTGACGAAGCTATAGAGAATGCTGAAGAAACGGCGTAATACATTATCTTTCTCTCAGAAATCTTTTTCTTACAGGGCATTCAGCATCTGCTGGTATAGTCTTCCGTATCCTGATATCTGCAAAGCATAACATTTAAATACTTCAGTGCTTTCCAGAACTCTCCATAGGCACAGTATCCCTCTTCTCGAGGAATATCGTGTGAAAAAGGAGAGGGTAGCGTTGGAAAAGGCAGTTGTTATCAATGCTTTCTATGGCAATCAGCCCTTGCGCTCGAGTTCTGAGAATCAATCATTTTCTGAATATCCATCCGTAAATTTATTTTGCTTAAGAATTCCTCTGGCCATATCCCTATCATAATCAAGCTCCCCGTCCCACACACGCGGGTGAATGAGCGGAAAAAAGAGTTGAACCTGGACCTGCGTCTCCCGAGTCATCAGGCCAGGAGCCTTGCAGATGAAAGTACTTATGTTCGGGTGGGAATTCCCCCCACTCAGCAGCGGAGGACTAGGCACCGCTTGCTACGGCCTCACCAAAGCTCTTAGCAGGCAAAACATCAGTATAGCCTTAGTGCTGCCCACAACTTCTGAGAATAATTCCAAAAGCAAGTTCACAGCTGACTTCCTGAAGATCATCGCCGCGGATGATGAATCTTTCCCTATAACCTTGACAGGGATAAAGTCTCCATTGCATCCTTACATGACTTCTCAGGAATATATCCAGACAATGATGCGGACAAAGAACGGCAGCCAGGGCAGGCAGATCTATGGAGAGAACCTTTTCGCTGAAGTGCAGAGATATTCCCTGAAAGCTGCGAGCATAGCGAAGAAGCAGAAGCATGATGTGATACACTGCCATGATTGGATGACTTTCAGGGCAGGGATCGAAGCGAAGAAGATATCAGGCAAGCCATTGGTAGTCCACGTTCATGCCACTGAATTCGACCGCACAGGAGGCAATGGGGTCAATCAGTGCGTGTATGATATCGAACGCGAAGGGATGCGTTCAGCTGATAGTGTCATAGCTGTCAGCAATTACACCAAGCGGAAGATAATCGAGAATTATGGCGTAGATCCTAAGAAGATAAGGGTTGTTCATAACGCTGTCGATTACAGCGATGAGCCGCAAAGCCAGGAGAATTACGGCCTTAGAAGCACTGATAAGATAGTCCTCTTCCTGGGAAGGATAACCTTGCAGAAAGGGCCTGACTATTTCATCGAGGCCGCAAAGAAAGTCCTCAGCCATGAGCCGAATGTCACTTTTGTGATAGCCGGATCAGGAGACATGGAATATTCGATGATCGACCGTGTCGCAGCTCTAGGGCTTTCCGGCCGGATGCTTTTCACAGGATTCCTGAAAGGAAAAGATATCGACAGAGCTTACCGCATGGCCGACCTTTACGTCATGCCTTCAGTCTCAGAGCCTTTCGGGATAACCCCTCTGGAAGCATTGAAGAACGGGACTCCTGTGCTCATCTCAAAGCAGAGCGGAGTGAGCGAAGTATTATCGCATTGCTTAAAAGTCGATTTCTGGGATACTGACCAGATGGCGAATCAGATAATCTCTGTCCTGAGATACTCCTCGCTCAAGGAAGTCTTGAGCGAGAACGGCGGCACTGAAGTGCGCCGAATGTCCTGGGATGAATCCGCAAGGAAGTGTGTGGAAATCTATGAGGGGCTCGGGGGTGGGTCATGAAGGTTCTGCTTTCATGGTCCGCCTGCCCTTCTTTCACTCTCTTAGTTCATTCTTTGCAAGGAAGTGTGTGGAAATCTACGGGGGGCTCGGGGGCAGGTCGTGTTGTCATGGCCTGTCAGCCCTTCCGTTATTTCTTTAATCTTTTCTTCAGTCCATTCTTTGCAAGGAAGTGTGTGGAAATCTACTGGGGGCTCGGGGGCAGGTCATACTGTCATGGCCTGCCAGCCCTTCCGTTCTTCTCAAGAGCAGAATCTCTATCGCAGAAAGGGATGCCTGAGAATGGAGGCGCGCAATGGTGAACATCTGCTTCTATTTCCAGGTCCATCAGCCTTTCCGGCTCAGAAGATATCCAGTATTCGACATAGGGACGAACCATTACTATTTCGATGACGCTAAGAACGGTGAAGTGTGCAGGAAAGTCGCGCGCAAATGCTATCTTCCTGCGAACAAAGCGATGCTCAAGCTGATAAATGAAAGTGGCGGAAAATTCAGGATAGCCTACAGCCTCACAGGAACTGTGATAGAGCAGTTCGAGCGTTTCGCGCCTGAAGTGCTGGAGAGCTTCAAGAAACTCGCCGCTACAGGAGCTGTGGAGTTTCTGAGCGAGACTTATTACCATTCACTCTCATTTCTCTATTCTAAAGAAGAGTTTGAAGCGCAGGTCGAGATGCACAGGCAGAAGATCGAGGAGCTTTTCGGAATGACTCCTAAAATCTTCCGCAACACAGAGCTGATATACTGTAATGAACTCGCCAATACTGTCCAGAGAATGGGTTTCTCAGGAGTGCTCGCTGAAGGGGCAGACCATGTTCTCGGATGGAGAAGCCCTAATTTCGCCTACACTCCGAAGACCGCGGAGAACATCAAGCTCCTGCTGAAGAACTACAGGTTGAGCGATGATATCGCTTTCAGGTTCTCAGAAAAAAGCTGGAAAGAGTATCCTTTGACTGCGCCGAAATTCGCGTCATGGGTGAATTCGATGAACGGCAGCGGAGAGCTCATCAACCTCTTCATGGATTATGAGACTTTCGGAGAGCACCAGTGGGAGGACAAAGGGATTTTCTCTTTCCTGAATCATCTGCCGCAAGAGCTGCTCAAGCATCCTGACAACAGTTTCGTCACGCCTTCAGAAGCCATACTTCTTCACGAATCAAAAGGGGAGCTTGACATCCATACTCCGATAAGCTGGGCTGATGTCGAGCGCGACCTATCGGCATGGAGAGGGAACAGGATCCAGGACGAGGCATTGGCGCAGATATACTCGCTTGAGAAAGAGGTAAAAGAGTCAGGAGATCAGGATATCATAGAGGACTGGAGAAGGCTGCAGACTTCTGACCATTATTATTATATGTGCACTAAATGGTTCAGCGACGGAGACGTCCACAAGTATTTCAATCCTTACGATTCGCCTTACGAGGCGTTCATCACTTTCATGAACATCATCCAGGACATCAAGATAAGGCTTGGAGCGAGGAAGCAGGAAAAGGCTGCTGAAGAGGTGGCATTAAACCAGATAGATCCGGATACTCCAGAGCCATCGCCGCAGACAGCGCAATATTTAAATACTCTGACGATTGAGAAAACTCAGGGATTGGGAGAATGATGCCTGCAATCAGGCAGTGCAGCAGAGCAGCAAAAAGAAGGTGAAGGATGGCAGTGAAAGGCTCAGTCAATGTGTCGCAGGCGCGCAGCATACTCGCAGGAGCTTCAGGAGCGAAAAGGTTCTTCTTAGCGAATAACGGAGTCGTATCTGACTATTACCAGCTCTATCGCGCTTTCAAAGAGATCGATGACCAGACTTTCAGCCATCATCTCAATCCGTCAAGGAATGATTTCTCAGCCTGGGTCAAAGGGGTATTCATGGACGAGGCGCTCGGAGCGCAGCTTTCGGGATCCAAAACGCGCAGCGAGGCAGCGCAGGCAGTATTCCTACGTATTCGCGAACTTCAGAAAGTCATCAATTCATCAACTTCATTGACAGCGAATTCTCCAGTGCCTCAATCTTCCGAGAATGTTGAGCCTGCAAGATCATTGAAAGAGAAGCTTTCGAAGAGCGGCAAGAGCCCAGTATTGCTGTTGCCGTCGCTCTCAAGGAA
>DATDYN010000033.1:0-17110 GCA_035289005.1 Candidatus Nanoarchaeia archaeon
TTAAGAGTCGGTGAAGGTCTGGCGAACAATAACGGAAAGAATAAAGTCAGGTATTCTATGACAGAAGAGGCTGCCTTCAACGATAACGAATCCCTGAGAGAGATCTCAAGGATGATTGTGGATGCCTCTGAAAGGTATCACTTTGAGTTTAATTACTGCGGGATACGCGTGTATGAGCTTGCATATCTGCGGCCAGTCGATCAAAAGCCTCTCAAGGCTGAAGAACTGCAGAGATTGGAAGAGATGACACTGAAAAACCTTATGGCCGCGCATGATCATCACATAAATCCGGATAAACGCCTTTCGCTCTCCCTCCCTGAAAAGAATCCAACATCGATAGGCAGTCTCCTGACAGGTGATAATGGCAAGAATATAAAGACCAACTCCATCATGAAAAGGCATTCTATAAAAGATTCCTTGCAGAAGGTATTCGATGACTACTCTGCCTGGGTCGATAAGTTCACGGCATCAGACAAGCCTAAAGCATCAATAAGGGATGAACATGAATTACAGCTGAGGATCTATTCTATCCCCAATACGCATAATTACGGATATGATAAAAGAGAGCGAAAGCTATCCACGATACTTCAGGTCTACCCCATGAATTCTGAGATTCAGAGCTTGCGCCGGCTTTTCGCAGAAGGAAGGCTTGTCCCGCTGAAGAACCCCCTTCAGGAGAAAGCTTCACTGGACTCATTGCTGTCCAAACTCACATTCAGCGGAGATTTTCATCCATTCACGAAGATATTCTCGCATCCTATCTCTCATTTTGATAGTGAGAATTCTTTCAGGGAGATCGCAGAGACAGCCGCTGATATGCTTAAGAGATATCATTTCTCACTGTTCTACTGCGACAGGCCGCTTTTCCTCTCGTACACTTCCTCTGAAGGCATCCCTTCCATAGTCTACACTCTCCATTCAGCTGTTGTCGCAGGCAACACATTCAAAGAAGACCATTCAGAGAAGAGATTGCTTCATGACCTGCTGATCCATGGCAGCCTGAGATATATAGACGCCAATCGGCCGAGAAAAAGATGATGGCTTCTATATTGTTCTTAAAAGAAGCAATAAGAGATATATGGGTATCTCACAGTAATTCATACGCTATCTTCGCCGCGGCCTTCAATGTGGCTTCGCCATGCTGCAAGTCCTTGGCAGCGTCAGCTTCACAGACATCAGCCATCATCACGTTCTTCAGGAGGCACATCCTCTGCAGGAAATATATCAGCTCTCTGCTGCTCATCCCTCCGGGTTCAGGAGAGCTGACTGCTGGAGCGAAAGCCGGATCCAGCACATCCATATCGACGCTGATGTACACCGCAGGCCACTGCCTGCAGGTCTCCATAGTTGAATCACACACATTCTCTATCCCTTCCATCAGGAGCCGCTTCATGGTATGATAGCGGATGCCACTAACTTCAAGGAATTCTTTCTCATCGCCAGACCAGCTGCGCATCCCGACGACAAGAATCCTGTCAGGAACGGTGAGATTCTCTCTCAATATCCTCACAAGCAGGTCTTCTTGCGAACTGTTAAGCTTTTTTGAGCAGTCAGGGTGCGCGTCAAAGACGATTATCCCAGGATTGGGGAACTTCTTGCTGAATTCCCTGAAGCAATTCAATGTGATTGTATGGTCTCCGCCGATTATCACTGCGCGGCTCTTAGCGTGCGCGCCCGAGGCGCTCTGAAGGGCTTCTTTATACTGCAAAGATCCTGAGACGAGCGCCTGCAGCTCTTCAGCAGTCTTTGCGGCAGCGAAATCAAGCGCTGGCTTGTATCCATTCTCATTCAGTGAGAAAGACTTCATGAATTCGATTATCCTTGCGGGCGCGGCTTTGCAGCCCGCTGTATCTTCAAAGCCTGAGAAAGGGGCTGAGATTATCATAAGGCACTCAAGCGTTTAAGAGTTTATAAATGTTTTTTGCGTAAAGAGATTCAAGGACATCGCCTCGGCCTCGGCTCTGCCCTGAATCACTCCTTTTTTGCCGTTGCTTATAATCTGCTGGAATCAATACTGTTCAAAGCATTGCCATTCAAGCGACGGCAAAAAAGTCTTCATTCACAGATTCAGGGCAGAGCTTCGGCTCCACAAACCTTTAAATACTGATTGCGCTTGCTTCTCTCGTATGACTACGGCCGCAACAGCGCATGCAGAGGCAGACGTATCGAAAGAATCTGGCGCCTCAACGCATAAGCGCAAGCGCCATTCCTCAGACGAGCGCTCAGTCCAGTTTTACCCTCTTGACATAACCTACCAGATAAAGGACAATAAAGTGTCTATCCTCCTCTTCGGCAGGGTTGTCGATGGGAAGCGCATATGCGTCATCGATGACTCTTTCCTACCTTACTGCTGGGCTGTCGCGAAAAAAGGGAGTGATGTCTCTCAAGTCATGAGAACGATAGGGCAGCTCTCGCTTGAGAATGAAGGGGTGAAGATTGAAGTGCTTGAGACTGCTGTAGAGCGGAAGAATTATCTTGGCGAAGAGATGGATATGATCAAAGTGTCATTCAATATCCCTGCCGCGATCCCAGGATTGAAAGACAGGCTATGCGCAGTCTCTGGAGTCGAGCAGCTGCTTGAATATGACATACCGTTCACAAGAAGATACCTTCTCGACAAAGGGATAACACCGATCACTCTTTACGACGTCTCTGGTGAAGAGATCCATGAGAGAGTGAAGACAGATTATGCTCTCAGGATGGGCAGCATCCAGCAGGTCAGCGAGGATGCGCTCCCAAATCCGAGAATGCTGGCGTTCGACATAGAGACTTACAATCCTTTAGGGAAGAACATCATCCCTGAAGAGCACCCTATACTGATGATCTCATTCTATGGGATGAGCGACGGCAAGCTTTTCGAGAAAGTTATAACCTGGAAAAGATTCCGCACAGATAAGCATTACATAGAATTTGTCGAGAGCGAAGAAGAATTATTGAAAAAATTCAAGATGATCATAGAGGAATACGGACCTGATATCATCACTGGCTATTATTCTGACGGTTTTGACTTCCCTTATATCCGCACAAGAGCCGCGAAGCACAAAGTCCAGCTCGATCTAGGCCTTGACCATTCCTCGCTCACGATCTCGACAGGAGCGAGCCCTGCGGCTAAGATAACAGGAGTAACGCATTTCGACGTGCATAGGTTCATCAAATTCATCATGGGCGGATCTATGGAGACTGATTCTTTCTCACTCAATGAAGTCTCTAAAGAGCTTCTTGGAGAGGGCAAGATGGATGTCGAAGTCGAGGATCTCGCTAAGACCTGGGATGATGAGCCTGAGAAGCTTGAATCGTACTGCGAATACAATCTTGTCGATTCGAGGCTCGCGTTCCAGCTCTGCGATAAAGTCCTTCCTAACCTTTTTGAGATGGTGAAAGTCATCCCTTTGCCTATGACTGAGATAAGCAGGATGCGCTTCAGCCAGCTTGTAGAATGGTATCTGCTGAAGCAGGAGCAGGCTTACAATGTGGTCTCGCCAAACAAGCCAGGGCATGGGGACATGAGCAGCAGGATGGCGCGGCGTTTCAAAGGAGCGTTCGTACTGCAGCCCAAGCCAGGATTCTATCATGATATTGTTGTCTTTGATTTCCGCAGCCTTTATCCCACTATAATCGCGGCGCACAATATCTCTCCTGAATCGCTGAACAGAGAATGCGAAGAGAGCGAGAGAGACTACGCTCCTGTCGAGGGCGCAAAGGCATGGTTCTGCAAGAGCAAGAGGACGTTCATCTCAAGAGTCATTGAAGAACTCATTACCAGAAGACAGCGCATAAAGGCATTGCTCAAGCAGAAGAAAGACATGATGCTTGAAGCGCGCTCATACTCGCTGAAGATACTCGCCAATGCGTTCTATGGCTATCTAGGATTCTACGCCTCAAGATGGTACTCTATTGAATGCGCTGACGCTGTGACTTCCTGGGGAAGGCATTACATCCACAAAGTCATAGATCACGCGCGCAAAGAAGGGTTTGAAGTGCTCTATTCAGACACTGACTCAGTGTTCCTCGCCCTGGGCAAGAGATCCAAAGAGGATGCGCTGAAGTTCGCTGAACGCGTGAATCTTGAGCTTCCTGAACTCATGGAATTGGACTATGAAGGATACTACAAGAGAGGGATATTTGTCTCGGCGAAGATGACCGGTGAGGGAGCGAAGAAGAAATACGCCATGCTCGCTGAAGACGGCAACATAAAATTCAGGGGCTTCGAGCTTGTCCGCAGGAACTGGAGCGAGATCGCGAAAGAGGTGCAGGAGAGAGTCCTGGAGATAATCCTCAAGGAGAGCGACGCCGACAAGGCTGAAGAATACGTCAAGGGAGTGATAAAACAGTTGAGAGACAAGGAGATCCCTTTGTCAAAAGTCATAATGACAACGCAGCTGCAGAAAGATATCGAGCAGTATGAGAATGTCGGTCCGCACGTCGCTGTCGCAAGACGCATGCAGGAGAAAGGCATCCCGGTAGGAGCTAACAGCGTGATAACTTTTGTGATAACTGAAGGCAAAGGCCAGATCAGAGACAAGGCAAAGCTGCCTTCAGAAGTATCAGAGAAAGAGTACGATCCTGATTATTATATAGAGAACCAGGTGATCCCTGCAGTCGAGAGCATATTGGCTGTCTTCGGCAAGAATGTCGCTGAGAGTTTCGTGAAGAAAGACCAGAGCACGCTCTCCTCATTCTTCGGCGGCAAGAAGAAATGAGCTTAAGGGGAGATATCTCCAACATCTAAGAAATAGAGGTTAGCACAGCATGCCTTCAGCAAAAAAGACAATAAAGAAGACTTCTAGCGCTGTCCGCGCGATACGCGCAGTGATCTTCGACCTTGATGACACATTGATGGACACTTCAGGACAGCTTGTCAGGAAAGGGCAGATTCTCGCGATCAGATTGATGATACAGGCAGGGCTGCCCTGGCCGGTAGGCAGAGAGGAAGAGCTCAGAGAGGAAGTGCTGAAGAGATACGGCCCAGCATGCAACACGACAGATAAGGCGATAGAATTCCTCTCTGTCTCTGATGAGCGTGAAGCCGCGCAGCTCGCCGACATAGGCCATAACGCTTACCATTCTGTTGATACTAAAGAGATTATGGCTTTTCCAGGGACTATTCCTTTGCTTGAAGAATTGAAGAAGAGAAAGATTGTCCTGACGATGATCACTCATGGCACTGCTAAGCTGCAGAACGCGAAGATAGACGCTCTAGGGATAAGGAAATATCTTGACAAGATAATCATCAGCGACGCTATTGGCGCAGTGGAGAAGATGCGCTTCTATGAAGAGATTGTCGATTGGCTGGCGAGCAAAGGCATAAGCGCTAAAGAGACTTTATCTGTAGGGGACAGGATAGATTCTGAGATAAAGGCTTCAAAGACTTTAGGGATGGTCACTGCGCAGGTCAGGAACTGCGGAAGGTACAGCTGCATAATGCCGCGCAGCGCTATCGAGATCCCTGATTTCATTGTGAAGCTGCCTAGTGAGCTGCTGAAGATGAAAAAATTAAGGTTTGAGAGAGGAATTTGATTGAAGACGCTCAGAGAAATATGGCCTGAGATCATGACTTAACCAACTCTTTCAGCTGTGCATACGTTCGTTTTGTGAATTCAATGACTTTCTCAGCATAATCTTCATCAAGCATCGTTCCATAATAGAGCATTCCATTCCTGAAGAATCTCAGCTGATCAGCGAATTGCACATCATATAATATCTCTGAATCCTATAAGCTCAGAGTATCTCCATTATCCTGACAGTGAACAGCAAAGTCTTTCCTGCCAATGGATGGTTCAGGTCAAGAGTGACTTCTTCAGCGCTGACTTCAGCGATCCTGACAGGGAACTGCTGGCCGTCAGGAGTGCTCACTGCGAGCATCATCCCAGCTTTAGGCTCTGGCCCTTCCGGCAGAGAGCTGCGAGGGATCTTCTTGGTCAGATGAGGATTGAGATCTCCGTAAGCCTGCGCAGGAGGGATTGTGATCTTCTTCTGTTCCCCGTTCTTCATGCCGATGACTGCGTCATCGAAACCTTTGATCACCCTGCCTGATCCGGCTTCGAATTCAAGCGGCTCTTTTCCTTCAGAGCTGTCGAAGACTGTGCCGTCCTCGAAAGTCCCTGTGTACTCTACCTTGATATTGTCCCCTTTATTGACTGTGACTTTTCCTGCGCCCGATTTGCCTGCGTCTGCGCCTGAATTCTTCTTTGTCTCGGAATTGACTGCCATGATTCCATCTCCTTGAAATGCTGCTTAAGCTCGCAGAAGATCAATGAAGACGGGAGAAAAATAAGGGTTTTTAATGATTGCTATTAATCGGGCGATGTCCTGAATCTGTAAATGAAGACTTTTTTGACGTTGCTTGAATGGCAATGCTTCGAGCAATATTGATGTAAGCAGATTGTAAGCGACGGCAAAAAAGGAGTGATTCAGGACAGAGCCCATCAATCAAGCGATGTCAATATATTAAGGTATTCGCTTATGAAATAGGTCATTCTTCATTTAAGAGATTTATTTGCATCGCCCTTGCTCACATTCCACTTCTGCAGCCTTTCCTGCACTTCAGCTTTACGCTGCTGCTGAGGAAGCTCTGGCATGAACAGATACATCGGCAGGTAAGAGCGCTTGTAATACTGGTAGAACTCTATGAGATTGAAGCTCTCTATTATGTCCTTGAATTCCTCCCGTATGAGGATGATGAGATACCTCATCCGGTTCTTGTCTAAAGTCTCGATATCGATCTCCATCTCCCAGTCTCCGACAGTCTTGTGCACCTGAACGACTTCCGGAGTGCGTAAGAGAAATCCAAGCAGCTGCGCTTCGCGCTCTTTGCTGATATTGTGCAGGTTGAGGAACAGCCGCGCCTTCTCAAAACCTAAAGCGTTAGCGTCTATAGCGTACTTGAATCCTTTTATGATCTTGCGTTTCTGCAGTTGCCTGACTACTGAAGTGACAGTCTTAATATTCAGGCGAGTGACTTTCGCCATGGCTGTCCTGCGCATCTTCGGCCGCATGAGCAGCTGCTTCATGACATCGAGCTCATTCTTTGTGAACGAGTCGACAGCCCTGTCCCCTCCGACGATGATCTCTGGCTTCTCTGCAGCCCCAAGCTCTTTGCTCTTAGGCAGGTATTGCCTTGGGTAGACGTGCGTAACGACATTGAGGATGATCTTATAGTTATTGAGAGTAGGTATTAGATTCGCGGCGGTCTTGAGCTCCTTGTTGAATCTTGAGGGATTCGGAGCGATGAACTCAAGCGCTAAATCGAACTCTCCAGTGAGCTCATATATCGACGTGACGTAAGGGTGCTCGCTCAGTTTTTTTATTATGCCTAGCTTGTCATTCTCGCTGATGTATCCTCCTTTGAAATAAACGCGGAAAAGCAGCAGCCCGAGGTAAGAATAGTCGAATATGCAATGCGGAGCCCTGACTATTCCTTCTTTCTCGAGGTTTGTGAGGGTGTATTTAAGCCGCTGAGGGGTTTTCTTGAGAGCTTTTGCCAGAATCTTAAGCCGCATCCTCGCGTTTTCAGAATAAATGAAGAGCAAATCCCGATCTATGGCGACCATGATGATAAGAAAGTTTTAATTAACTAATAAATCTTTCGGTTATAATACCTTAAAATAAAAATTAATGCTGAGAAAGATATAAATATATGTATTAGTATACTAATAGCTAGGATAGGCGAGATGATGCTTATAGCGCTTGAAAGGCCTTAAAACAAGGTCTCAGAAGCTATAAAGGCAAATCAGATGGCATAGGCAAAATCAAATAAGAGGTAAGGCACAAGACTGGGGGTAAGGCTTCCTGACTTGGCTGCTAAAAACGCATGGACAAAAACGCATTATTCGACTGGCTGGTAAGATACCACATAGAAAAGAACCTTCCTGAGAGCATGGATTACACAAGCGAGGGCAGACTTCTCAACCGCAAAGGGCTTCCAGTAAACGAGGGCAAAGATAACGACGTGCCTTATCATGGAATACTTCTTGTCTCTAATGGAGATACACTCATGCGCAAACTGGAAGAGGATAAAGTGCTTCTCACAAGAGAGCATGATTCTTTCGCCCCTTTAAGATCATTCTCAGATCTCTCTGATTACCTTGACAAGCAGGACGGAGAGGACGGAGCCTATCTTCATGACGGAAAGAATAAACGAATCACAAGAGTGTACGAACTGAACAACAATCCGAATCTCCCTGATGATTTTGACAGGCTTGCGCTGATCCCTGAGGATTTTGTATACTCTGACGGCCGCGCTGCAGAGATGAGGAATATAGGGACAAAGACATCTTTAGCGATAAAACTGCCTCAGGCGCACCCTGAAGTCGAGACTTACCAGATAAAGAGGAGCGCTTACGGCTCTCTCGGGATGGGCAAAGTCACAAGATTCACAAAAGAAGGGCTTGCTGAAGAGTTCTTCTTCGCCTACGCTCCTGAAAGCCAAGGGCCTTTCGTCGACGAAGAGAAAAAGATAATCGGCATCTACCGCAGATATGAGCGGTTTGAAGGACGGCCTCAGTGCGTAGAAGAGACACTCGTAAATCCACAAGAATGCTATCAGAAAGACAGCGTCAATGATTCATTAAGAATCACTGCGCAACAGAGATACCCAGCATTGACTGAACATGCGTCAGAAGGATTGACAGCGGAATTGCTCTGCTGAACACGCTCGCCTCCCCAGTCAGACGTAACGAAAATCAGGTTATCCGATTTTCGAAACCTCGAAAAGCTTCGCTTTTCAAGGTAACATTCCTGACTGGGGGTTCACCTCTAGTTCTTGAAATAGCTATCTGAATTATTATTCCATAAAAAAGATTTTAACCACACCAGTAACTGATGACTATAAAGTAGTAACAGACGAAAGATTTAAATACTCTCGATTGATATCTATGTGAATTGAGAGGCAATCACTATGGTCAATCAAAGCAAGACTAAAGATCCAAGATTCTGGAAAAGATGGGAAGCATCAGGCGCGATTGGATCTATCAACACTATACTTGGATGGAAAGAGTATATGAAAGATGTGGGATTAGTGCGTAAAGGACTCTTGGTATGGGAATATGACGCAAAACGGATAGCTCACCAGTATGGATTCTCAAAAAAGCATTTAGAAGAAGCATTAGTTATAGGAGGACCAATCGCATATGAAACCGCATTGACTATCGCGAAAAGAGGATTCCAGTCATATGAAGAAGAGGCAAGACAGATAGCAGAAAGATTTGGAATCTCAACTGAACAATTAGATAATATTAATATTGTGCCACGAATACCATTTTCAGCTATGCTTTCTCTAGGGATTATGGCCCCAGGAAAACGAAATGAAATTTCTTATAAAGGTCTTGAAAAGACTTTAGAGAAATAAAGAATAATCTTGTTAAATAACAGATTAACCACATATAAACATAAAAAATAATGCGCCTATAGTCTAGTCAGGAGATTGCCCTGATTATCTAAGTTCTTACTGCCCCTTATTGTTTATACTGAACGCGGTATGCAGCCAGCACCAGCCTGTGAAGCTCTCGATCAGCGCTATCCATCCGATTATAGCTATGAGCCAAGTCGCCCATACAGCGCTAAACTGCGGAGCCAGAGGGCCGAGCCACCAGAATGCCAGCGCAAATCTTAATATCCTGTCCAGTCTGCCTAAGTTTTGTCTCATTCTTCACCTCAGTTTATTCATCAACTTCTTATTTAGATAATCATGTTTAAGAATTAATAAAAAGACAAAAAAATATGGGAATATTCACTGCGCCAGCTTGTTCAGCTCGATCTGCATCAAAGGCATCGCTATGATGGCTATGAACCAGACCAGCACAAACCAGAGGATGGTGTTATTGTCTTTCTTGACCACTGTCGCGAAAGCTTCAGCGTACTTGTACAGCCAGTAGATGTTGACTATCGGGATGATGATCAGTATGGCTGTCGGAACTTTCGCTCCGAGGCCGTTCATCTCATCCTTGGTCACGACAAACCAATACAGCGCGTAAATGCCTAAAGTCACTATCGACAGAAGGACGACCGCTATCGGATTTCTCTTCTTCACCATTTTTCACCTCAGACTCTATCGCTAGAGATTATCTCAAGGATAAGCCTCTTCACTTAAATATTTTGCGGTGAGGATGGCTTAGTGGCGAGTCGTCATGAAAGTTATTGTTTTTAGGTCGCCCAGCCTTGGCTTTCAGCCAAGGCTAATTTTTTCCTCGACTGAGTCGTGGGAGAGAAAAATTCGGTCATGCTACACATGACCTGGACGACCGAAGAAATAAGTGACACTAAAAACTCGCTGCTAAACCGGTGAGAGTGTCCTATTCGGAATCTTTCAATCAACTTTTTATATCAATATGAGAACAGCAGGATCATGCCTCGCAAACCATTGCCTCAGATCCCTTCATTGCAGATGCCTGACGGACTGTCAATCCCCCAGTTAGGCCTTGGCACTTGGCAACTCACAGGCAAAGCCTGCGTCAATGCGGTATGCGCGGCGTTCTCGTTAGGGATAAAGCATATCGATACTGCGGAATTGTACAGCAACCAGAAAGAGATAGGGAAAGCTATCATCGACAGCGGGATTGACCGCGCGGATGTGTTCATCACTTCAAAAGTATGGCACAGCAACCTCTCAAGGAGCAAAGCCATAGCCGCATGCGAAGCTACCCTTAAGCAACTGAATACTGATTACCTGGATCTTTACCTCATCCACTGGCCTAACAAGGAAGTCCCTGTCGGAGAGACTCTAGCGGCGATGGAGATACTTCAAAAAGAAGGCAAGATCCGCAGCATAGGGGTGAGCAATTTCACGATAGCGCATCTGAAAGAGGCTGCTGAGCATTCAACAGCGAAGATTGCCACAAATCAGGTCGAGTTCCACCCTTACTTATATCAGAAAGAGCTGCTGGAATACTGCAAGAGCAAAGGCATCATCCTGACAGCATACTCTCCATTGGCTCATGGAGCTGTCGCGAAAGATGGAGCGCTTAAAGAGTTAGGCGAAAGATACGGCAAGAGCGCCGTGCAGGTCGCGCTGCGATGGCTTGTCCAGCACGGAATGGCTGTAATCCCTAAGATGAGCAGTGAAGAGCACATGCTGAGCAATCTCGATGTGTTCTCCTGGAAGCTGCTGCCTTCAGACATGAAGAAGATTGACGGCATGGACAAGAACAAGAGAGTCATCAATCCCTGGTTCGCTGAGTTCGAGAGAGAGTGATGCTGAAGAATTATTTCTCGAATATGTTCAATACGACGATACGCCATAAGTTCTTCGCATTAAAGGAAAGTTTATATATCTCCTGAGAATCTACAAAACTTATGTTCAGCAAATTGCCAAAGAGGTACAGAAAGATACTCTCCTTCAATAAAGAATTGCTTATCAGCGAGATCGGCGCTTTTGTCGGGGGTCCTGGATTTGCGCAGCTGTCATCCCTATTCTTAGAGAGCAAAGCGCTCATCGCGTTCAGCGCCTCCGCAGGAGACTATCTAGGATATACAGCATTTTACGCTTTATCGTCATTCTTTGACAATAAGGAAGCTTATTGGAATCCAAGAAAAAAGAGAGTGAACAGGATTTTCTTCAAGCATATACTGAAATTCATAATCGGAGCTTCTGTCGTCGATGTGATATATTATTCAGCGAGGACTTACGCGACATATTTCATACTCGGCATGGGGATAACCCCTTACCTCGCCGCGTTCATCTCGCAATCAGTGACTCTAGTGCTGTATCTCGGCCTGATGAACATTATGGGCCATGTGACGGGAATCATCCAGAAGAAAGATATCTCAAAGGGTTAGGAAATCTTGCGACGTCAGGCAGATTATTCTCGTTATCAGAGACATTAGAGGATGATTCATTGCTAGTATCAAGAACAGCATAGCCGGTTATCACTGCGCTACCCTGATTCTCTGCGTCAATCTCATTGAGACTGAAGAAGAATCTCGCGCCTATGGCTGCTGCGACGACGAGAATTATTATCAATAAGGTTTTAAGTTCCATTTCAGTGCCTTAGAATCATCATCTAATATAAAGATTTTGTTTATTACAGATTGGCAGTCATGCAGTGCGCGCTGCCGAATCCTGTGGTCAACGTCATCAGAGGAGTCTCAATGACCTCAAATCCTGCGTCTCTCAACTTCTTGTTGGTCTTTTTCAGATGAGTTGAAGAGAGTATCTTTTTATTTCCGAGCGGCAGGATGTTAGAGCCCCAGCCATACGTTCCCTGCTGCTCATCATCAGGAACCTCTACTGTGAAATCAAAATTCTCCCTTACCCATTCAAGACCATTCATCACAGGCTTGTCTCCTTCCCGCACTGCTGACTGCTCAAGCATCTTGAAGTTTGCCAAGACAGTATTAGAGCTTATAGGCATCATTATAGTGTCAAGATGCATAACATTGCCTGTAGCGTAAGCTATTCCTGGATTGAAGAAATCAGGAGTGTAGAATTTCACTAATCTGGTGTTTCCTGCCTTTTTGGATAATATTTCGCTTTCAATGTCAATATTCTTTCCGCTCAACGCACTTATTCCAAAAAGCATCATGCCATCGACGCGAAGAGTGTCTCCGCCGTGCATGTAAGCAGACATCGTCACATCTCCGCCTTCAGTGCCGTTCTTCAGTCTATGGATATAATTCTCTTTTCCGAGAGCGATCTCAAGAATATCCGGCTCCTGCCTTCTGTCCCACATCGCCATCTTAGCCTTGATAAGCCCTGCGGGCGAAGAGATCACCGCGTCTTGAGTGTAATATAAAGAAGTCTGGGGGATGAAAGTGCCGAGGGCCTTATAGATCTCCACCCGTCGCTTGTAGGGGATCGTCTGGAATTTTGCGCCTGATTCTAAACCATTCAGCAATCCATCGACTGGGCGTCTATGCATATTATCAATCACATCCAGGATAATGCCTTTCTCTTTGGTGTCAATCCGCTCAAAATCGTTCAGATAGCTGCCTAGAATCTTCATTCTTTGCGCATCGAGATACGATTGAACCTCCTGTTTCTTGTCTGTCAAAAGGTCACAAAGATAGGCAACATCAATCCCTTCCCCGCGAATGGCAGCGACCATCTGCTGATGCTCTTTCTGAGCGTCCTCAAGCCATTTCTTGAACGGACGTGGATCTTCCTTCAAAGAAGGGTCAAAACCCCAGATTATAGGATCCTCAAACGCCAGCTTTGTCTCTAATCCAGGCTCATGCACTAGGATCAGTCCTGGCTTTTCTGTCTCGTCGCTGCAGCGATATATTGGTTCCATAGTGAGAGATAAGACACAACCATTTAAAAATGTTTCGTTTTTTACCATCATGACGTAGTAATAATAGAAACATTTAAATACCGGTGCAACATTCTATATATCATGCCACCATTCAGAGCCTCAATGTATCATAGACCAATCCCTAAATGGGTCTATGCCTCAATGCTAACTGCTTTTGCTACGGCGGTATCTCTCGAAGGTTATAGCAATATTAAGAAAGAAGAAAGATATGGTAGTCTCGTTCAAGAAGCGGTGAAATACGCTGACAAGAATCTTGATGGAAAATTAGGATGCGCGGAGCAGGCAGAAGCTTGGTCAAAAATGGGACTCACAGGACAATTCTTTGAAGAAAATGCAGAGTGCCCATTCCCAAGAATCCCAAAACCAAGCATTGATAAATTGGAAAAAGCAGTTCAAAGCTACAAAACCCCTTGATTTTCTCATAATATTGTTACACATTTCTTAATACCGCAAAAAACAACTTTCTTATATCTCTATTCTTTCTAGAAAGATTATTTCTTGAATGTTAGATTGCGCAGACTATAACACATATCCTCACTCACTCATCACTCTCTTCGCAGTCTCCCTTCCTAACGACGTGAGCCTGAGCATCTCCCCTTCATGCAGCACCAATTCCTGGCTGACCGCTTTCCTTATGACTTTCCTTGAGAATCCTTCCTCCCAGTTCAGATGCCTGTGCAGCGTGCTTACCCTGTTCTCTATATTCTCTTCCTCTCTCCCTTCATGATCAAGCAGATGGACAGCGAGCATATGCGTGGCAAAGACCCATTTCTGTTGCCAGTAAAGCGCCGCTTTTGAGAGCAGCCCTTTCTGCGGCGCGAATATGAGCGTGAGGACAAATAAGACCCCAGTCATTGACGCCATGCTGCCAGCGATAGAGACATCGAATGCCAAAGCAAAGAAATATCCCGAGATTGCCGATACCATACCTAGGATTGAGCTGATGATCAGCATCCAATCCAGCCTTTCAGTGAGCAAGTACGCCGCGGCTGGAGGAGCGATCACAAACGCCACTACAAGCACGCTTCCGACGATATCAAAAGCCCCTACAGCGGTTATGCTGATGATGCTCATAAGACCGTAATGAAGCAGCGCTGGCATGAATCCTAATGTCGCTGCAAGCCCAGCGTCAAAAGTCGAGAGCTTGAGCTCTTTGTAGAAGAGCAGCACAAATGCGACATTTATTATCAAGATAGCCGCCATTATCCACATGCTCTGCGGCCCTATATCCATCCCGAAGACGCTGAGCCTGTCAAAAGGCGCGAAAGCGATCTCTCCGAGAAGCACTGCGTCAGTATCGATGTGGACACCAGAAGCGAATTTCGTGATGAGTATGATGGCTATTGAGAAGAGCGCAGGGAAGACAAGCCCTATAGCGGCATCCTCTTTAACTTTATTCGTATTCCTGAGCAATTCAGTGAGGCTCACAGTGATCACTCCCATGATTGCCGCGCCAATGATCAACAGAGGCGATCCGAGATTCTTGACAAACAGGAACGCGATGATTATCCCGAGCAGGATGCTGTGGCTGATAGCATCGCTCATGAGCGACATCTTGCGCAGCACAAGAAGCACGCCAGGAATAGCGCACGCCACCGCAACCAAGCAGGCGATGATGATGATCTCAATCTGCGCGCTCATGAGAAACCTTCCCTCTCGATCCTTATCGCTTCTTTAATCCCTTGAGAAGTGAGCATCCATCTTGTCCGGTCAAGCAATACCCATCCCATGCGGTTGCAGATCCTGAGTGTCTTGTGGATATTGGTAGGCAGAAGCTCTTGCAGCGCTGCAATCTCATGAGGACGGGGGACAGTATGGCTTTCAGTCAGGCGATGCATGATCATGAGTGTGCGCGCAATATTGATTTTCCTCCTGTGGCTCTTTGCCCTGATCCATTCCCAGACAATCCCTCTATGCGGAGCTAATGCGAGTGAAATGCCGACAATTACGCTTATCGCAAGGACAATAGTTGGCCCTGTAGGAAGATTAGGGACAAGGCTGCTGGTGACTGCTCCAGTCACGCCGCTCAGCACTCCAAACAGCGATGCGATAAGAACCATCATTCCAAGCTTGTCAGTCCACTGCCGCGCTGCGGACGCTGGAGCGATGATCATCGCGCTCATGAGAACAACTCCCACAGTCTGCAGTCCGACAACTATGGCGATGACAATGAGAGTTGTAAGGCAGATCTCAATCGCTCTCATCGGGAATCCTATAGTCTGCCCGTAGTCAGGATCAAAACTGAGTATCTTGAACTCTTTCCATAGCAAAAAAAGCAGAAAGAGCGAGATGATCCCTATCACTGCCATAATGATGACATCGCTCTGGATGATTGTGCTCGCGTTGCCGAAAAGGAATGTTGACAAGCCGCTCTGGCTCGCTGTAGGGAGTTTCTGGATGTAAGTCAGAAGCACAATGCCGAAGCCGAAGAAGACTGAAAGCACAATACCCATCGCCGCATCCTCTTTGATGCGGGTAGTCTTCGTGACGAGCATCATGAACAATGTCCCAATCCACCCAGTTATGGCCGCGCCTAACAGCAGCGCAAGAGGGTTCTTAGTCAATGTGATGATGAAAGCGATAGCTACTCCAGGCAATGCCGCATGAGAGATAGCGTCTCCAAGAAGGCTTTGCTTGCGCAGGACTGCGAAACTTCCTAGAGCTCCGCTCAAGATGCCGAGCACCGCAGCCCCTAACGCGACTGTGCGAAGGGTGTAATCGAATAATAATTCATATAAGATAGTCATTCGTTCCTCAATCAGTCTTTAGGCATTATTGTCAAATATATATCCTTAATCTGTTGCCTTAATCCTCAACTATCCCTGAGAGGAAAGAAGCCTTCCCTCCATAAGTGGCTTTGAGATTATCATGCGTAAGAACCTTGTTTACTGGACCAAAAGCGATCCTGCGCACATTCAGGAGCATGACCCAGTCGAAATACTCTTTGAGTGTCTGCAAATCATGATGCACTACAATGACAGTCTTTCCCTTCTTGCGCAATTCTCTGAGCAATGCCACAATCGCTTTCTCTGTCGCTGCATCAACTCCTGCGAACGGCTCATCCATGAAATATATGTCAGCGTCCTGCACTAGCGCGCGAGCGAGAAATACTCTTTGTTGCTGCCCTCCTGAGAGCTGAGAAATCTGCCGTTCTGCGAAATCAGCCATCCCTACTTTGTCTAACGCTTGACGCGCAAGTTCGCGCTCTTTCTCTCTAGGTCGCCTGAACCATCCGAGATGGCCATAACGCCCCATCATGACAACATCAAGGGCATTTGTAGGGAAATCCCAGTCAACACTTCCGCGCTGAGGGACATAAGCAACCTTATTGCGCTGCTTTCCATACGGCTTTCCGAGAATCTTGACCTCTCCTGCAGCTGGCTTGATGAGTCCAAGGACTGTCTTGAGCAGTGTTGTCTTTCCCGCTCCGTTAGGACCGACAATCGCGAGCAGCACTCCCTGAGGAACTGCCATATCTATGTCCCAAAGGACTGGCTTCTCTTTGTACGCTACGGTTATATCTTCGACTTCTACTGCGTGCTGTTTCATAAGCCACCTATCTTTTGCATCATCAATGTTTTCTGGTTTATAATTATATTGCCTATTTCAGGATATCGCCTCACTTCAGCGCTCCAACAATCGTATCAATGTTATGCGTGACCATCCCGACATATGTCCCCTCGAAAGTGCCTTTGTCTCCCATAGCGTCAGAGTAGAGCTTTCCGCCGATCTTCAGATCCCATCCTTTCGCCTTGACCGCTTCCTGCACTGCGCGGATATTGCGCTCAGAGACAGAAGTCTCGACAAACACTGCCTTGATCTTTCTCTCAACAATAAATGCTACAAGGTCTTGCACATCTCTT
>DATDYN010000034.1:0-38137 GCA_035289005.1 Candidatus Nanoarchaeia archaeon
TTGAAGACAATATCACAGAGATCTATGAAGAAACAGTAAAACCGATTGGAAATGGTGCGATGATAATGTCTTCAAAGAAATTCATAGGCAAAAAAGTATATGTACTAATAAAAAACTAGCGAATTATGCAACACAGCAAAATTATTTACTTTCCACAGAGCGTTTTCTGTCAAAAACTCGCACTCACCATCGGTCACAGACCGATGGCATGATATTTTGAGAAACACTATCAATATATAGATATTCTCAAGATATTCCGGAAAACGAAGTTTTCCGATATCGCCCTTTCGGGGCTTGGGGCGCTCGTTTTCGAGCATCTCTTTATACCACTAGACCCCCGATGAATCCATTGGTGGTATAAAGAGATATAAACTGATCTTGCAAGAATGAGTGGGCTCCCCTGTAAAGGGTTTTTGGGGGTGGTTGAGAAAACAGAAGGTTGCTGGGGAGCCCGTGAGCATGATCCTGCTTAATTTCCTCGGCTAACCTATCATCTGTCTCTTGCGCATCTCCTGCGTCCACATTATCCCTATCTTTGTGAGCGCTCTGCTGAATCTCTCAGATATCTTGTAATTCTTGGCGTAAAGGTCGTAGTCTATCAGTCCCATCGCTTTCATAGGGGTGAGTATTCGATCATAGAATTGGCGCTTATTGTAGGATATCTTCGCTGCCTCTCGCTTAGGCATTCCGCTGAACTGGTGCTTTGGCTGCTCGGTCTCTATCAATGTGCCGTCGTGCAGCTTGTTCGCGAACAGGCTCATCTCTGTCTTTCCCATCACTCCGTCATGGGATTTCAGCTCTTCTATCAGGAGTTTTCCTACGACAGCCTGCTGGTCTGTCGCGAATATCACTGTATACACATCTTCAGGCAGATTGTATTGGTCAAAAAGTATTACCATGTTTGTGTGTAAATGGCCCTAAGTATATAAATGTTTCGATTAGTATAGCTATTAGTATACTAATTGACTTATTCTGGTGTTATGATGGCGTTTGCTGGTCTTATCTAATTTTATCTGGTTTTACCTTGTCGCCTCTGGGAATATCTGATTCTCTCGACAGTATATATCTTCCTTACTTCTTAGTGGTCAAAAAGCAAAGATTTATATATTCCAGCCATCAATTTAACCACTAAAGAGTGCACATATGATTATTCAGAAAAATGGTGTGTCAAATGGGTGAACAAAAACTCCATAATGCTATCGATGAGACTTTCTCCGCTATAGAGCCGACCCTGTCTGAGCGCATACGCAGTCATGTCTCTCTTCTTCCTACTCTTAAACAGTTCGCTCATGAGCGTGAGAATATCCTTCTTGATCTGAAAGAGCATTCAGTGCTCAGCGGCGGCAAGCCCGCGTATTTTGAGCTTTGGGGAGTGCTTGAGAAGCATAGGCTCCCAACAGCACAGCATTGCGAGAGAGTTGCGGGCTATGTGCGGCTCATGGGCAGTTATCTTGATCCTTTAGTTGAAGGCAATGCCTCATTGCAGCATGCTTCACGCCTGCATGATATCGGAAAACTACTCATTCCTGAGTATCTTCTGAAAAAGAAGGAATTGTCGTCATTCCATCGCATGCTTGTTGTAGAAGGTCATGCTGTGCTTGGAGAATTCTTGTGCAAATATCTGGGCATTGATGATCCTTCAGTCAGGAATCCGATAGTATATCATCACGACGTGAAAGATGGCTATCCCCATAATCTTGATAAGGCTCAATCAATACTTGATGACGGCACACAGCGAGTCATCGCTTCAGATATGCAGGACTCATTAGTGATTGGAGATCTTCTCTCCTTTGCGGATAGCGCTGATGCAATTGTCGATCCTTCCCGAACTTATCAGCAGCATTTGACTCCCAGAGCCGCATTTGAAAGACTGACAGACATCACGCATAAGCGCGGCATTTTTCCCCAGAGATATCTTGACGCGCTTGATAAAGTGCTGTTGAATCACGCTGAAGAAGTCGATGAGATGTATTCAAAATGTCAATTTGACATATAAAATCATGGTGCTGCATGAATCTCCAGAAACTGAGACAGGAACAGGAAGCGCTCGCGCGCAAAGTGCTGATCTCTGACAGTCTCGATGAGATAAAGTTCATCGGAGGATGCGATCAGGCCTACGCCGGCAGCAAGATAATCTCCTCAGTGATAGTCCTTGACGCAAAGACTCTTGAGATGGTCGAGAGCGCGACAGCCGTGAGAGAGTGTGAATTCCCTTATATTCCAGGATATTTGAGCTATCGTGAATCTCCAGCGCTTCTAGAGGCTTTCGCGAAACTCACTACAAAGCCAGACGTGCTTCTGTGCGACGGCAATGGGATACTCCATCCTCGAAGGTTCGGGCTCGCTTGTCATGTGGGCATAATGCTTGACATTCCGACTATAGGAGTTGCGAAAAGCGCACTGTTCGGAGAGAAGCAAGGAGACACAGTAGTTGTCGAGAAAGAAGTTCGCGGCAAAGAATTCTTCACCCACAAATACGCAAAGCCTATTTATCTTTCTCCAGGCCACAAGATAAACCTTCAGTCAGCCATAGAGATAGTCAAGAGCGCGATAAAGCCGCCGCACAAGCTTCCTGAGCCTTTGCATCTCGCGCACAAGCACGCCGATAAGATCAGGGAGAAGATCGCTGCAGAGCAGAAAGTGAATGTTGAGCCGTCAGTGAAAGTTGAGAAGACAGAGAGTGTCATTGGTGAACCTGCAGCAGAGATTTCTGCTGAGCGAGAAGTTGAGGTTACAGTCGAGAAGGAGGATTGCCATGGCTAATCGGATTATTCTGCTCTCAGGAGCTACAGGCGTAGGGACTTCGAGTTTCTCCTTTGAATTAGCAAAGCTTCTTCATATTCCCACAGTAATCGGGACAGATGCTGTTCGAGAGGTTCTTAGGAGCACATTACAACCCGAAATAAATCCGGCGCTGATGACTTCAACGTATCTTGTTGGGCAGACAGAGCATTATGAATCAAAGAGTGAAGAGACTAAGAAGGCTGAGATCATCAGAGGATATAAGATGCAAAGTCACCCTATCTCTGTAGGTGTTGAGGGGGTAATCAAACGAGCAGTCAAAGAAAATGTCCCTCTTATTGCTGAAGGGGTTCATATAATTCCAGGAAAGTTCAGAGATAGTGATAGATACATCGAGAATCAAGGGCGTTTTCTGGAATGCCATCTCTTCATTGAGGATCCAGAACTTCATAAGCAAAGGTTCATAAAACGCAGCATTGACGCTCCCAAAAGATCTCTTGATCATTATCTTTCTAATTTCCAGGAGATCAGATGGATTCACGACTATCTTACTGATAAAGCAAGAGCAAAAAATATCCTGTTGGTTGAGAATTCACTTCCTTTAGAAGAAGGGGTTAAGAGAATAATCAAAGAATATTACTCGTGAATAATTCTTAGCATTCTTTTACTGCCTTTTTTTGAACATCTAAATATCGTCTCATGCCCAATCTTCATCAGTATATTCTTCTTTAATGGTTGCTTTCTGAAGTAAGAATAAATCACCCTCATACAGCCCGCATGAGTAACTAATAGGGGTATTTTATCTTTTGCGCATAATATTTTTATTACTTTTACCACTCTTTTCTCTAAGTCTTTTAAACTTTCACCTCCAGGATTTCTGAAATCAACATTAGTGTGATATTCTGGGATTGTCCTTCTAATTTCAGACTTTTTTCGTCCCTCCAGTTTACCATAATTTATTTCTTTTAATTCAGGAATAACTCTGATATCTGCAATCTTTAATTGTTTTCCAATAATTCTGGCTGTTTCCATCGCTCTTTTGAGATCACTCGTTACTATCGCGCGGATATTCTTATCCTTTAATATTAAAGATATTCTTCTGGCTGACTTTATTCCTTCATTTGTGAGCGAGACATTCTTCCAGCCAATAATTACAGAATCTACGTTTAATCTTGTTTTTCCATGCCGGATAACATATATTACTGCCATGAAATTGCTACTATTATATACCTTTAAATATTTTGCGAGATTGTCACGTCTCCCATAGGAAAGATTTATAAAATTCAGTCATCCTTTCTCTTGCTATGCCAGGATATCCGAATAAGCTTTACATCCTCCCTTTCGATCATCGCGCTTCTTTCACAAGTTTGTTAGGTTTCTCAGGGAAGCTCTCTCCGGAGCAATTGCAGAAAGTCAAGGATTTCAAGAGAGTAGTGTATGACGGTTTCCTGAAGATCTATTCATCAGCTCCCGCAGCTCAGAAGAAAGCGCTAGGGATACTCATCGATGAGCAGTACGGCGAAGAGATAATCAAAGATGCCCTCAGCAAAGGGATAGTCTGCTCGATGACCGTCGAGAAGAGCGGTCAGGAACTTTTTGATTTCGAGTACGGCAAGGATTACGGCAGGCATCTAAGCAAGTTCAAAGGCACAATAGCTAAAGTCCTTGTGAGGTATAATCCTGAGAATTCCAAAGAGAACCCTGCGCAGGTGAAGCGCCTGAAAGAGATGTGCGACCATTGCGCAAAGAACAGGATACTTTTCCTTTTTGAGCTGCTGGTCATCCCGACAGCGCAGCAGCTTGCCGCATTGAACGGAGACAAGCATTCTTTCGATCTCAATCAGAGGCCGAAGCTGATGAAGCAGGCAATCGCTGAACTGCAGTCTGCCGGAGTCGAGCCTGACATCTGGAAGATAGAAGCGCTTGACACTGCTGAAGACTGGAAGCTCATCGAGCGGCAGATCCATAAAGGCAAAGAGCGCAAGAACGTCGCGATAATCGTGCTAGGAAGAGGGGAGAGCGATGAGAAAGTCAGGAAATGGCTCTCTCTCGGAGCATCAATCTCAGGCACTTCCGGATTTGCAGTAGGAAGGACAGTGTTCTCAGAGCCATTGATAAGGCTGCGCGAAGGCAAGCTCTCAAGGAAGGAAGCTGTTGACGCTATCGCGAACAATTATCAGTCATTCATAGACCTCTGGGAGAGCAGTCTTGCCTGATACAGCAGGAGTCTTAATTCTAATACCCTATTTTGATAATATTTATAAATACTGACGATTTATAGGTGCAACTATGGACGAAAAAGATATTCCAGAACTGCAGGGTATGGAAAAGCATCATGGCTATAAAGAATATAAGAAACTGGTTCATGAAGGAGATTTAAAACCTGGGGATGAAGTAATCACATTACATAAATATCCTAGCGGTAAATATGGTTTTAATAGGAATGCCATAATTGACTAAGAAAAGCTTGGAAACGTATCTAATCCTGATAAATCTAAGAAAGCGCTGCAAGGCATAGATTGGTATATCAAAAAAGAACTGGTTTCTAAATGATTATTGATTATAATCTCATTCTAAATTAATCCTTTAAGTTATCTCATCTCTTCCTCGCTTCCATAGCAAGCACAGCGTTAAGCGCGGCCAGAGCGACCTCTATCTGCTTCCTGTCAGGCTTTTTCGTTGTTATCTTCTGCATGAGGACTCCAGGCAGAGAGACCATCCGCATTATCCTGGTGTCATAATGCTTGCCCGCGAACCTCAGTATCTCATAAGCGATCCCAGCGATGACCGGGAGCAGCGCAAGCCTCAGCAGCAGCTTGTTCCAGAACAGGGTCTCTTGAGGGATGAAAGTATAGATGATAATGCTTGTTATCAGGACGATTATTATGAAGCTGGTGCCGCAGCGCGGATGCTCAGGACGGTACTTCTGCACGTTCTTCACAGTCAAAGGCTTTCCTGCCTCATAGCAATGCACTGCCTGATGCTCAGCTCCGTGGTACATGAACAGTCGCTTGACATCTTTCATCCTGCCGATGAGCGAGACATAAGCTATGAACAATAATATCTTTATCGTTCCGTCCAGGATATTATACAGGTAATACCCTGAGGACAGCCCGCTGAAATACCTATAAGCGTAATTAGTTATGAACAAAGGAAGCAGCTTGAAGAGCGCTATCGCGATTAGCAATGATAGTCCTATCGTAACTACAAGTTCAGTCATCGAGAGCTCTCCTTCTTCACCTCCTGCCTGGTTAGCGGAATAAGTCATCGCTTTGAATCCTATAGACAGCATCTCTATAAGGTTCACAGTGCCGCGGATTATCGGCAATCCCAAAGCGTAATATCTCAGGGCTAAAGGGTTCAGAGCCTCTTTCTTTATCGCGATCTTTCCGTTAGGTTTCCTGACAGCTATCGCTAGGCTGTTCTTCGCCCTTATCAGCACGCCCTCGATCACTGCCTGCCCTCCGGCAGTGTAGATCTCAGGCCGCGCATCCGCTTTATTATGTTTAGCCATTATTATTTCGTGAGGTAATAAGGCTGAGTTTATAATAATTCTTGAAAATAAGCGCTTATGTTGACTTTTTATTTGTGAGATAACTGGCTGTTACGCAACTGCAAAAAAGTCTTCAATACCATAAAGATGAGCAGTAGCCGCTCTTGAATCTGAGATTATCATCAATAAATCCCAATGCCCATATCATGCTGTAAAATCAGAATCCCCAGCGCTAATGAACCAGTTCTTCTCATCTAGGAAATAATCTCTGGATCTACCAGAATAAGTCTCGCTGTCAATCCTGATTATGAACCTCTGATCCATGCCGTATGACCTTACGAATCCGTTCTTTGAGAGCATCCTGCGATTACCTGTCAGTAGCCCATAGCATTGGACTCCATCGCAGCCTTTCTTCTTCGCAATAGAAAGGGCTGCGCTGATCAGCTGCTGCATGCCTCGTTCATCTGATGGGTCTATCACTAGCTCGACAATCCTTCCCCAGAGGAACCTGTCGCTATTAACTGTCGTGAACACGCAGTATCCTTTGAGAGCTTTTTTCCCTTGATCACCATTCTTTCCATCTTTCTGTCCCTTATTCTCTTCCAGCAGCAGGATGTCAAATCTTCTTGCCGGATTACTGCAGAATCTCCAGTTGAGATAGCCGGAATCACGGTCTATCGCAATAGGGAGCGTATTTGATAATGAAGCCCATAACCTGTCAGCTCTTATATCAAACTTTTTTGTCTTTTTGACAAGAAACCCTGAACTTTCTGCCGCTCTTTTTTCTCTAAGAAATATGAAGTTTATCGCATTAAGGATGGCTGTGGCAACACTTTTTCCAGGCAGGCCTTTCATGACGGCATTTACAAAAATCTCTGGCTTGAGGATCTTGACCATCGCTTTGCAGGCATTGACATTCTTCCAGCCCATATTGCGCTCGATATCAAAAGCCACATCTCCAACCCCTAGAGCGAAGCAGGCTTTATGCTCTTCTTTCCATCTCCTGACCATCTCTTTGCCTATCCCTCTGCCCCTGTGATCAGTATCAGCCATGAGGTTGCCGCCCCAGACGAATCTCGCCTTTCTCCCCTCAACCCTAAGGATTGCAGGGGTTATCGTTATGTTTCCGACAATCTCTCTCTTATTCTCAACAACCCAAGAATCAGCTTTGAAAGCCTTTAGCGCAGGATTGTTCAGGAAAAGCCAGTCCATCCTTTGCCGCAATGCAGAAGCCTTGTCTTTACCAAAGACTTTGGCGCAGAGAGCTATTATCCCTTTCCTGTCAGTATCCCGCATAGGCCTGGAGAGGTATCCTTCATCCATGCCATGATTATCCTTTCTTTATCTTAAATAGTTTGCGTTTTGCTTTCTTATGACTATTGCATAAAAACCTTTAAATACTCTCCCTAGTTATTATGCGCTATGGGGATAGGAAGCGTTTTCGGGACGATATTAAGAGTCATCAAGTACGATGTCTCAAGATTCCATCATTATCTCTTCAAGACATGGGGAGTGCATACTGAAGCCGTGTTCAATGACAAGGTCTGGGAACAGGTGGTTAAGCGGTGCAAGAGCAAGAAGCTTGTCTGGTTCTGCATCACTCCTGTCAATCATGATTACGCGTGCACATTCTTCGGACTCACTCTCAGCAAAGAGGATTACTCAAGATTGCTCGCGAGAAAATACCTGGAACTGCAGCGCATGGGCCAGCGCGTAGAGCTGCATGTGCATCTCTCAACTCTCCCGAACATGGCTGAAAAAGAGCAGCGCAGGATGATGACTGAAGCTCTGCAATGGATGCGCAACAATGGCTTCAATGTCTCAGAGTTTGTTCCGGGCTGGTGGTCTTACAATCCGACATTGCGCAGGATAGTGGATGATCTAGGGCTGAAAGCCGTGAAGAAGAGCGATTATTACGCTATCCATGATTATGATTTCGTCACAGAGAACGACCATCTGCAGTGATTCTGAAAAATAAGATATCCTGACGATCCTTATTATTGTGTTGCCTTTATCAATCTTTAAATCTCAGAAAGAGCTCTCTTCCCGTCATCCTCCACATAAGTCCTGTGCCAGAGCTCGAGCATGAGCAGGCTCCAGATCCTGTGCCCGTTCTCTCTCTTTCCTGCCCTGTGAGCATCAATCATTTCTCTCACTTCTGATTCATTGAAGTATCCTCTTGATATAGCTCGCTTGTCAAGCAGCACTGAAGAAGCCCTCTCTCCAAGCTCTCCTTTCATCCAGCTGTTCATCGGGACGCTGAAACCCTGCTTCTTCTTCTGAAGTATTTCATGAGGCAGGACTTTAGCAAGAGCTTTCTTGAGTATATATTTGCGCTCATTGTCCTTCATCTTCAGCGAGGAAGGGATTGTGGCGGCGAACTCCATTAGCATGTGATCAAGGAATGGCGATCTTGCCTCGAGCGAGTGCGCCATCGACGCTATATCCATCTTGACAAGCAGATCATTCGGAAGATAGACTTTCATCCCGGCATAAAGATTCCTGCTCAGCTGGTCATCAGTAATCTTAGGATCCATCTTCTGCAAAGCTTCCGCATATATTTTCCTGGAATCATGATCGAGAATCCCTGAATCTTTCTTGCACAGCTCTTCTTTCTCTCTGCCGCCCATTATGCTTGAGAGAGCGATGAATCTTTCGTCTTTCGGCAGCCCTGACAAGGAATCAAGCTCGCGCAGTCGCCTGAACAGGAGAGTCTTTCTGAGGATCGCTGGCGTATTGCCTGCTGTCTTGCCAATGATATTTCTGGCTATCTGTGGCAGGGAGTTGTACCTGTCCACATACTTATCCATGAAGAACCTGCCATAGCCTGCGAAGCTCTCATCCCCCCCATCGCCGTTCAGCGCGACAGTGACGTGCTTGCGCGTCTCACGCGAGACATACCAGCTGGGTATTGCCGAAGAATCAGCGAAAGGCTCATTGTACAGCCATACTATCTCTGGAAGTATCTTCAGGGCTTCAGGAGCCACTATCATCTCATGATGCTCTGTCCTGAATCTTGTCGCTATCAGTGAAGCATGCTCAAGCTCATTGAATTTCTTCTCTTCAAAACCTATTGAGAACGTCTTGACAGGCTCTTGCGAATTCTTAGCCATCAACGCTACTACGGCGCTGCTGTCGATGCCTCCGCTCAAGAACGCTCCGAGAGGGACGTCAGCGATCATGCGCTTCTTGACTCCGTTCTCGAGCAATCTCAGGATCTCGCTGCAGCAACCCTGTTCGTTCATGGATGCTGGGATGAATCTCAGATCCCAGTAACGGACAATCTGCAATCTGTCTGTCCGCAAATTTCCAGACCTGTCTTTAATAACTTTCTTCTTTCTTTCATTTCTTGTTTTGCCATTTTTTCTTACAGTGAGTGTCAAATAATGCCCTGGCTCTAGCTTCTTCACATCCTCGAATATCGAGAGCGGCGCAGGTATGAATCCGTAAGAGAGATAGTGTGAGATCGCCTCTCTGCTTATCCTCCGCTTCACGCTCTCTTCCTGCAGCAAGGCTTTGAGTTCTGAAGCGAACATGAAATTATCTTTGTCCATAAAGTAGAATAATGGTTTCTTTCCTACACGATCTCTGGCCATGAAAAGCTTTTTTTCTCTTGAGTTTCTGTAATCCCATATCGCGAACGCGAACATCCCATGCAGTCTCTGCACTATCTCTGGGCCGTATTCCTCATATCCGTGCAGTATCACTTCAGTGTCGCTGTCGCTCCCGAATGCGTATTTCTGCTCTAGCTCTTTGCGTAATTCTTGATAATTATAGATCTCTCCATTGAAAACTATGACTACATCCCCTTCAGCATTCAGCATAGGCTGCTTTCCCTTACTGCTGAGGTCGATGATCGAGAGGCGCTTATGGTAGAGGCCTATCCCTTTGTCTGTGAAGCATCCTTCCTGGTCAGGCCCGCGGTAGCTGATCATGTCAGCCATGCGTTTCAGAGAAGCCTTGTCTACAGTTCCAGTGCCGTCAAGTGAGCATATCCCTATAATTCCGCACATACTGCCTTTCAATCCCTATTTTTTTATATAGTTTGTGCTATAATCGAATAAGGCATGCGTATTGGCGGCTCTGTCATGAATCATTCTTTTTTGCCGTTGCTCCTGTCTGTTATATTCTCAATCCTCTCATCATATATATGTAAAGTAACGTCAAAAAAGTTTTCATTTAAAGATTCAGGACAGAGCCGCTGACGAAAAATATATAAACGCAGGAAAGGCTTTGCTCCCTATGCTCCTGGATGATATGCGTTACCCTATCGATAAGAAGCGGTGGGAGAGATATCACGGCCCTCCTCCTGACCATCCCTGTTCTGATCCGGCATTGAAGGATTCTGAGAAATGCCTAAGGACTGTGCGGCTGTTCAAGAGCGCTGTCAATTACGGAGCGCGTGAGCAAGCCGATCCTTCAGAGAAGCCGACCTGCCTTCCTTCTGAAGAGAAGAGAGCGTTGCGCAGCAAGACTGAGAAGGATACGCTCAAAGTACTGCACTGCGGCACAGGAACCTCGAGCCAGGTTCCGTTACGGAACCAGCAGCGCAAGGATGGCCACATAGCTGATGTCTTCGTCCATACAGGCACTAACAAGAAGCAAGGTTTCGATATCAATCTCAGCATGAGCCCTTACGAGTTCAATTGGAAGCACAACATCCTTTCCGGAGTCCGCAATGTCATTAACGGCAATCTCCGCGACCTGCTAAATTATGAAGTATACCATCTCTATCATGACGCTTTCCTGCTGCCTAACAGAAAAGATATCTGGTGGCTGAAGAAGTATCTCGGAAAGAAAGTCTTGCTTGACTGGCGCGGCCAAGGAGTGAGGGTTTGGGGATTCCATACTTTGCCCTGGTTCAAGGATATCAAGCAGACCTGCGCGACTCCTGACCTTCTTGATTATCAGCAGTATGAAGGCCAGTTTGAATGGGTGCCTATCGGCATAGAGGTCAACAAGATACGCGAGAGCGTGAAGTCCGAATTCCATGAGATCCCGACAATCATCCATTCTCCGTCCAATAGGAACACTAAAGGGACAGTGCATGTGCTGAAAGCGATAAAGCAGCTCAGGAAGGACAAGTACAAATTCGATTTCATACTTAATGAGAAGCAGCCGCATGATGTCACGTTGCGCAATTTCGGCAAGAGCGACATCTGCGTGGGATGGATGGATCCTGATTTTGGCATCTACGCGAAGATCGAGATGGAGAACATGGCTTTAGGCAACACTGTCTGCGCGACTATCCGGGAAGACTTCCTGAAAGACCAGTTCAAGGGCTGCCCTATCGTCAATGTCACTCCTGACTCTCTTGTCAAGAACCTGAGATGGCTGATCGAGGATTATGATTTCAGGAAGAAGAACGTGAAGAAGAACATCGATTATGTCACAAGGATGCACGATATCGTTCCAGTATCCAGAAAATTTTATAAAGTGTATAAAGAGTGCTAGTCAATTGCGGCAAGTTGAATCGAATACACTGCTCAGAAACCGTTTATTCAGAGGCATGACATGGCAAAGAAAGAATCTTTGAAAGTAGTAGCGATCATCCCTGCCCGCGGTGGCAGCAAAGGCATCCCTCGCAAAAACATCAAAGATCTCGCGGGCAAGCCGCTCATCGCGCACACGATTCTCCAGTCATTGAATTCTAAGCTGGTAACAAGGACTATCGTCTCTACTGATGACGATGAGATCTCCAGGATATCCAAGAAGTTCGGCGCTGAAGTGATCATCCGTCCCGCGGAGCTCGCTGTCGATACCGCCCCTACAGAGCCGTGCATGCTGCACGTTCTTGAAGTCCTCAAGGAGAGAGAGGGTTATGTCCCTGACTTGGTAGTGCTGCTGCAATGCACCTCGCCTCTACGGAAGAAGAATGATATCGATAAGGCGATAAAGAAGCTCATCGACACAGGCGCTGATTCTTTACTCACTGTCTGCAATAATCACGCTTTCATCTGGAAGCTTGGCAAGGACAAGTCAGGAAAGGAGACAGCTCTCTCTGTGAATTATGACTATAACAGCCGTCCGCGAAGGCAGGATCGCGAGCCTGAGTTCAAGGAGAATGGGTCGGTCTATGTAACACGCATAGCGACGTTCCTGAAGAACAAGAACCGGCTTGGAGGCAGGGTGCAGATCCATGTCATGGACGCTGATGATTCCTGGGAGATCGATGATCCTTTTGACTTCTACCTAATCGCCGAGATCATCAAGCACCGCGAGGAGTCAGGGGATAAGGAGCATTAGATAGCGTTTGTCTTTACTTCCATATCTTCTTGAAAGTATTTCTTCTTCTTTGTCTTGTTCAATTCTTTCTGGAACACTGCGTTTAAGCGCTATTGTTAGCATTTTTCTGTATATGATATATACTGCAATATATATCTTCTAATTGCGATATATATATACACAATGATTTTATCTCTAAACATGGCAATATCCCACAAGGCGATTGTTTCAGTCGTTCTTTTTATTCTCGCTGTGTCTGTCCTAGCCGCTTGTTCACAGCAGCCTGTCGGAGAGGCGAAAGGATACGCTAAAGTTAATGCCATCAAGATCAATTTTTCAAAGATGAACATCACAAAGCCTTATATCAACGCCACTAAGATCAATGTCACCAATATCACGAGGCCTTCAATCAACATAACCAGGATCAATTCTTCAAGATTGAATATCACTAAAGTGAACACCACAAAGATTAACAGCACTAGACTGAATATCACTAACATCACGAGGAGCACTAATCTATCTTATATTAACAGCACGAAGATAAATTCCACAAAGGCCAACGCGACTAATAAGACTTACTAGATCCAGTCTTTATCTCTTCACATTCATTTAGGTTTTATCACTATTCACTTTCTTTGTTCAGATATCCTGTTCAAAGCAGTGATATAAAGTCTTAAAAACCGATATATACATAGGTATTGATATTCTCTCTAATTATGCATATATCCAAGAGGTTGATAGTTTCTGTAATTCTCGCTAGTGCTATATTGTTCTTCCTTGCCGCTTGCAGTCAGAAGCCTGTTGGTGAAGCAACAAAAGCTTATAGCATAGGAAGCGCAATCCCCTGTATTGATAACGATGACGGCAAGAATTTTACAGTTAAAAGTTATGTGCGCAAAGGGTTTAGCAAGAATGAAGATGTGTGTGTTGACTCAACAGTTGTGCGTGAATATTACTGTGACAATAACGCAATAAAATCAGTCAAATACGATTGTGCGAAAGGTGGTGGAGATGCATGTTATGATGGCGCATGTGTTATGTTAAACCTTCCTTCCAATCCTGTAAACCCACTTCCTGTAAATCCTGTTCAGGCGTTCAATCCGGTAAATTGCGGAAAGAATGCCTGGTGTGTGAAGCTCACTTATGGTAAGGAAGTCGCAGATAAGGACAGTGAGATCGACTATCGTGATCTTAAGAGAATTCTCGCCAATGGCATGGTAAATGACACTATGGGCGTTAATAAAGGAAGACATCCTTATGCTCAGAAGCTTTCATTTGTAAGTACTTCGGGAGATAATGCTGGCGCGGAGAGAGGAACTGCGAGATTTGTTCACACCGTTAATGATGATGGCAATAAGGAAGCAGCTGATTATCTGGAATTCGATGATGGCGCGACAGACTACGCTTTTGTCTATTCTCTATCATTCAGCACACCGATATCTTTTGCCGATAAAGCGGATCTTGCCAATAATACCTTGATGATTCTCGGGAAGAAATATTTAATCAGTGATGCTTTCATCAATGATAAAAGTCTTGCATCGCTTATTTTACAGGACAGCAAGAATAAGATCGGGCTTGACCATGATAAAGAGGCCTCATTGTGGGGTAAGAATGTTGAAGGGACAAGGATAATGCTGAACAGCAGCAATGGTGTGTGGTATGGCCTTATTTATTCTTATATCCCGAACGATCAAGAATACATCGCGCAGAATCCTAAAACTCCTGGCATTATCGATCCTGTCTTTGGCAGTTTTGACATAGGTCTCAATGCTGTTGACAGTGATTACTCCTCTTTTAATAAACTTCAGTTCAGCGCAAATTCAACTACCGCCTGGTTGTCTGGTTCTGGAAAGCCGTCAGATATTCCGTATTATATCTTTGTGTGGAACAATGGCACATTTAATGTCACGCATTCTCGAACTATATCTTCCCTCAATGGCCAGAATCTTAGGGTGTCAGAGAATTCCTCTTCACTCATCTTTACAGAAGAAGCGCCTTATGGTCTGAGTATAAAGATCGGCTATTCTTATGATATGGTTAGTAAAGCAGTCAAGTTACAATCCTCTTTAATAAATAAGATAGTGACAAGCGGACAATATTCTTATGATTCTGGTTCGCAGTGGAACCAGTCAAACATCCGTGAAAGCGCAGCGCAGCCAGGCATTCGCCATTCAATGACTGAGTGGGGAACGCTTGTGAGAGAAATTCCTGCAGAGAATACTATCTATATAATCCCTACGACGCGCCAAGTGACTGGCCAGGCGTATGTGCGCGAGCTGATTTAGCCCCCGAAACCTTTTTAAATCTATTTTGCGGACTCTTCTAACATGCCTAATACGCCTAATAAAACGTTTCTCGTGACTGGGGGGGCGGGCTTCATAGGCTCGCATTTCTGCGATTTCCTGCTAGAGAAAGGCCATAAAGTCATCTGCATAGACAATTTCCTGACAAGCACTCCGAAGAATATCGCGCATCTAAAGGACAATAAGGATTTCTCATTCATAGAGCATGACATAACTATCCCTATAGTGATCAAAGGGGAAGTTGATTATGTGCTACATCTTGCCTGCCCTCCCTCGCCTATAGACTTCAAGAAGATCCCTCTGAAGATCCTCGAAGTAGGCTCTTTCGGCACTTACAACGCGCTCAATATCGCGAAAGAAAAGAAATCTGTCTTCCTCCTCGCTAGCACTAGTGAGGTCTATGGCGACCCTCTAGTGCATCCTCAGCCAGAGAGTTATTGGGGGAATGTGAATCCTATAGGCCCTCGAGGCTGCTATGATGAGGCTAAGCGTTTCTCTGAAGCGCTCACGATGGCTTACCACAGGATCTACAGCCTTGACACAAAGATCGTCAGGATATTCAACACTTACGGGCCAAGGATGCGCATGGATGACGGCCGCGTTGTCCCGACATTCATCTCTCAGGCATTATCCGGAAAACCGCTCACTGTCAATGGGCAGGGCAGGCAGACAAGATCTTTCTGCTATGTGAGCGATCTTGTTGAAGGGATATACCTGCTTGCATTGTCTAAAGAGAATGAGCCAGTAAATATCGGGAATCCTCACGAGATGACTGTGCTCGATTTCGCGAAGAAGATAATCTCCATCACTGGCTCCAAGAGCGAGATAGTGTTCAAGCCTGCGTTAGAGGACGAGCCCCAGATAAGGCAGCCGGACATCAGCAAGGCTAAACGCTTATTGAACTGGCAGCCGAAGATCGGATTGGATGAAGGGCTGAAGAAGACTGTCGAGTATTTCACTGCAAGAAAAGAGCTTTGAACCATAAAATTATTCAGAGAATTGATCAGAGAATCTGTGGCAAATATGTCAAATACCCTTAAAGAAGTTTCAGGAAGGACAAAAGTGCTGATCACTGGCGGAGCAGGATTCATCGGCTCTAACACTGCAGATCTCCTTATAGAGAACGGCCATGATGTCGTGATTGTTGATGATCTCTCGACAGGCAGCAAGCATAACATCAATCCTAAAGCGGCGTTCTATAAATGCGATATAACCTCTCTCTTGCTCATCGATGTTTTCAGGAAAGAAAAGCCTTCAATAGTCCTGCACACTGCTGCTCAAGTGAGAGTGCGCGCGTCAGCAGAGGATCCTTTGTCTGATGCGAAGACAAATGTTCTTGGAACTCTGAATGTGCTTGAATGCTGCCGCGATAGCGGAGTGAAGAAGATTATCTATTCAAGCTCTGGAGGGGCGGGCTATGGAGAGCCGCAAAGCATCCCTTGCAAAGAGGATCATCCTATAAGGCCGATCTCGCATTACGGAGCGTCAAAGCTTTCAGCAGAGCTTTTTTTCCCAGTCTATAAGTCAACTTACGGGCTTGATTTCACGATATTGAGATACGCCAATGTCTACGGCTCAAGACAGGACGCTAAAGGGGAGGCAGGAGTTGTGGCGATATTCCTTGACAAGATCACTCAGGATTCCCGACCTTCAATCTTCGGCGATGGAGAGCAGTCAAGGGATTTCGTCTTTGTGGCAGATGTCGCGAGAGCGAACCTTCTCGCGGTGCAGAGACCAGCGCTCAATGCCGCGGTCAATATAGGCACTGGGAAAGAGACGACTGTCAACCAGATATTCTCTTTCATCAAGAAAGCGACAGGGACAAAGCTTGCTCCAACGCACGCGGTGAAAGTCGCAGGTGAAGTGTTCAGGATAACCCTTGATCCCTCTATGGCGAAGAGGCTTCTCGGATGGTCTCCGAGAGTGAGCATTGAGGAAGGGATAGGTCTGACTGCGGAATGGTTCAGGAAGAAAGAATAGTCTTCGCAAGTTTCAGTAGTAAATTGAGGTCATGGATGGCAAAACCAAATCTGCGTTACACTAACAGGGCAGTCAAAGGGACAGCTCTCTTCTTCATCATGTCATTGCTCGCGGGATTCCTCGGTTATCTTGTTCGATTAGTGCTTGCGAGAGAGCTTTCTAAAGCGGAATACGGTATATTCTATGGAGTATTCACTCTTTTCGCGTTCCTCAGCCTTTTCAGGGATATGGGCTTAGGGCCTGCGCTGACTAAATACCTCCCTGAATTCGAGGTGAAGAAACGCATGGATCTCGCAAAAGGAGCGATAATCTTCACTTTCGCGGCGCAGTTCATCCTTGCGGTGATCATCTCATCAGTGACTTTCTTCTGGGCAGAACAGATAGCGTTCTCATTCTTCCATAATTCTCTCGCGATGCTTCCTTTGAAGCTGCTCTCGATGATGTTCCTGCTCATACAGTTTGAGAAGATCTACAGCTTCATCTTCACAGGATTCCAGAAGATAAGATATATCTCTATGATAGAATTCACCCGCATGATCTGCGTCCTTACGTTCATTGTCATAGCGTTCAAGTTCGGAGCGGCGTTATGGATACCAGCAGCAGGATACCTTTTCGCTTATGGCTTTGAGACTGTATTCTTCTATCCGTTCTTCAGGCGCGCTTTCCCCTCGTTCTGGAAAGTCAGCGCGTTGATAGACTATAAGCTCATGCGCAAGATGGCGTTCTTCAGCATGCCAGTCATGCTCGGGCTTTTCGGCTCGATGGTGCTCACCTATACAGATACTCTCATGCTCTCTTACCTGCGTACTGCCGAAGATGTCGCGCTCTACCAGGTCGCGATGCCGACAACTAAGCTATTGCTCTATTTTAGCGGCGCGCTCGGGATAGTATTGTTGCCGCTCTCTTCAGAATTATGGGCTCGCAGGCTGAGAGAGAAGCTCGCCAAAGGGATGGACATGCTTTACAGGTACTCTTTCGCGTTCATATTCCCTCTCGCTCTGGCATTGATATGCTTTCCAGGGCTTGCCCTCACAGTGCTTTTTGGTAAGCAGTACGCTGAAGCGGCTCTCGCGCTGCAGCTGCTCGCTGTAGGGACATTCCTGTTCAGCATCAGCACTATCAACAGCAATGTCCTTGCGGGGATAGGGAAGCCTTCAGAGAATTCGCGATACATAATTATTGGCGCTGTCTCGAACGTCGTAATGAATGCGATATTGATCCCAATGCCTGGCAGATTTGGAGGGGTTGTCGGCGCCTCAATCGCGACAGTCATCAGCTACGCGCTCATATTGGGCGGAACTTCAGTCTCTCTCGGAAAAGCTGTTAAAGTCAATGTTCCCTGGGGGGGATGGTTGAAGACTTGCGCTGCAGGAGCGGCATTTGTTCTTGTTGTCTTTCTTGTCAAGTCCAGGCTTTCGATGTTCAGCGACATCCCTGAAGCGGTGATGACTGCGGCAGCAGGAGGGATAGTCTATCTGCTGCTGCTATTCGCGTTCAGGGTGATCAGGATTGACGAGATAAAGTATCTTCTCGGAGCTGTCATCAGCAGGAAGCGCGGTTGAGAGGTTCTTGAGAGTGGCATCTATCAATCAGACACATGATCAATTACTTCTATAAGAAAAGATTATCAGAACTGCGGCTCTGTCCTGAATCTATAAATGAAGACTTTTTTGTCGTTGCTTGAATGGCAAATTCTGATGGAAATTGATTATGTGGCGCTTAAAAGCAACGGCAAAAAAGGAAGGATTCAGGACAGATCCCAGAACTGCTCAATCAATATACTTCATCAGCCTCTGCAGCCCTTTCCAGAAGCCCTCTCCGCCGAACTTATGGCCCTGCCAGATCTCCGCCACAAACCCTTCATCCCAGTCTCTGAATATGCTGAACAATGATCTGAAATCTATCTCTCCATCGTCGATCTGTAATCCTTCGCCGTCGACTCCCGCGGCGTCAGCGATATGGATGTATCCGCAGTAAGGCTTTATCTTCCTTGCGAAATCATTAAGGTCTTTCTTCGCTGAAGCGCAATAGAGCGCCGCGTGAGAGGTGTCAAAGCACATCCTGAAACCTGTCTCTTCACAGAAATCAGCTATCTCTTCGGCGTCAGTGAATATGTTATGGTATCTCTGCCCTCCGAAAAGCCAGGGGAACGGCGGCATGTTCTCTATGAGCAGCTCTACTCCTTCGCTGTCCACTCTCTTTAGCGAATCTTTAAGATTCCTGTAATATTTATTCCGCAATGACTGGTCTGTCATCTTCTCATCCCTTGAGAATCCTCCTGCGTGCAGGACAAGCTTAACAGGCTTTTTCAGGGCGGTGAAATGCTTCTTCTTCAGCTGGACAGCGAGGTCTATCACTCTCTGGAGGTTCTTGACCGCCAGCTCGCGCTTCTCAGAGTTCTCAGTGCACAAGTCAAGGAGATTGTCATCCTCGAAAAGCTCTGGAGCGTGAAGCACGACTTCCTGCGAGTAAGTCTTCAGGACTTTGCCGTAATCGAACTGCAGGTCGCGGTAGCTCAGGTGGAAATCTATGATATCCGGAGAGCAGTGCGTCAGCAATTCATTGACATCATGGTATCTGACGATCATCCCCCACTTCTTCTTGAATCTTATTTCCGGAATCTTGGTCTTGCCTTCATTTATGTCCTCGATAGTGAAATATCCGTGCTCTGGGATGTCTCTTATCGCTGTCTTTCCGACAAGGCTGAATATGCGCTGAGGAGAAAGCCCTTTGCCAGGGCTTCTCGCGGTTATCTTCTCGCGAGTGATCTTCTCCCCTTTCTTTATCGCTTTGGAAGCGACAAGGCTTTTCCCTAAAGTCTCTCTGTTGATGAGCTCTCCCTGAGAGATGAATCTTGTCTCTATTCCCAGCGAGAGCTCGATATTGCGTATATCTCGTATGAGCTTGATCAATCCTTGAGGTTCAAGGCTCGCCGCATGGTCGGGGCCTTTCAATGAGCGATCAAGAGTGAAGTGCTTCTCTATTATGTTCGCGCCGAGCGCGACAGCAGCGGCGGCGACAGCTATCCCTCTCTCATGGCCTGAATATCCTACAGGGACATTGTAACGCTTCAGGCGCTTGATGAAATTAAGGTTAAGGTCTTTGTAAGGGGCAGGATAGGTGCTGTTGCAGTGCAGAAGCGCGAACTTCGCTCCAATCTTTTTCAGGAATTCCACAGTGCAGTCTATCTCTTCCTGAGAGCTCATCCCTGTCGAGAGCATCAAAGGCTTCCCTTTAGCGGCGATATATTCGAGAAGCTCGAGGTTTGTGAGGTCTGCGGAAGCGACCTTGTAGGCAGGCACTCTCAGCTCTTCCAGTTCATCAACGCTCTCCTTCTCCCAGGGAGTGCATAAGAACATTGTCCCTTTCTCTTTGCAGTACGCCGCGAGCTCGCGGAATTCAGCTTTAGAGAGCTGAGTCATCTCTATGATGTCTAGATTGTACTGGAATGGCAGGTCCTCTTTAGAACGGTCTGCGAGAGTCTCTTTCCTGAACAGCGCTTCAGGGTGGCGCATCTGGAACTTGACCGCATCAGCGCCTGCTTCAGCCGCGACATCGACAAGCCTCTTCGCCATCTCAAGCTTGCCTTGATGGTTGACTCCTGCCTCTGCGATGATGAAGCAGGGATGCCTGTCCCCTATCAGCCGCTCTCCTATCTTTATCTCTGCCATAAGTGTCGCATGTGTGAATCTTTTTGTCTTAAAGGAATATCGATAGAGGATATAGCATTCTGCCTGATCATTCTTTCCCGAGCGCCTGCTCTAGTTTGCGTAGGTCGCGGGAGACCAATTTCATCCCGTTCTCTTCAAGGCTGTTGCCGTGGTAAGCCCCTTCAAGATCCCTGCTCAGGGTTATGTGCTTCGCGACTATATCCGCTCCGAGAAGGACTGCTGAGGAAGCGACAGCGATGCCAAGCTCATAGCTGTAGTATCCTACAGGGATATCGAGAGCTTTCAGCTTCCGGATCATGCTGAGATTGAGAGTGTCGAATTCCGCCGGGAAAGACTTTCCTGAATGCATCAGGCAGTATTGAACTTTCTTCTTCCGCAGCGCAGCGACAAGCTCTTTTATCCTGTCAAAAGAGAGGAATCCTGACTGTATCAGGGCTGGCTTCTTTGCTTTTGTGATTGCGTCAAGGATACCAGCATCTTCAGCGTCATTAGGGAGCATTACAAATCCGTCAACAATCCTGCTCAGAGCCGCCACTTCTTTGGCGTCATTGGCGTAAGCGAGCAATGCGATCTTTTTCGCGGCGCAATGCTGCTTAATGCTTGCAGCGGCGTCAGCGTCAAGCGAGAATCTTTTCATGACCTGCGCTGAGTATTTCAGCTGTACTTCGCTGGGGAAAGAGTTCTTTAGCACGCTCTTGAAGACTAACTGCTCGGGATGGAAGAATTCGACAGCGACAGCGTCCCAGCCATGCTCTGCGGCGAGATCGATGAGCCTGCGGCAGTTATTGAGGTCTCCCTGATGGTTGGGGCCGATGTCAGCGAGAAGGAAGCAGGGCTGTCCTGCGCCGATCCTCTTGCTGCCGAGAGTTAAGGTATTTGCCATTGGCTCTCTGAAAGAAGGATAGTTTATAAAGATTATGCGGTTAAATTCTTCTGAGAGAAGTTCTCAAAACAGCGAAGGGATGATTATCGTCTTGATCTCATGGACGTGCTGCTCGTATTTAGGCTTTTTGACATGTTCAAGATATTCTTTGTTATCCGCAGTGTGGCCTGCTCCAGGGATCTGCTCCATGCGTGAGAAAATACCTTCAGGATTGTTGGGACTGCAGACCCAGATATACCTGAGCAAAGAATGTCCGACCTTCACTGGATCATATCGTTCATTCCCTTTGACATTCTTCGCAAACGCTTCCGCGATCATCGGCGCGACAATCCCTCTGTCTTTCGCTGCCCAATTGAGATAGAACGCCAGTTGAGATAGCTCGAACTCGTAATTATCCCTCAGATCAATATCATGATCAAGAACGTGCAAGCGCCGAGGCCTTCGGGGATGATGTTCTATCACTGTGTTCGCTCCTGTACGGTCTCCGATAGTGTGCTCTATCCCTCCTTCTTCTTTTGGACGATGCGCTCTGAGCACGACTTCCAGTTCAGGCATGACGAAATCATAATCTCCTTTCTCAACGCATTGCCTCAAAGTCTTTCCGTCAATGAATTCTCTGATCATGCAAGGATTTTCTCCTGTCTGCGCGTATATTATCCTGAGGGGATTCGCTCCTTTCACAGTGCTGAGGCGTTCCGCGAATTCTTTCTGCCCATCATAGTGCTCTGTAGCAGCATAATGCCTCCAATTGACGCTGCCTTGAGGCAATGCCGCTGTGGCCTGCTTCAATGCTCCAAGAACTCCCGCAGGATTGTCAAAGATGCTCTCTCCAGCCCGTACAGCCACAATTCTCCCTGTCTCTTCATCTTTGAATTCCGCCGGGGTGATATAGGACCATTTCTTTCCTTCCGCAATGTCTTTATAGACTCTGATGATATTGATTCCTCCGATTATCGGGCTTCCTACCTGAAGGATCTGTTCTGGGCGATTCTCTGCCTTGAGCGCTGTAAGAAGCTCTTGAGGGAGAGGGATAGTCTCTTGAGGCTGCTGTTTCTTCGGGAGTCTTTTAGGTATGGGCATATTTATAGCAAGAAATCTTGCCATATAAAAATGTTTCTATCTGATACTACTCATAAGAAGTATTAACTTGGTAAGAATTATTAGTATATCTTGACAACAGCATATCTCACTCTTGATCCGCTGGCATCCACCATGTGCGGCGTCTTGCGCGGGATGCTCACGACAATCCCTGGCTTGAGATCAATGATTTTGCCGTTCTCAATATCCTCACCAGTCCATTCTCCAGGAGAGTTCTGTTGCGGCTCTGTCAATGATCCGCCCATCTTCAGCTTCGCTGATCCTTCAAGGACAAAGTACACATCATCGGCGTTCTCATGCATCTCAGAAGGATTCTTCTTCTCAACAATGGCTTCTACAACCTTGTAGTTCTTGCTCTCTAGCTTGCCGTAAAACATATCTCTTGAATAATGGACTGCAGTTTATAATTATAGCGGTCTGAATATCCTGAAGATATAAATGTATAAAAGATATAGAAAAGCGCTTACTTCCTAGCCTTCTCGATCTTGCCTTTCAGCAGCGCGTCAAGGCTCTGGTCATTGATCTTGATGACCTGCCATCTGACTCCTGGAATGTCTCCTTTTGCGCGGCCTTTGGTTCCGCCGATGCATTCGACAATCACTTCATCGTGCTCGTCCATCAGCTTGATCGCGCCGTCGCCAGGGGCGAAAGCGGTGACTTGCCTGCCGTTCTTGATCAGTTGGACCTTGACACACTTTCTCATGGCAGAATTAGGCTGCTTGGCTTCCATCTCGACTTTCTCAAGGATGATACCTCTTGCCTGGGAAGCTCCCTCTAAAGGATCAGATTTTCTTTTCAGGTCAAGGACTCGCTTGACGTATCTTTTCAGATGCCATCTTCCGTCAATCCTTCGCCTGGCAAGCTTTTTGCCGGCGCCCAATCCTCGAGATTTCTTGCCCATAATATCTTCTGTCGTTAGTAATCAAGATTTGGAGGGGGTTTATAAAGATTACGATAGTGCCGGCGATGTAGGAATTAGTTTGCTATTTTAGGTTGCTGCGCCTCAGATGTAACTGAAGTGTCAGAAATCGGAGATTTCCGCGACAGATTCCCCTCACCCCGTTCCCCTGACTCTGTCGAGGGGGAGGAAAATCTGGATATGCATAAGATACAGCAACGGCGACTATTGTGCATGTAATCTCTATTAAAAACTTCAGAAATTCTAACTTTCTACAGAGCTGTTGCAGTCATGCTCACACAACCTTTATCTCCTTCACCTTATAATGCCTTCTCACCTGCTCTTCAAGAGTCCTGAGATTCTGGGCCGCTCTCCCTATGAGCAGGCCTTTGGTCTCTGTGTCTCCGCCCTGGATTATGATCGTCCCATCTTCCTGCTCCTCGATCCCGCGCACTCGCAACGGCCTTATCATATTGAGTATGAATTCCCGCCTGTCAGGGTTGAATTCGACAATCCTCACTCGCTTGTGAAGGCTGTTCTCGAAACGCTTGACATTCATCCCTTGCTTCCCTACAGCTTTACCGAGGTCTCCCTGCTCGACTATGAAAGTGATCCCTTTAGCGTCATTGAAGCAGTCACGCACTCTTGCGTGCGTCTCTCGCTCAAACAAAGAAATCAGTGGGATGAGTGAAGCGTCAAGCGTGAAAGTCATAGTGCTATTCCTTGCTCACACTCAGGACAGAGATCATGAAAGGCTTCTTGCAGATGACTCCGAGCTCGTCATTAGGGATTTCCAAGTCAGTGACTTTGACTCCGCCAAGGCTTGCGTAGCGCTGGATAGTCTCTTTAGTCTCTTTCATGCAGTTGGATGAAAGGAACACTTCAGTGACTCTGCCCTGCTTTAGCATCTTGATCGTCTGCTCAGTGCCTATGACAGCTTTCTTGTCTTTCACGAATTTCTTGATGTCGTCAGTTATCATTCTTCCTCACCATCTACCCTTTCTTACCTTCTTTGATCCTGACTATCAGTTCAGGCAGGCCTGTCCCTAAAGGCACTGGCTGGTTGAGCATGACGTTCTCAACTACTGAAGTCAGCATGTCCTCTTCCCCTACAAGGCTTGCCTCTATTATGTGCTTTATAGGAGTCTCGAATGACGCTCGCGCCAGCACTGAGCTCTTCTCAGAGATGATCCCATAACGGGTTATCCCTTTGATATCGCCGTTCGCGGCCATCATATCAGAGACAAGCATGATATGCCTTATGTCTATGTTCAGTCCCTGGTTCTCTATGACCCTGAATATCTCATTGATGATGCTCTGTCTCGCGGCCTCAATGCCTAAGACTTCAGCAGTCTCAAAAGTGTCATTCGTGATCGTCCTTGAAGCATCAACAAAATCTAGCTCGAGCACTTTGCTCAGATTTGAACCCGCAGTCATTATTATGAACTCTTCTCCTCTCTTGACCGGAAGAACCTGATGTATCCCTTTGACGCCGTGGATGAATTCGTCCTTCACGCGCTCTTTGAGCTTGTAGACATCGTTCAGGTTGGCTTCCTTGCTTGTCGGCCTGATCATCAATGTATCTTTCTCCTGCTGCTTGACGCTTGTCTTAGGGACTTTCTCAAGGATCTTAGCGACAGCAGCTGTTGTTATGCCCATATCCTTCATCTTCTCAACATCAAGGGAGACCTCGATGGTCATGTCCATGACATTGATCGTGAATTCTGTCGCTAGGTCCTTCAGCGTCGTCTCTTTGATCATGAGCGCCGCTCTCTTGATGTCTTTGCCTGTCGAGTAAGGCTTCTCAAGGAAGATCTCCATCATCGGAGTGCTCAGTGTCTTTCTTCCGTCGAGAATCTCGATTATGCGCGTAAGGCCTGTAGTGACGTTCATCTCCGCTACCCCAGCGAAGTGGAAAGTGTTCAGTGTCATCTGAGTTCCTGGCTCACCTATAGATTCTGAAGCGACAAGACCGACAGCCTCTCCGGCCTCGACCTGGCATTTCTTGAATTCCTCAGAGACAAGCTCAAGGACTCTCTTCATGTCAGCCTTTGATATCTTCTGCGGCATAGCAGCTTTGATATCCTCAAGGATCCTGTTAGGGAGCTTGTCTTCATACTGCGTGTATATCTCGTCCTCTGCCATGATCATTCAACTCCGACTACGCTTTGGATTATGCGCTTGACATTGATCTTTCCGCCCTCGCTCTTTGAGACATCTATCCCATCCTCGCCGTAAGTGAACTGCACGATCTTCCCGCCTGCGTCGCGGACAGTATGATCGTATTCTATCTTGAGATCCTGCATAGAGTTCGCCAGTCTCCTGTACAAGTATCCTGATTTAGGGGTTCTCAGAGCAGTGTCCATAAGAGAGTCTCTTCCTGTCATTGACGCGAAGAAGAATTCAGCGGGCTTCAGCCCTTTCTTGAATCCGCTGGCGATGAATCCTCTCGCCGCAGGAGAGAGATCGTTCTTCTTGAAAGCCGAGAGCGACCTGTTGGTGAAACCGATATCTATGCGCTTGCCGCGCAGAGCCTGCTGTCCTACGCACGCTGACATCTGGGCGAGGTTGATAGGATTGCCTCTTCCTCCGCTGCGGGTCATGACCGCTGTCCCTGTGAATGTCTTGGAGTTCTTCTGCACTATCGCTCCTGTGTCGTTACGTGCCCTATTGAGAGCTTCAAGAATCCTTAATTCGAGAGTTTCGCGCAGAGTCTTTCCCGGAAAGGCCTGCATGTCTTTCCTGTGATAAGCGTCGATCAGGCTGTCGACTTCGATGTAAGCCTTATCGAGAGTCTCCTGTATCGCCTTGTTAGACTGCTGAGGCAGGTCTATGTCTCCAAGGCTGACCGTGAATCCGTGATCCGCCAATGACATGACTCCTGTCTTGAACATCATGCTGAGGATGTCCAATGCCTGTTCCTGGCCGTATCTCTTATGGATATTCCGCAGCATGAGCCCCGCTCCCTGACCTAAGTTAGCCGCGTCCATGACTCCTTTGACGAGCTGTCCGCCCGTGATCATGACTGAGCCTTCCTCTTTGTTCTCTTTTGACTTCCCTGAGAACTCAAAGTCTGAAGGGATGAGCACTGAGAACACTTCTCTTCCGCTGACCATCTTCTTCTTCGGCAGGCGTGAGAAATCCGTCATTCCCACTGAAGCGAGGATCTGCACTGCGCGTTCGCGCGGGATCTCCTCTTTCTTTGTGAGCAGGTAATTGCCGCTGACAGAGTCCTGGATGCATCCGATGACGCTCAGGCCGTAACGCGGAGAGACCAATTGAGTATTGACAAGCATGAGAGTCTCCGCTTCAGCGCGAGCCTCTTCTGTCTGAGGGATATGCAGGTTCATCTCGTCGCCGTCGAAGTCAGCGTTGTAAGGATGGCAGACAGCTGGATTGAGCCTGAAAGTCTTGTCTGTCAGCACTCTGACTTTATGCGCCATCATCGACATCCTGTGAAGGCTTGGCTGCCTGTTGAATATCGCGATATCGCCGTCCATCAGATGGCGCTCTACGATATATCCAGGCTGCACTTCTTCAAGGATAGATTCATGAGTCTCATCAGTGATCTTCTTCTTCTTCCCATCAGGCCTTATGACGTAATTCGATCCCGGATAATTCTTCGGGCCGCGTTTCAGGAACTCTTTAAGGTATTTCATGTTCCATTCAGTGACTCGTTCAGGGATTGTCAGCTTCATCGCGACTATCATCGGCACTCCCACTTCGTTCAATCCTATGTTAGGATCAGGGCTTATGACTGTGCGCGAGGAGAAATTAGTCCTCTTTCCCGCTAGATTGTGCCTTATTCTCCCTTCCTTGCTCTTTATCCTGTCAGTGATAGTCTTTAGCGGCTGGCCTGACCTGTGCCTTGCGGGAGGAAGCTGCGCGACTTCATTGTCGAAGAATGTGGTCACATGATATTGGAGCAGATCCCATAAATCCTCAATGATTATCTCTGGAGCTCCAGCGTTTATGTTCTCGAAAAGCCTTTGGTTGATCCTGACAATATCTCCAAGCTTATGGGTGAGGTCATCTTCACTGCGCTCTCCTGTCTCAAGAGTGATTGACGGTCTCATAGTCACAGGAGGTATCGAAAGCACTGTGAGGATTGCCCATTCAGGACGGGCGACTTCAGGATTTATCCCGAAAACCCTGCAATCATCATCAGATATCTTCTCAAGCCTTGCTCTGATTTCGATAGGGGAGAGTTTCCTATCTCCTTCCATGAAAGTGTAAGGCTTCTCAAGCACTATCTTCTGCTGCCTCGCGTTGCAGTGAGGGCACTTGTTGATCGTCTTCATCGTGGCTACAGTCTCATGTATCGCTCTTCTTCGTGTCTCAAGCCCGCTCTGCTCTTCGACTTCGTCGAACTGGGAATTGTACTTGTCGATCTTGTTCTGAGGTATGAGTATCCTTCCGCATTCTTTGCAGGAGCAGCGCATGAGATTGAGTATCATAGTGATGAGTTTAATGTGCACGATAGGCCTTGCCATCTCTATATATCCGAAATGGCCTATGCATTCCTTGAGCTTGCTGCCGCAGGTCTTGCACTTCAGCCCTGGATCTATGACTCCGAGACGGACATCCATCAGTCCGCCGTCTACAGGGTATCCTTCCTTGTCATAAAGCTCAGGAGTGACTATCTTCGCAGAAGCCATCTTCTTGATTATCCTTGGGCTCATCATGCCGAAGATGATCGAGCTGACCTGCTTGTACGCGAATCTTTCAGTGTTTGCCATCAGTATTCCTCAGTATCTTGTCTTGAGCTTGAGCTTGGGGTAGACTCCCAGTGATTTGAACTCATCAAGTATGAGCTTGAACGCGTAGGATATCTCTATGTCAGAGATCTCGACGTTCTCTCCGCACAATTGGCAGAAGCTCTGGTCCTTGAACTCATTGTATATCGCGATTATCCCGCACTTCTCGCAGACAGGAACTATCGTCTTGTCAGAGTCGAAGCGCTCCTTGAGCAGCAATGAGGCTCCGTGAGCGACGAAAGTGTCTTTCTCCATCTCTCCAAGTCTGAGCCCTCCTTCTTTCGCGCGGCCTTCAGTCGGCTGGCGCGTGAGCAGCTGTATCGGTCCGCGAGCTCTTGAGTGGATCTTGTTCGCGACCATATGCTTGAGTTTCAGGTAGTACATGTTCCCGACGAATATTCTCGCGGTGTACTGCTCTCCCGTGTCTCCGCTGTACATAGTCTCAGTGCCGTCTTCGCGGAAGCCTAAGCTCTGGAGCTCTTTGCGCAATTGCTCTTCGGGCTCAGAATCGAAAGTCGTGCCGTCGATGAATCTTCCCGCGAGCGAGCCGACTTTGCCTCCGAGCAGCTCGATAAGGTGAGAGATTGTCATACGTGAAGGTATTCCGTGAGGGGAGAATATGATATCTGGGATTATCCCTGAAGAGGCGAAAGGCATATCCTCATGAGGCACTATGAGCCCTATCACTCCTTTCTGTCCATGCCTTGAAGTGAATTTGTCTCCGACTTCAGGGATGCGCTCTTCTCTGAGCCTTACCTGGACAAGCTTATTGCCTTCATCGTTCTCTGTGATTATGACGAAATCGACAGTGCCGCTCTCTCCATGCTTGACAGTGAAAGAGCTTTCCCTGCGCACATTGCTTGTGAGGCTGTACTCTTCCATGCTGCTGAGGAATCTCGGAGGAGAAGTCTTCCCTATGATGACGTCTCCTTCAGCGATATCAGCTTCTGGGTGGATTATGCCGTCATCCTCAAGCAATCTGTAATCGTGCTCTGTGCGATAGCCCTTGACATCCTTGTCGGGAATTGAGATCTCGTCGCTCAATCCTCCAGGATAGCGCAATTCTTCGACGACAGCAGGCCTGTAGTAAGTGCTGCGCGCGAATCCTCTCTCGATGGATCCTTTGTTGATTATGACTGAATCCTCCATGTTGTATCCTTTGAAGCTCATGACAGCGACAACAACATTCTGTCCTGAAGGGTGCTTGTCGTAGCCGATTATGTCATTCATGACTGTCGTAACTATAGGGATCTGCGGAGTATGGAGTATATTGACATCCATGTCAAGGCGTTTCGCGAAATTCGTCGCGTATATTCCTAGAGATTGTTTCTGGTTCTTGGAACCCATGCTGATACGGGCTCCAGGAGAATGGTTTGAGTAAGGGACCAGAGAGGCGCATATCCCGAGCATCGCTACAGGAGCGATCTCCAGATGGGTGTGTTCTGGGGTGAGTTCAGTCTCATAGAACGCGACAAGAGAATTCTCTTCTTCCATAGCGTCGAGATATTCGATCACTCCCTGCTTCACAAGATCGCTGAATGCGATCTCTTTCTTCTCCAGCTGCTGGACATGCCTTTCAGTGATGAGCGGCTTGCCGTCCTTGACAACTATGAGCGGTCTGCGCAATCTTCCTCTCGAGCTCTCGATTATGACATTGTCAGTCTTCTCATCATAACGCACGTTTATCTGGCTGTTTATATCTCCCTTGCGCCTGCTTATGACAAGGTTGTTAACGAAATCATGAGGATTGTCGACAGTTCCGATGAATTTGCTGTTCAGATAGACTTCCGCCATTTTGTTCTCCACGATATATTTATTGTGATCATCTCTCGCGCCAGATTCAGCGCACAGTCTTGACTCCTAAAGTCTTCATGCTCTTGACGAGCTCATCCTCATTCGCTTCCTGAGAGGTCTGCGCGAGCAGCGCAAGATTCTTCCTGAGGCCGATGTTGGTTCCTTCAGGAGTCTCTACAGGGCAAAGTCTTCCCAGATGAGTAGGATGCAGTCCGCGAGCCTCGAAATTCTCCTGTGAAGAGCTCAAAGGGCTGACGACTCTCTGCAGATGGCTTAAAGTATCGATGTAGTTAAGGCGCTGGATCCTCTGGGAGATTCCTTTGCGCGCCCCGACCCATGATCCTGTCGCCATAGAGGAGTATATCCTTGAAGTCAGCAGCTTGTCTCTTATTATCACTTTTATCGATGGGAATTTCCCTCGCTTGACTATGCGCTGGAAATTGTAGAGCAAGTCTCCGATAAGCACTTTCAGATTCACACGGAATAATTCCGCGAGGAGGTCTCCGCTCAGTTTTATGCGCTTGTTCATGTAATGATCCTTGTCATCCATGCCTATCTTGCCTGCGGACGCAGCGAGATATTTCTTTATGTACTTGCACATATTGTAAGCTTTGAATATCCTGTCTTTGCGCTCAAGCCCTAAGTGGGGGAGCAGGAACCTGTCGAGGATCTCCTGCATGCGCTCGAGCCTCGCCTCCTTTATCTGGGTTATCCCTATGCGTTTTGAGATATAATCGAGAGCCGCGTCCTCATTCTTTATTTCCGCGAATTCGTAAAGGTTGATGAGCAATTCGTCATTCTTCTCTCCGCCAGTCACTAAATTCATGATCTCTTCATCTTTTGTCAGCCCTAAAGCCTTGAGCATGACTATGAGCGGCATGCGCTTGACTCTTGTGAATGAGATGTAAAATATTCCGTCCTTAAGTTTCTCGAAAGTGTGAGGTATCTTGAACTGCCCTTTCTCTGAGAAGACCTTGCCGATGAATTTGCTCGCTCCAAGCTCATCGTCTTCGACTATCATGTTATTAGGGGCGAGATCTTCGACCGCGACAAGGACTTTCTCGCTGCCATTTATTATGAAATATCCGCCGGGATCATCAGGATCCTCGCCGTGCTCTATCAGATCCTCGCGCTTCATCTCTTTGAGATGGCAGTAGCTTGATTTCAGCATTATGGGGAGAGTGGCTATCTGTGTCGTGAATGATTCGCGCTGGACTCCGTTCACATGCGAGCTTACCTCTATGAGGCAAGGAGCGGAATAAGTGAGTTTTCTAAGGCGCGCTTCGACAGGAAAGATGTTGCGTTTTGATCCGTCAGCCTCTGTTATTGTCGGCTTCTCAACCCAGATCTTGTCCAGCCTTATCTTGAAAGAATCGACATTATGGGGGATTATTGTCGGCTCTATATCCCTGTTCTCCTCGATTATCTTCTGCAGCTCATGCTCTATGAAATTGTTGAATGAAGCGACGCTTGAGCCTACAAGGCTGTTCTCCTCGAAATATTTCCTTATCAGAAGCTCTGATGACTTACGCATCAATGACACCTCTATAGAAGACAGAATCTCCAGCTGTCGGGCTTTTCCTGTGGACCTTTATCACATCTCCTGTCTTGACGTCAAGCTCAGCTATCGCAGGATCGTTCCTGAGTATCTTCGGAAGTTCGCGAAGGGTTATACCGTATCTCGAGAACAGCTCAGCCTTCTCTTTCTCGCTGAGTTTAGTGTGCTTTGGAACCAGAATGTGTTTTGCGATGCTGATCTTTGGCTTAGTTGTCACGATCACACCTATGAGTTAACCGTCTTGCGCGGTGATTTTCTATACTGTTGCTTTTCTTTATGATGAAGACGGGCCGGACGAGATTCGAACTCGCGACCACTTGATTTCTTCAGATCAAGCGAGGCTTGCCTGCGTAAAAGTCTCACCGTTGCTTTTTTGCGTCACAAGTGCTCTACCAGGCTGAGCTACCGGCCCATTTAATGGACGAAAACGCCCTGGCCGGGACTTTCCCAGCTAATTCGAGCTGTCTGCGGCTGAATATGCTGTTTTGAACCCGGGTTAGAGCCTCGACAGGGCCCTATGCTAGGCCACTACATTACCAGGGCATCTTCTTGGCTGAGCAGGCCATAGCATTGTCTATAGCGCAAAAGGAGGCCATTCTGGACTCTATCTGCCCATAGAAAGATTGCTCGGCCATGTGTTAAAGATTTTCTGCTTATTTATAAATATTGTGGTTTATTCTGTCTCTGTTGCCATTTATCAAGCGATGGCATGCGCGTTTTCTTTTTTTTTTGAGAATAGAATATGCGGAATAAAAACAAAAGAAATCCCCCCACTCGTATTCTCACCTGAGGGTTGCACCCTACAGGTACCCGCAGCAGGGATCAGTTGCGACTGACCCTGCAATCTTTTGGAGCGGAGAAAAACAAAAAAATCCCCCCACCCAGATTTGAACCGGGAACCTCGCGGTCGCGGCTGAGTGCTTATCATTCCTACCCTTTACGGGAGAGTCGAACACTATCTACAGCCGCGCGCTCTAGCCAGTTGAGCTACGGGGGGATCATAAAATCAGGGAAAGAGGCAGTTTATAAAGATTTTGTGATGAATGGCTCTGTCCTGAATCTATGATAGAAAACTTTTTTGACGTCGCTTGAATAGCGATGCTTCAGACAGAAGTTATGATAAGGCAAGTATAAGCGACGGCAAAAAAGTGAAGGATTCAGGATAGAGCCATAAATCCTGACTATGTCCTGAATCTGCAGAATAAAACTTTCTTTGCTGTTGCGTTAAAATCATAAGAACGTGATGGCAAAAAGGATGATTCCGGATAAAAACATGTTTGCTTGACATCCCAGAGAATCATGTGCTGACAAAAGCTTCATTCGATCTTATCTTGTGCTTCCGTCTTCCCTGCTCTATCAGCACGGTCGCTGCAGGAAGCTTGAGGCCGCCGACAATTGTCAGATGCGTCTTCACTTTGTAAGTGATAAGCCTTTCCTCTTTGCCTTCGACATCTATCTTCCAGTCGAGAATCGTTCCTTTGTGAGTGTGCATGACTCTTTCAGGTTCAATCGTCCCTATCTTTATTCTCTGATCGATCTTGGTCAGGCCAGGGATCATATCGACTAGCCTTACATCTTTGAATATCTTATGAGTGCGGTTCTTGAGAGAGATCACTACCTTGAGCTCATTGATCCCTCCGTCAGCTGTGCTGATTATCTCTGCCTGTTTTGTCAGCGTGATAGGATCGCGCAAGAAGATGAACAAGAGCACTGCCGCTACTATGAGTATTATCGTCAGGAATGGCAGCCTGTAGTCTGTCTTCAGGATTATCTGCGAACTCTGTCCAGGCTTCAATGTCAGATGCCAGGAGAACACAGCCAATCTTTTCCCGTCGATCTTCTCGCTGCTCATTCCCGCTTCAGGCGTTGAGGTCATGAACCAGGATCTGACCGGAGAGAAACTCTCAGTGTGCGTCTGTGATTCCTGCACGTTCTCATTGTTTGTGAGCGTCAATGTGTCTGTCGTGACAAGGAATCCTTCATCAGTCTCGATATTTTTCGAGAACGGCAATCTGTACGCGACAGCCTCAAAAGATTCAGTGCCTCTGTACACTGTCTGATTCCCTTCAGTGATCGTGATTGTCAGTGTGTCAAGCAGAGGTTTCTGGCCGTCTTCAAGATCAACGCTGAATTCTACATTTTTCTCTCCTGAAGGCTCAAGGCTGACAGTGGCTTGCCTGTTCACCATGACGCTCTCCAGGGTTATATCCAGGTCTTTGATATCTTTCTCATTCTTGTTCTTCAGTCCAAGCATGAAAGAATAGGTCACTCTAGGATCCATGAATCTTGGTATTGCAGGGATGACTTCGACATCGGAAGCGTAATCAAAAGTCGGCTCAGGCATTATGAACACTTTAAGAGGGAATGTGGATCTCATCCCTGAGTTCTCAGAAGTCATGTCAAGAGTGATGATGTGCGGCTTTGTCGCGCTGGGAAGGAGGCCTTTCTCTTTCAGCAATAATCTTGTTGTTACGCTCTTGAAAGGCAATATCTCTATGCCTGTGACATAATCAGAAGTGTTCTGCGCTATGACGCTCCATTCAGCGCCCTCTTCGCGCACGCTGATAGTGACCCTTTCCAGGCCTCGTCCTTTATTGGTTATCTTGAGATTGAATATCGCCCAGTCGCCTTCTGAGATCTTGTCCTTGACTTTCTCGACGCTCAGGACCAAAGTGCTGTTCACTGCGCTGTCGGCATCAGCAATTGCTATCTGGAGTGATGCGAGTATAGAAAATACGATAAGAAGCATGATGCCTGTCAGTCTGCACGCTCTTTTCCGCATTTGTCCTCAACCCTCTCTCGCCCGAGAGTGATAGTATCGATGTATTATATAAATGTTGCTGTGGTAATCCTCTTTAAGAAGGGATTTTATGGCTCTGCCCTGAATCATTCTTTTTTTGCCGCCGCTTTAGAATAACTAGTTTTAGCCACAATTAGTTAGCTGTAGCGCGGTGGCAAAAAAAGTTTTCCATCGTAGATTCAGGACAGAGTCATCCATCACGTTATCTTTATATACTTCACGCGTTTGCCCGATGTTATGCCCGTGCCAGGTTGACAAGCTCGGCAGCGTCTTCCTTGCGGCGAAAACAGGTGATACTCATGAAAGAGACGACGAAGAAAGATATGCTTTACGTCCTTGATACTTTCTGGAACCAGTGCGAGGAAGCTCTCGCCCTGGCGCAGAACATATCTGTCGAAGGCCCTCTGAACGGAATAGTAATCTCTGGAATGGGTGGATCAGCGATCCCTGGAGATATACTCCAAGGCTATGCGGATCTCAAGGTTCCGGTAGTTGTCAACAGGGATTATTCTCTTCCTGCATGGGTCACAAAGCAGTCATTGGTGTTCTTGATATCCTATTCCGGAAACACTGAAGAGACAGTCGCTTGCTTCAATGACGCTAAAGAGCGCGGAGCGAAGATAGTCGGTATAAGCTCCGGCGGAAAGATCGAGGAGTTATGCCTGCGCAACAAGGTCTCTTTTGTCAAAGTGCCTTCAGGCTACCAGCCTCGCGACGCCACAGGATACCTTTCTCTGCCGATAATAACTGTTCTGAAGAATTCAGGGATTATCACTGTGGAAGAGGACGAGTTCAAGGCGCTGATAAGCACTTTGAAGAAGGATGTGAAGGAAACAGCGAAAAGCATCGCTAAAAAGATGAAGAACAAGATCGTTGTCGTTTATTCCTCGCAGCGCCTTGCCTGCCTCGCCCGTACCTGGAAGAGCAAGATCAATGAGAACGCGAAGACCCAGGCGTTCTATAACTCTTTCCCTGAGCTGAACCATAACGAGATGGTGGGATTCACAAAGCTGATAGCTGATTATTTCATAGTGATGATCGAGGAAGAGAGCGATCATGTCCGGATAAAGAAGAGGATGGACATCACGAAAAGGCTGCTGCAGGACGCAGGCTGTTCTGCCATGGTTGTCAATGTGAGCGGCAGGAAAAGATTGGCGAATATCTTTTACACAATACTGCTAGGCAGCTATGTAGGGTATTATCTCGCTGAAGAGTATGGTATCGATCCTGCGCCTGTAGTCATGGTCGAGGATCTCAAGAAAGAATTATCTCATTGATGTCCGGCAAGATACTATCATGATATGTTTTTTTGGGTCTCTTTTCATTGAATAGTAAAAAGCAGGTGCTAAATTATGCCAGCATTCACTGTCGGAGTAGATATGGGCGGCACAAAGATAGAGGCAGGCCTTGTCGATCCTTCAGGAAGAGTTCTCAAGACTTTCAAGATCCCTACGGAGGGAGAGAAAGGAAAGGAAGCTGTGCTTTCTAATATCTTCAGCTGCATAACTGCGGTCTGGGATCGCAGGGTAAAAGCGATAGGGATCGGAGTTCCAGGAGCGACGGATGGTAATACCGTGTATAAGCTGCCTAATGTCCCTGCCTGGAAGAATGTTGGCCTTGGAGCCGCTTTGCGCAAGAAATTCAGGGTTCCTGTCATCATAGAGAATGACGCTAAATGCTTCGCGCTCGCAGAAGCTGTTTTCGGCGCAGGCTGCGGCAATGATTCTGTCCTTGGAGTGATAGTCGGCACTGGTGTTGGCGTAGGAGTGATAATCGACGGCAGCATTTATGGCGGCAAAGACAATCTCGCAGGAGAGTTCGGGATGATAACCTACAGAGAGCACAATATAGAACACTACTGCACTGGAAGATTCATCAGGGAAGAGGCGCGCAGGCTGAAGATCAGGGCTGCAAATCCTTTAGAGGTCGAACAGCTGGCGCGCAAAGGAAATGCTGCCGCTAAGAAAGCTTATCTCTCTATGGGAGAGAATCTTGGCTATGCGCTCTCGATAATGATCAACGCTTATAATCCTGACGCCATAGTCCTTGGCGGAGGGATGACTAAAGCTTATGATCTTTTCAGGAAATCCATGAAAGAATCACTGAAGAAGAATCTTTACTATGATCAGCCTAAGCGCACTCCGATCTTCAGGGCAGTGATCGATCGCGCAGGGGTTGTCGGAGCATCGATACTTGCTTCGCGAGCGGTTAGTGAATGAGAAATCGCTTTTTTCTTTTGAAGTCATTGTGTTTTCAGAACAGAGCCTGCGCTTCATAAATCTTTTTATACCTCGGTAGCATAAGCTTATCAATGATTCTTGAATATGTGGACCTGAGCAATATACGCAGTTATGCGCGCCAGCGCATCGACTTCCCGAAAGGCTCAGTGCTGCTCTCAGGGGATATAGGCGCAGGGAAAAGCACAATACTTCTCGCGATAGAGTTCGCGCTTTTCGGAGCTAGGCGCACTGACCTGAGCGGAGAGGCATTATTGCGCAATGGAGCGAAAGAAGGCTCTGTCGAACTTGCGTTCTCTATCGAAGGGAAACGAATCCTTGTGAAAAGGACTCTCAAGCGCGGCAATGCCGGAGTGAGCCAGGAAGCGGGGTATATGATCATCGACGGAAAAAAGCAGGACGCTACTGCCATAGAGCTCAAGAGCGTGATGCTTAACCTGCTAGGCTACCCTAAGGATCTTGTCACAAAAAGCAAGGATCTCATCTACAGGTTCACAGTCTTCACGCCGCAGGAAGAGATGAAGAAGATACTCTTTGATGACGCGGAGCATCGCCTTGATACTTTGCGAAAAGTTTTCGGGATTGATAAATATAAACGGATAGAGGAGAATTCCGCGATAATAACCCGCAGCCTTCGTGAACGTGTGAAAGAATATTCAGGGATGACTTATGATCTTGAAGATAAGAAGCGGCTTCTTGAAGGGGCGAAAATAACTTCTAAAGAAGCGGAGCAGAAGCTGCTCTCTCTGGCTCCCGCGCTTGAGAAAGTCAAGGCTTTCCGCGCCGAGAAAGCCGCGCAGCTGAACGCAGTGGAGCAGCAGATGCGGATCCTCGCGGATCTCAGAAAAGAGCAGAGTGTTATCGCCGCAAGGATGAAAGACAAGCATGTATTGCTGCAGAGATCTGTCAATGAAGAGAGAATAGCTATAGCGAGCGGCGCAGAGCTGCAGTCCAGGATGAGCCTATTGTCGCAGCAGAAAATTGTTTTGTCTGCGGCGCAGATTGAGAAGGACATCTCTGAAAAAGACCAGAAGCTCCGCGCTCTCATGCAGAAATCCTCCATGCTTTCTGAACGGATACGCAGTTCAGAAAAAAGAATTGTTGAACTAGGGAAAGAGATTGCGGTCAAGAGCGACCTTTCGCAGAAATTCGCAGCAAAAAAAGAAAAGCTCTCAAGACTGCAGGAGCAATTGCAGGTTAAGAACGCGCTTCTCTCGCAGAAAGAGAGCGCTGAGGCGGAATCCTGGAAGAACGGCCTTGAGATAAGAGAGATAGAGGTCAAGCTCAGTGAATCTTCAGGCAGGGCTTCAGGAGTGCTCTCACTGATTATCTGCCCTACCTGTGATCAGGAAGTCAAAGAGGAACACAAGCACAATGTCGCAGAAAAGAAAGAGAAGACTGAGAGAGAATTGAATGAGAGGTTGCAAAGCCTTATCCTTTCCAGGACAGAGAAAGAGAAAGCGCTGCGCGCAGTGAGAGAGCGGCTAGATCTGTTATCAATCCTTGAGAGAGAAGAGGCGGCAGCGCGGCAGTCAGTCAAGGAGCAGGAGAGGATAATCTCTGAACTTTCCGTCCTCTCTGGACAGCACAGGTTATTGGAGCAGGCTCTTGCTGCTGATAGGGCTGAATCAGCATCATTGCAGTCGCAGGACACTTCAGCGCTTGCGCGCGAGATAGACAATGACAGAGAAATATTGA